>JANYBJ010000210.1 GCA_025360845.1 bacterium
CCAGGTCGCGTGCAGGTGTTCGGTCTCGGCAAGCGTGCGCTCGCCCAGCTCCTTCATGGCCTTTTCCATGGGGTCGAACGGGTCGGCCGGACTGGCGAGAATGCTGTATTCGACCACCTCATGGAACGCTTCGGGCAGCGCGTCCACCGGCGTCCCGAAGGTGAACGTCTGATCCCCGGCAACAATATCGGTGACCGTCATTTTGTTGAGGGTCAGGGTGCCTGTCTTGTCGACGCACAGGACGGTCGCCGAGCCGAGGGTCTCGACGGCGGGGACCCGCCGCGTGAGCACGCGGTGCTTGGCGATGCGCCATGCGCCGAGCGCAAGGAAAACCGTCAGAACCACGGGGAACTCCTCGGGGAGCATCGCCATCGCGAGCGACAGCCCGACCAGGAAGCCCTCAAGCAGGCTGCCGCGGGTCAGCCAGTACACAACGACAACCAGCGCACAGAGAACACCTCCTGTAACCGCAAAGGCGCGAACCACTTTGCCGGTCTGGACCTGTAGGGGTGTCCGCTCTTCCTCAAGCATTTGGAGCGCCGTGCCGATCTTCCCCAATTCGGTTCCCGTGCCGATCGCCTTGACGACACCCGCCGCCTGGCCCGACACGACCAACGTCCCCGAAAACGCGAAGGGCAGGTCGTCGCCGCCCGGCTTTCCCATCGCGGGTGAAACGTCCTCGGCGTTCGACTTGCGCACGGGGACCGACTCGCCGGTCAGAAGGGACTCGTCGACGGAGAAGTTGAGGGCGTGCACCAGAATGCAGTCCGCCGGGACCCGGTCCCCTTCCGAGAGCAGCAAGACATCACCGCGGACCACTTCGCGGCCGGCGATGCGCGTCTTCTCCCCGTCGCGGATGACATAGGCGCGGGGGCTTGACAGGTCTTTCAGCGCCTCCAGCGCACGCTCGGTTTTCCGTTCCTGATAAAAGGTGATGCCGATGATGACAAACACGAACCCGAGCAGCATGGCCGCTTCCTGAAACTCTCCGGAAAGCAGATACAGGGCGCCGCACGCGATCAGGAGCAGGAACATCGGCTCCTTGAGAACGCCTAGGAATATGTCCAGGACCCTTCGTCTCCCCTGGCAGGGCAACTCGTTAAAGCCGTCGCGCTCCTGCCGTTCAATGACCTCTCTCTGCGAAAGCCCGGTCAGTTTTTCAAGCACATATCCACTCATGGTTCCGTCCCCCCCCGGCATTCGGTCATCACCCATTTTTTTAACTGCTTTAGTGCCTTACGGCTTCGTAACAGTGATAAAAAGAACGTTGTTGCCCCCTCCCTCGCCCTCTGGGAGAGGGTCGGGGTGAGGGTTGCGGGCTCCGCCCGCGTTAGTAACTGTGCAGGCAATTGCAGATTATATGGAATCGCTCTTCACAAGTGGCATTCAGATTACTACGTTGTCGACTTTCAAGTCAACACAACACCCTTCTCATTCAGGAAGTGCCTTTGCGACGATCTGCTGGACCATCTCCAGTGTCGGAACACTCAAGGCTTCTCTGGTGACAGTCTCCATCTGTTCGAGCGTCATCTTCTGTAAAAAGCGGCGGATGTTCACGGCCTGGAACGGGTTCATACTTAAGTTCCTGACACCCATTCCCACCAGCAGGCAAACCGAAGCCGGATTGCCTGCCGCTTCCCCACAGACCGAGAGTCCGATTCCCTGCTCCAAAGCGGTCCGAACCACATGTTCTGTTGCCCGCAACACACTTGGATGCAGGAAGGCAGCCCCGCCGAGAGACTCTTGCGATTGGCGGTCCGTGGCCAAGATGAAGTGGGCCAGGTCGTTTGTTCCGATGGAAACGAAATCCACCATCTTTGCGATCTCGCGGAAGTGGATCACCGCGGCGGGCGTCTCGACCATGGCCCCGATGGAAATCCGCTTTACGCTTTGCTCGCTTTCGGCCACCTCCTCGACGAAGTGGCGCGCCTCCCTCAAGTCGGCCACGCCCATGACCATGGGAAACATGATCCTGACATCGCCCGCCTGCGCGGACCGGAGGATCGCCTGAAGTTGGGTGCGGAACATGGTCTTCTCGGTCAGAGAGAAGGCTAAGCCGCGTTTGCCCATCCGGAAAGCAAGGGCACTCTCGGCGCGACTGAATTGCGGGATCTTGTCTCCGCCGAAATCCATGGTGCGGATGGTGACGGGACACGGCTTGAGCATTCTCGCCACCGCCGAATACGCCGCGACCTGCACCTCCAAGGTGGGCGGTTGCGCGACATCCAGAAAAAGGAATTCGGAACGGTAGAGCCCCACGCCCTGCAGCCGGTACTCCAGTGCCAGACGTGCCTCGTCCGGCTTGCTGATGTTCGCATACAGCCCGATGCGAACGCCATCCTTCGTGGCGGATTCCTGCGCCGTGTCCTGCGCCCTGGCGACTTCGCGCGTGGCATATCGGCTCTTGCGCTCCATGAAGCGCTCATTCTGAGCACTGGTCGGGGCCACCGTGACTGAGCCCGCATCCGCATCCACCAGCATGCGGTCGCCCGTTGACAGCAGCGCCGCGGCATCTTTAATATCGCTCACCGCAGGGATGTTTCTTGTCCGGGCCAGGATGGCGACGTGCGACGCCGGACTGTTACGTTCCGTGACCAAGGCCACCAGGTTGACGTGGTCCAATTGGAACATGTCCGACGGCAGGAGTTCTTTGGCAACGAGGATCGTGTGTGGCGGGAGTGACGCAAGGCGACGACCTGTCGCCTCTGCGGCGGACCCCATATTCCGCATCACCCGAAGGCCGATGTCTCTAACGTCGGCACCGCGCTCCCGCATGACGTCCTGTTTCATCCCCTCCAGCTTCTCCACCATGACCCGAATCTCTTCCGAAACCGCCTGCTCGGCCTTAATCAGTTCCTCGCGCACCCGCCGCCGACACTTGTCCCAGAACCCGGCGTCGCCGAGCATAACCAACTGCACGTCCATAAAGGCACTCTCCGCCGCCACCGTGTCGCCAGCGAAACGCGTCTGCGCGTCTTCCAACTCGCTGATTGACGCCGTCAGGGCCGTGTTGAGCCGGCCGATCTCCGCCTCGACACCCTTCGGTCCGACGGGCTCGTATGCAAGGGCCGGCTCGCTTTCAGGCGGCTGGTAAATCCACGCGGTCCCCTCCGCCATGCCGGGAGAAAGCCCGCGGCCTTGTATAGCTGTACCCGTTATCCTCGCAAAGGCGCGCAGATGGTCTATCTCCAATTCCTTTGTCGTGATCGACTTCTTCAATTGTCCAGTCTTTGCCGCGCTTCGGTCGATCAGGAAAGCATATAAGACCATGGAGGCGATTTCGATCAGGGCGTTTAGACCGGCCACGGAGAGCGACGCGTTGCCGCCTCCGGGCAGCTCGTACCCGATTCTCAATACAGGCAGAACCACGGCCATGACGTAGGCCAGCATTCGCTGTTTCCGCCACGCCGCCATGCCGACCGGGACAACATAGACAAGCGGAAATTGAATCTCCTTGCCCGTGAAGATGTCGATCAGCAGCACGCCGGCCGCGACGAAAATGCTGGTAAGTTTGGGATATGTCCTGTTGATGCCCGCTATCCATCTCAGGGCCCGCTGCATGTCGTTACTCCTGTTCAAGCCGTCCGCCCCCTCCCGCTTCGCGTGCCGCCAGAGCGCCTTTAATGGCCGGGATCAGCTTCCTGTATGCGGCGATTTTCTCAATGAAGTCCGCCGCCCCGGCATTGAGCATCGCTTCGCGTTCATCGTCAATCCCAGACATGCCGATGACAACCGTTCCGGGAAACTCGCCCGTGATCCTCCGCGTCGCCTCGGTGCCGTCCATGTATGGCAACCCGTTATCCATGAGGACGACATCCGCCTTCAACGCCAAGACTTTCTCCAGAACGTCCAGCCCGTCGGTCGCGACCCCGGCCAACTCAAGGGACGGGTCAGACGCGATCAGATAGGAAAACGACCGCACAATCGCCTCCGAGTCCTCGGCAATAAGGACCCGGAATCTGCGGTTCAAAGAATGAGCCACACCCGCCATTCGACACTCTCCTCACGCCGCAAGACGGCGTCAGATTTAGTACTTCCCATACCGCTCCATCCCGGCCGGACAGATGCAGACCTTGTCGCCGGAGCCGAACACCCCCTAGGCAATCGCGATCGCATAGGTAATGAATCCGCAGATGACGACCATGCTCAGCAACGCCGCGAGAAACACAAAATCGGCAACGCGTTCGACCCGGTGCATCCGCCGTCTGCCGCGCGTCCGCAAGGCCCAATAGGACAAAACGCAAGAGGCGAGAAAGAGAACCGCGTCTAAAGAAAGCAAATCGTCTGCTATGGTGTCGCGCCTCTGGGTGGCAATCACGACGCGGAGAATGCCGATCACGGTCAGGCACACACCCACCATCGCTGCGGACACAGTGAAGATGTGAACGCAGATGTCTTCTTCGAGAGGTAATTTTGAGTTCTGCTCAGACATATCGCGATTCTCTGCCTCCTAACCACCTGTGAGGAGTTAGGGAGCATTTAGGAGTTGAACAGCCTAACAGCCTAAACACCTAACAGCCTTCTCCCTCCCTCTGGATTTGTGTTTCTTCGTACACTTCGTGTCTTCGTGGTAAAACAACTTGTTTTTTATTGCTGTTGCTGGTTTGTAAGGCGCTAACGTGATCCGGCTGATTTCAGACTGCCGCGCCAGCGAGGCTTTAAGGCCAATATGGCGACCCGGGAAAGTATCCCCCAGACCAGGTGTTGCAACAGGTTCAGCAGGGTGAGAAGGCCGCCGCCCGACAAGGGTGAAAGGGGAAATGCTGACTTGCTCGCCCAGCAACAGCCGGTCAACACCCACCTGAAGCCAGAGGGCGAGCGGAAGGGCCACAAGGGGCAGCGCGACCAGCGGCAGACCCAGCCAGAGAAAGCCAATATCACCGGTCCTGCGGCAGTTACAAACCAGCAGCACGGCAACCGCCGAATAGAGAACAAACGCAATCGCTGCCAAAAAGCTATTCATTCACGTTTCCCCCTTTCTCGGCATTAGGCTTCCGCCGCTGCAACAACACACCTGCCATGAGTCCAACTACCGCGACATTGAGCACACGTGCGCCAAGGCCATAAAGCCCTTGAAGGCTCCAAAGGCGGCAACAGCTCTTATTGCCCTGCGCGTTTGCCTTGACTGGAACTCACGAATCATTCTTGGCTGGTGGGCGAGGCGGGATTTGAACCCGCAAGCCTTGCGGCACAAGATCCTAAGTCTTGCGTGTCTGCCAATTTCACCACTCGCCCGATACCTTTACAAACCTTTGATTGTCAATACCTTCTGACTTCCTAAGTCATTAATAAGATATCAACTTTTGAGGCGTGAGACAAGCGCTTTTTGATGCCAAATGACAATTGAAAGGGGGGGGCAGAAGGATGACAAAAAGTTGTAAGTGTAATCTTGTGCCGAAAGCTTGCGGGTTCAAATCCCTTCCATCGCCCGTTTCTAACTAGCCCGCCGCCCGCTCTCGACAGGGGTTTTGCAAGCGCCTCAGTTGTTACATTTGGCCTTTCATATTGATTGAAGAATTGCTGGCGGCAGCCAGTCTCCGCTTGCTCCAAAAGGCGCTCTGTGCCATCCTTCTCCCTGTCTCGTTCAGAAAGGCCTCTTCTTTTCAATGAAAAATACCGCGCTTACCCTCTGCTCGCTCTTCGTCCTCGTCCTCGCGGCCGCCCGCGCCGCCGACGCACCCCTCTATCTCGACAACGGCATCGTCAGAATCGGCATCGACCGCTCCTCCGGCGGCAGCATCTTCTCCTTCGCCTGCGTCTCGAACAGCGTGAACCTGCTGAACCACAACGACCGCGGGCGCTTCATCCAGCAGTCCTATTACGGCAACGTCGACGGCTCCATGTGGAATACGCAGCCCTGGCGCTGGAACCCGGTTCAGGGCGGCGACTGGAAAGGATCTCCCGCCAAGCTCATCACCAGTTCGGTCATCACGAACGCCGGCCTGCCCTCCGCGCTTTTCACGCGCAGCATCCCCAAGCACTGGGCCTCCGGCGAGGACATCACCAACGCCGTGATGGAGCAGCAGATCACGTTGACCAACGCGATGGCGCACATCCGGTTCCGCTTCGCCTACTCCGGCACCGTCGCCCACACAGCCACGCACCAGGAATTGCCGGCCGTCTTCATCGACGGGGCCTACACCAATCTGGTTTTCTACGGCGGAGACAAGCCGTGGACCGGCGACGCACTCACCCGCGCGATTCCGGGCTGGCCCAACGAGGGCAAAAGGACCACCGAGCACTGGGCCGCCTATGTCAACCACGCGGATTACGGCGTCGGCGTCTTCACGCCGGGCACGGGCGAACTCACCTGCTACCGCTACACGGGAGACGGCAAGACCGGCCCGGAAGGCTCGGCCTGCTCCTACTTCGCGCCGGTCCGCCTGATGGCGATCACGCCCGGCTTCGCATTCGAATACGACGTCTGGCTCACCATCGGCACCTCATCCGAAATCCGCTCCCGCTTCCAGTCCGTGCGCTGAGCCTTGGGGAGGAGCGCCCTCTTACGCAAGGCAAGATTTTTCCTGCCACAGCCGTTGTTAATGTCAAAGAGCAAACTTTCTTGCGTTCGTAGTGGCGCCGTGAGGCGCTTCCTTGCCAAATTCAGAATTGCTGACGATGCAAACTTCCGGTTTGTTTTCACCGTCGGATGCTGTAAACTTAACGTGTTTTGAAAGGAGCCCCCATGAAGATCCTAGTCACCGGCGGCGCGGGATTCATCGGCAGCCACACGGTCGTTGAACTCCTGAACGCAGGCCATGCCGTCGCGGTCGTCGACAACCTCTGCAACAGCAGCGAGGAGAGTCTGCGCCGCGTCGCGAAAATCACCGGCAAGCGCCCCTCTTTCCACAAGGTCGATATCCGCGACTGCGCCGCGCTCGACACCGTTTTCAAGAGCGAAGGCCCCGTCGACGCCGTGATCCACTTCGCCGCGCTCAAGGCCGTCGGCGAGTCCACGCGCATTCCGCTCGCCTACTACGGCAACAACATCAACGGAACCCTCACCCTCTGCGAAGTCATGGCCGACAACGGCTGCAGGAACATCGTCTTCAGCTCCTCCGCCACGGTCTACGGCGACCCGGCCACAGTCCCGATCCGCGAGGATTCCCCCACGCCCGGCGCGACCAACCCCTACGGCTGGACCAAGCTGATGATGGAGCAGATCTTCCGCGACGTGCAGAAGGCCGACCCCGCGTGGAACATCATCCTGCTGCGCTACTTCAACCCCATCGGCGCGCACCCGAGCGGCCTGATCGGCGAAGACCCCGCCGGCATCCCCAACAACCTCCTGCCCTTCGTGGCCCAAGTCGCCATCGGCCGCCGGCCCAGCCTGGCGGTCTTCGGCAACGACTACCCCACGCCCGACGGCACCGGCGTGCGCGACTACATCCACGTCGTCGATCTCGCGGTCGGCCACCTCAAGGCCATCGATCAACTCGCGGTCAAGCCCGGTCTCGCGGTCTACAACCTCGGCACCGGCAAGGGCTGCAGCGTGCTCGACGTGGTTGCGGCCTTTGAAAAGGCGTCGGGGCGCAAGGTGCCTTACACGGTCATGCCGCGCCGCCCCGGCGACGTGGCCGAGTGCTGGGCCGACCCTTCAAAGGCCCTGAAAGAACTCGGCTGGAAAGCGGAGCGCGACCTGCGCGTCATGTGCGAGGACGCCTGGCGCTGGCAGTCCATGAACCCCAACGGCTTCGCCGCCCGATGAGCCAGGCAGTTAGCCCGCCGCACGGCGGAGCGGGAATGAACGAAGAGGATAACGTTATTTGACGATTAAGATTACGATCAAGATTAAGATTACGAATGGTCTCGATTCCTCTTAATCCTAATCTTGATCTTGATCTTAATCGTAATCCGTTTAAGTTACCGACAAGGCTGAAGCCTAACACCTTGCAAGAAGGCACCATGTCCGACTGGACCGCCATCATCGATGCTGTGATCGACCACGTGAACGTGCTCAAAGAGTTGGGCGAGCGTTCCGTGGAGATCGACCCCGCCGTCATGCGGGCGTTTGCGGCCGCGCCCGCGAAGCCCCGCCCCGCGCCAGCCGCCGCTCCTGCCGCCGCTCCTGCCCCTGCCGTCCCTCGCGCCCCCCGCCCCGCGGCCAACGTTCCCGGGTCGGCGGCCAGCGCGGACGCACTCTCGCCCGAGGCCCGCCGCAAAGCCCTCGCCGAGATCGCGGTCCGTGCAGACGCCTGCGACGTCTGCCCGCTGCGGCAGAACCGCACCAAATCCGTGCCCGGCCAAGGTAACCCCGACAGCCCGGACATCATGTTCATCGGGGAAGCGCCCGGAGCGGACGAGGACCAGCAGGGACTCGCCTTCGTCGGCGCGGCAGGCCAGTTCCTGACCAAGATGATCGCCGCGATGGGCTACACGCGCGAAGAGGTTTTCATCGCCAACATCTGCAAATGCCGGCCGCCCGGCAACCGGACGCCTCTGCCCGAAGAGATGCAGACCTGTCTGCCGTTCCTGCGCGAGCAGATCCGCATCGTCCGTCCCAAGGTCATCGTGCTGCTCGGCGGCACGGCCATCAAGGGCCTGCTCGAAACCCAGGTCGGCGTCACCCGGCTTCAAGGCCAATGGACGAAGTACGACGGCATCCCCGTGATGCCCACGTATCACCCCGCCTATATCCTTCGCTTCGAATCGTTCGGTGACATGGCCGGGTTAAAGACGGCCAAAACCCAAGTCTGGAACGCCCTCAAACTCGTCCTCGCCCAACTCGGCAAACCCGTGCCCGCGACGGTCACAAAATGACGGTTGCAACCTGAACCCCGAGCCCTCCCCATGGACTTCTACCGCATCACAAAAATCCGGCTCGTGAACTTCCACAACTTCGTGGACGAGACCATCGAGATCCGCTCGGGCGGGCACCTGTTCATGCTCGGCGACAACGGTTCGGGCAAGACCACGGTGCTGGACGCCGTCCACTACGTGCTCACCGCAGGACGCTCGATGGAGTTCAACTCCGCCGCGCGCGTGGCAGGCGCAAAAAATTCCGGCGGGCGTTCGATCCAGGGCATCGTGATGCGTTACAACATCGAGGCCAACGGCCCGCTCAACCCCAACGGCGGCACCACCTACGCCGCCGTCGAGATCGCCGGACGCAATGGCCGCCCCGTCACCGCCGCGATCGGCGTCAGCACGAACAGCATGGACGAAAGATTTGAGAGCTGGGGTGTCATCCGGGAGTGCCCCGTCGAGGAGCTTCCGTTGCTCCAGCGCGAGGGCGGCAAGACGCGGGTCACCACCAAGTCGGAACTCAAGACCGCTCTCGGCGGCAACGGTTACTACGGCCAAATCGGTGCCTACGCCGATGACCTCGCGTCCCGTTTTTTCTCGGACCGCGAAACCTTCGAGGACGTCTGCAAATTCCTCGCCACCGGCAAGGCGTACCGCGAGATCGCCGCACGAACGAACGACTACCATCAGCTTTTCCGCCAGCTTCTCCAAGAGCCGCCCCACGAAGTCTTCGAGGAGGTCATCGCCAATCTCAAATCGCTGGAGGAGAGCCGCCAAGACCTCGACAAGCTTCGCGCCAAACACCGTTTCGTCGAGGAGCTTTGCACGCTCCGCGCCCAGGTGCTCGACGCCCGCATCGACCACATCGCCAGCCTGTGGCAGGAGCGTCACCTCGCGGCCCGCGAGTTCCAGAGCGCCTACGACCAGAACGCCGCGCTGCTCGCCTCCGAGGAGCGGCGCCTCGCCGATTTGCAGGAAGATCAGAAGCGCCTTGAAAACCTGGTCGAGTCCACCGCGCTGCGCCTCTCCGAGCTGCGGCAGCAGGACGCCCAAGGCCTCGTCTCCAAAGAGCGCGAGGCGCACCTCAACCTCGACAACGCCAAACGGCTCTACGAGCAGGCCAAGCGCAAACTCGTCGACCTGCAATTCCGGCACGACGAAGCGGTCGAGGCCGTGAGCCGCGCGCGCGACGCCTTGCGCAAGCAGACGCAGACTTTCGCCCGTGCGCTCCAGAAGCTCGGGCGCGCCATGCCCTTCACCACCGCGCCTCTCGCCGCGTTACTCGACGACGCACCCAAGAGCGAGACTCCCGAAGTCGAACTCGCGCATCTGCCGCTGGCAGAGATCCGCACGGCGGCGGACGACACCGCGCAGAGCCTCGACGGCCAGCTGAAAGCCGTCGAGCTGAACCTTGCGAATCTGGACAAGCGCCTCGCCGCGTTCGCGGCCGAGACAGATGAAAAGAAGAAGCGCGGCGAGACCGTGCCGCTCGTCAAGAATTTCGCGCAAGCCCAGCGCGTCCTGCAGCAGCGGCTGCTCAGAGCCCAGCCGCTTTACGCGGGCCTCGAACCCGCGCCCGGCGCGACCACCCGCGAACTCGCCGCTCTCGAGCAGCTCATCGGCGACGCCACATTGGCGACCTGGATTACGGACGACGCCAACGCCGCCGATGTGCGCAGCCTGCTCTTCCGCGACTTCCCTGAGCAAAGCCTGGCCGTGGTCAACCACGACACCGAGCCGCTCCCCGCCGAGTGGATGAAGCGCTACTTCGACCTCAAGAAATCCGATCCCGGCGCGATCCTCGTGCTCCAGCACCAGCTCGCCGCGAAACACGGCCCGCACGTCGAGAAGTTCCTCGACCTGCCGATCCTGCACTTCCGCCTGCGCGAGCAGACGCTTGCCGATGCGCCGCCGCGCCTGATCGGCGACGAGATGCGCCGCCGCGAACTCGAACGCGAGTTGCGCGAGTTGGACAAGAAGCGTTTGGCCGCCGAAAAGGAGCGCAAGGAAGCCGCACGGGAGCAGGACGAGCTGCGCGAGCGCCGCGGCCAGCTTGCGCTCTTCAAGACGCTCCTCAACGAGATCAGCGAGGACCTGCCGCGCCAGCGCGACACCGTCGCGCTGAATGTCAGTCGCCTCGCCCTGGCCCGTAACGATTACGAGAACGCGCGTTCGGACTGCCAATTCCACGAAGAAACGCTGCAGCGGGCAGCCGACAGCCATGCCGACATTCTCGTTTCCATGCGTAAAGCCGGACTCGAAGGCCTCGAAGAGCGCGTCCGCGAAGTGGAACGCAAGTGGAGCAAACTCAAGAGCGAGACCGAGTCGAACATCCGTGAGTCCGGGCGTGTGGAACAGACCGTCAAGGGGCTGAAAACCCTGTGTGAAAAGAATCTGTCGGAACTTGCAGCCATGCGTTCCGAGCGCGACACGGCTCAGGAAAGACTCCTTGCGCTCGTGATCCCTGACGGCCCGCTCGACGCCTTCGTCCGTGTCCGCTGCGGCAGCGACACCGACAGCCGGGGCGCCTTGGCGAAACGCGCCGCAGCCGCCAGCGAAACCGCCGCCGTCACGGTCGAAAGAATCCGCAGCAAAGTCATGCTCAACGAGGGCGTCGCCTTCGGCTTTGTCTATGACGATGGGCTCAACTCCCTCACCGACCGCCGCGGGCGCACCGTCGCGGATGTGCAGGCCGGCACGCAGCAGGAGCTGCGGGAGCAGGAAGAGCTGATCAACGAGCAGACGCTCAAGCTCTTCCGCCAGCTCGTCATGGACAAACTGGTCAGCAAGCTTCAATCCAGCGTGCTGCGCCTCAACGAGATGGCACGACGCATCGGGCAGCTCCTCAAGCAGCGCACCTTCGGCAACAACCGGTACGCTTTTTCCATCACGCCCCAAGAGTCCTGCAAAAGGATCTGCGATTTGGTGGCCAGTCACCGCTCGATCGATCCTGAAAAAACCGAGGCCGACCTGCGCGCGTTCATCGAGGATCACGCCGAAGAGATCAAGAACACCGAGCTCGGCGAGATTCCGCCGATCCTCGACTACCGCAACTGGTACCGCTACGAACTGAAGGTGTTGACCACCGGCGCGGACGGCGTCGTGATGGACCGCAAGGTCAAGAGCATCGGCTCCGGCGGCGAGCAGGCCGTGCCGAACTATCTCTTGATCCTCACCATCGCGCACTTCCTCTTCGACAAGGACAAGATCCGCCTGCCCGTGCTGATTTTCGACGAGGCGTTCTACGGCATCGATGCGGGCCGGCGCGACCAGTTGCTCGGCTTCGCGAGCGACCTCGAACTTCAGCTCTTTGTGGCCTCACCCGATCAGGACGGCGTGAAGAAGGAGATCGCCCACTCCTCCTCGATCCTCGTGGTCAAGGACAGTCGCTTCAATGTGCATCTCTACCCGTACCATTGGAGCGCCGCTCCCAAGCAGCTCGACCTGCTCGACACCGGACACAACGTGCCAGCGCCCATGGTGTTCGGAAAAGAACTCTAGGAAAGCGAATTCGTCATAATTCGCATAAACCCAAACTTGAAACTCGGGGTGAAGACGCGCCTCGAGCGCTTTGGCATCAGGGCGTTGCCCCTTGACCCGGCAGCGGCGCAGGCGTATAGTAAGGCTATTAGGTAAGGTTTTTAAAAAAAGGTAAGGTTTTATGACGGCAACACTCACGACCAAAGGGCAGATTACCATTCCGGCCGCTGTGCGGCGGCAACTCTCCCTTCATGTCGGGGATCAAGTCGCCTTCGTCGTTGCGGATAACCGGGCGGAAATGATCCCGCTTTGCAGGCCCGTTGCGTCGCTTAAATCGATTTTGCCCAAGCCCAAGCGGCGGCTCTCGCTGGCCGAGATGGATGCTGCCATTTCACAGGGGGCCTCCTCATGATCGGACTGGACACGAATGTGCTGGCACGCTACTTCACGCAGGATGACCCCGCGCAGAGCGCCCGTGCCACGCGTCTGATCGAGACACGCTGCCTGCCGGACGACCCTGGCTATATTTCCCTGGTTACTCTCTGTGAGTTAGTCTGGGTGCTAGCATCGGGATATGGCTACAGCCGCACCGACATCGCACGGCTCATCCAAGGCGTCCTGTCCACCTCTGCCCTGACAGTGGAACAATCGGGCCGAGTATGGGCGTCCTTGCGCCACTATGAAAAGGGAAAGGCGGACTTGTCCGATTATCTCATTGCCCTATCCTGCCACGAGGCAAGCGCGATCCCGGTCTACACATTTGACCGCCGCGCGGCTGCGGATGCGCTCTACACCACGGTTCCCTAATCCCTCACTCCTGCCTCCTCCTTCGTCCATGACGACTTCCTTCTGGCAAGAACAACTCGACCGCTGCCCCGCGATGCGGCCATGGCTGGAGCGCGCGGCGCGCTACGCGGTAAGAGGCGAAGAGCTGCCCGCCAAGCTGACGCTCGGCGAGATCCCTCCCGACAAGGCCGTGCGTCTCGCTCTGGCGGTGTTGTTCCCCGGCTGCCGCGAAGAGAACGGACGGCTCAAGGCACGGCTCACTGACGCGATGCGCGAGCGCGAGCGCTGGCTGCCGCTCGCCGACCTGCTCGGAGTGAAGCCTGATCGGCCGAAGTTATCACCCTCACCCGATGACCGGTTCGCACAAACCCTGCAGCGGCTGAAAGTGCTCCACCCCGAGGACACGGAACTCATCACTCGCCTTCGGCGTTCCGACCAGCTCCTGCGCTTTTTCAAGACTGTCGCCTCCGCATCCGACGACCTGGTCGCGCTCTTCGACGCGCTCGTCTCGCTGCGCACCGCGCCTGCGGGCATCACCCTCTCCGAACTCGGCGCCAGACGTTTCAACGACAGCAAAGCCTTGCGGAACGGAGCACGACGTCAGCAACTCGTCCACCTGCTCCGCATGCAGGCGGGAGATACGGACGACGACGCGGCCTCTCTTTTCAACGCATGCGGCATCATCGAGAATCCCTACACGACGCACGTCGTGGTTTTTGCGCCCTTCGCCTACCGCACGCACGAGGGCGAGTGGCTCGACTGGCCGTACCGCCTTTGGCAGCGCGGCGAAGCGGCCATTCTTTCATGGAGAACGGTACGGGCGCTCGGCGCGATCCGATTCGAAGAGCCCTGCCACCTGCTGGTCACCAGTGAAAATGCGGCGCCTTTCCATCGGCTCGTGGAAATGCGGCGCGACTCCCTTTACACCGCGGGCTATCCCAACGCCGCGGTGAAAACGCTGCTGCGCCAGTTCGCGCAAGCCAAGGCGGCCTGTCTCCACTGGGGCGACACCGATCTCGACGGGTACCGCATCGCCGATCAGGTGGCGCAGAGTTTTTGTCACCTGGACCTTTATGTGCCACCCGCTTCGGCCTACCCTTTGCACAAGCACCTTCTCCGTCTGACTCACGAGCAACATCAGCGCCTGGAGAATTTTCTGCGCGCCAATCCCGACTTCCGCTATCACGCCGAATTGCGCCAGACCCTCGCGCACGGCTGGCTGGAACAGGAACAGACCATCGAACTCTTCTCATAAAGCGCTCTGTTCTGCTATACTTTAAATCGATTGGGTTCATTACGTGTTTACTTCCGGAAGGAGCTTGCTGATGAAAACGAAACTCTTCTCTCTTTGCACGCTGGCCGCATGGGCACTCTCATCGGCGCAGGCGGACGAGAAACTGGCCGGAATCGCCTGCCGTTCTGTTCATCTCGGCTACCCCTCTGAAGACGCCGTGGCCTTCTACAACGAGGTCACGCCGCTCCACTCCGCCACCGGCACCTACTTCTCCGTGTGCGGTTGGGACAAGGGGTACTTCGGCATGCAGGAAGTGGGCAGCGGCAGCAAACTCCTGATCTTCTCGGTCTGGGACTCTGGCCACAACGATCCCAACGCCGTCAAGGAGGAGCAGCGGACGAAGTTGCTCTTCAAGGATGAGAAGACCCGGATCGGACGCTTCGGCGGCGAAGGCTCCGGCGGGCAGTCATTTTACGATTACGACTGGAAGATCGGCCAGACCTACCGCTTCCTGTTGACCTCCAAAGTTAATGGTGAGCGCACCGAATACGCCGGTTTTTTCTTTCTCCCGGAAGAGAAGACCTGGCGCCACCTCGTGACCTTCTCCACCATCACGGGCGGGAAAAACATGAACGGCTTTTATTCCTTCATCGAGGATTTCCAGCGCGACAAGGTCTCGGCCACCATCGTCCGGCAGGCCCGCTACGGCAACGGCTGGGCCAAATCCGCCGACACCGCCTGGCACGCGCTGCGCCGAGCGAAATTCACCGCCGACGGCAATCCGTCGCTTGCCATCGACGCGGGCATCGAAAACGCGCGCTTCTTCCTCGTCACCGGTGGCACAACCACGAACGCCCACACGGCCCTTTGGGGAACCATGGACATCCCCGCGACACAGCCGCTCTCACAGCCAAGCGACCTGCCCGCACTGTAAAATGGACTCCGGTCGCGGACGTGTGAGGCGTTGACACGACCTGGCGGCGCTATATAGGTTGTGGTTGCTTGCGTCAAGTGGATATCCCTCGATCCCATTTTGCCATCGTCTCTTTTTCCCCCGAGTGCTATTCTTTTTTATACATCTTATCCTAAACGGACAGACCTGCCTCTCAACGAACAAGAAACACGCTACGAGTTAATCGATCCGGTCCTGCGTGACAAGGGTTATCGGACGCCTTACATCAAGCAGGAAACCCCCGCGCCCGTCGAACCGATCGGCCCTAAAGGCAGGCGGCGCAAAGGTCCGGGAAAGATCGACTATCTCCTGTGCGTGGACACGCCCGGCGCGGTGAAGCCCTTGCCGGTCGCGATCATTGAGGCCAAAAAAGAGGACGAGGACCCGCTCAAAGGCATGCAGCAGGGCAAAGGCTATGCCGAGTGCGAGCGTTTCGACGCCAAATACGTTTTTTCGACAAACGGCCACCGCTACGCCAAGTTCAACAGATTCACCGGCGAGCAAACCGGTCCGTTCCCCTTCGGCGACTTCCCCGACCACAAAACGCTGTCCGCCTGTTACGCGCGCCACACGGGTATTAATATCGATGATCCCACGGCCGCCATGCTGTTCAAGGCCGACAGTCCCGCCTATCCGGAATCCCGTTACTACCAGGACGCCGCCATCCGCGCCGCGTTTGAGAAGATCATCCTCTGCGAACAGACCGGCGAACCCGCCCGCGTGCTCCTATCACTGGCCACGGGCTCGGGCAAAACGGTCATCGCCACCAACCTCCTCTGGCGTCTCCACGAGGCCGGGCAACTGCCCAAGCCCGCGTTGTTCCTCTGCGACCGCGACGAACTCCGCGAGCAGGCCTATGCCAAGCTCAAGGCCGCTTTTGGCGACAACGCGCGCATCGTCGAGACCAAGGGCGGCGAGAACGCGGCCAAGAACGCCCGCGTTCACATCGCCACCTATCAGACGCTCGGCATCGATGACAAATCCGAGGACTTTGCCTGTTTCATCAACACCGAACTTCTGCCGTACCTGCACAGCCTCGACATCAACCCGGAAACGAAACTGCCGAATCCTTACGCCACGCGTAAGCAGCGCGTCATCGGGCGGATCATGACCGCCGTGGAGCGGGTGCGCGTCGATAGCGAAACCAACCTGCGCGATATTCTCGACAAGGTGGAAGAGATCAGCATCGAACATGTGGATGACACTCATTTCTTCACGCTGTCGCAGGTGTACGAAGACCTGCTGCTGAAAATGGGCGAGAAGAACTCCGACGGCGGACAGTTCTTCACGCCGCGCGAGGTGATCCGCGCCATGGTACACACCATTCAGCCGCAGCTCGGCGAAACGGTCTACGATCCTTGCTGCGGCACGGGCGGCTTCCTCGCCGTCGCCTATGAGCACCTCGCCCGCAACATGGGCAGGGCACCCGCCAGCACAGACATCGACAAACTCAAGTACGACACCTTTTTCGGCCGCGAAAAGGAAAACCTCGTTTTCCCCATCGCCCTCGCCAATCTCGCGCTTCACGGGATCGACCAGCCGAACCTCTGGCACGGCAACACGCTGACCAATCGAGCCACCTACAGCGCCCTGTTCGACAAGGCTCCCCAAGCGTTCGACGTGATCCTCACCAATCCGCCCTTCGGCGGCAAAGAGGGTAAGGATGCGCAGAAAAACTACGCCTTTGCCACGGGTTCCACCCAGGTGCTGTTCGTTCAGCACATCCTCGAAGAACTCGGCGAGAACGGCCGCTGCGCGATCGTACTGGACGACGGCTTTTTGTTCCGAATTGATGAGGATGCATTTGTTGAGACGAAACGGAAACTCGTTGACGAATGCAATCTCGCGACAATCGTTAGCCTGCCTTTGGGCGTCTTCTCCGGCGCTGGCGCGGCCGTGAAAACCAATCTGCTCTTTTTCACCAAGAGCAAAGCCGACGCCATCGGCGCGTCCGTTTTTGATCTGAAAGCCGTGAATCCCAACGTGGTCGTAAAACTTGACACCCGCACCCCCGCCGAAGTCCTTAAAAGCATCGCAGACCAAGGCCAGATCGTCGCGAACGCTCTGACCGCTTTGCGCGAACTTCTGCAGGTGTGATCGTGCCGAAAACCGGACAGGGAGGCCGCATGCCGCATCGCGTGACAGAACTGCACAACATCATGCCGCTCAGGAATCTGGCGAATGTCAGGTTTTACGGCATCCTGTCCCACAACGCCGTCGCCGCGTTGCCCCATGCCGACGTGTCCATGCAGGAGGTCCAGGACAAACGCGCCGCCGTGACCGTTCCCAACGGGCTTGCGCTCCATGATTACGCGAATCTCTATTTTTGCGCCCGCAACCCCATGATGTTCAAGCGCCAATCCGAGACGTACAACCTGTGTGTTCTGCGTATCTCCACCGATGTGTTCACCCTCAACGGCGTCGTTTTCACGGACCAGAACGCAGCCAGCGCATACGTTCGCTTTTACCGCGTGCAGGATGGCATAGACGGCATGAATTTTGATATGCTCTTTGCCGACGATTGAAGACATTCGGACGACCAGATCAAATACTGGAAGCACAGCAGCATCAAGTGCGCGGAAGTGCTGGTGCCAAAGGTGGTCGAGCCGCAGTTCATCACAGGCGCGTACGTGTATGACACATCGGTGCAGAGCCAAGTCGTCGGTTTGTGGCCGGGGTTGCCGACAGTCGTGAACAAAGCCATTTTCTTCGGGTGAGGTGCGTTATGGTCAAAGTTCTGATAGGGGACATCTTTGCGAGCAAGTCACACGCCCTCGTCAACACGGTCAACTGTGTGGGCGTTATGGGTAAGGGGATCGCTTTGGAGTTCAAGCAGCGTTTCCCTGACATGTTCAAGGATTATGCCGGCCGCTGCGAGTCGAAGTCCGTACAGCCGGGCGTTCCCTATCTCTACGCCGATTTGCTGGGCGCTAAAGTGGTCAACTTTCCGACCAAGGGGCACTGGCGCTCGCCGTCGCTGTTGTCCGATGTCGTCAAGGGGCTGGATGTTTTCGCGGAAAAATATCGCGTTTGGGGCATCACGTCTGTGGCCTTCCCGCCGCTCGGGTGCGGTAATGGCGGCCTCTCCTGGAAGCTGGTCGGACCGATCATGTTCAAGCGCCTCTCGCAGCTCGATCTGGACGTCGAGATCTATGCGCCGTACGGAACCCCGCCGCACGAGTTGACCGCCGCCTTTCTCTCCGCCGAAAGCTCTTCGTCCGATGCGCCCGACACAAAAGGCGTGATCCACGCGAAAATGAGAGAGGGCTGGGTCGCTCTGCTGGAGGTGTTGCGTCTGCTGGAAAAGCAACCGTACGCCGCTCCCGTGGGCCGGGTCACCTTCCAGAAGATTTGCTACACCCTGACTGAACTCGGCATCAACACTGGTTTTCATTTCCGGCAGGGCGCTTATGGTCCGTATGCTCCGGAAATCAAAGAGGCGCTCACCGTCTTCGCCAACGCGAACCTTGCGCGTGAGCAGCAGATGGGCAGCATGATCGCCATGAGGATAGGCGACCAATACGAGCCCTACCGCCAAGGCCACCGCGATTATCTGAAATCCGTGCAGAAGAATATCGATAAAACCGTTGATCTGTTTTGCCGCATCAAGAACACCGCGCAGGCGGAAGAGGTCGCAACCGTTTTCTTCGCCGTCCGGGAATTGAAAAAAGAAAAGCCGGCCATCGCCGAGCAGGACGTTTTTGACTACATCATCAAGTGGAAAAAGACGTGGAATTCGCCTGAAAAAAAAGAGGCCATCGCTGAAGCGATACGCAACCTGCTTGTCTTGCGCTGGATCGGGGCCGAGTTCAGCACGGGGCTGCTGGCGGAAGAGTCGTTCTGACGCATCCGCGCCGAACAGTTGGAGGGGGACACCATGAAGCATGTGACCTATGTCGGCACCTATACCGACGCGAAAAAAGAGGGCATCCACATTTTTGAGACCGACACCGACACGGGCACGTTCCGCCCCATCGGTCTCGTCGGCGGCATCGAGAACCCCATCTATCTTGCCCTCTCCAAGAGCAAGCCCATCCTTTATGCCGCCCAAGGCATGCCCGAGTTCGGCGACCCCGCTCAGAACGGCGCCGTGGCGGTTTATGCGATTAAAGGCGACACCCTCCTGCCGATCAACCACAAGCCCGTCGGCGTCACCGTGCCCTGCTATGTCGCGCTCGACCCTGCCGAAAAGGCGCTCGTCTTTGCGGAGTATACCAACGCCGTCGCCGGAGTCTTCAACCTCAACGCCGACGGCAGCATCGCCGACACGCCGCCCGTCACCGTGAAACATACGGGCAGCGGCCCAGACAAGAGCCGGCAAGAGGCGGCCCACGCCCACTGCGCCGAGGTCACGCCGGACGGCAAACACCTCTGCGTCGTCGACCTCGGCATCGACCGCGTCAAGGTCTACGATTTCGTCAACCGGTCGGCAGGACTGAAAGAGGTCGAGCCCCTTACGATCAAGTCCGCAGGCGGCGCGGGTCCGCGGCACCTTGTTTTCCATCCGAACAAGAAGCTTGCCTTCCTGTTGCACGAATTGAACAACACGGTCTCGTCGTTCTTCTATACGGGCGACGCTTTCGTCCACATCCAGACGCTCGACACGATCCCGTCGGACTTCCGCGATTTCAGCAAGGCCGCGGCGATCAAAATCTCGGCGGACGGCCAGCGCCTCTTCACCTCGAACCGCGGCCACGACAGCATCACCACCTTTGCCGTCGATACGGCCACCGGCAAGATGGAACGTCTGGCGATCTCGAAGCTGGTCGG
Source organism: bacterium (assembly GCA_025360845.1). GTDB lineage: Bacteria > Verrucomicrobiota > Kiritimatiellia > RFP12 > UBA1067 > JAHFSX01. The sequence goes on from JANYBJ010000210.1 coordinate 19,968, forward strand.
CAAGTTCCCGCGCGATTTCGAATTCATGCCCGGCGGCAAATTTGTGCTCTTGGGACATGAAACCTCAAATGAGCTGTTCTCCTACGCCTACGACGCCGCGACCGGCAAACTGGCGCCCGCCCACGGCCCCTACGTGCTCAACCGCCCGGTCTACGTCAAGTTCGGCGCGGCGCGGGGCTGACCTTCGGGCGGCTCGACAGAGTCTCGCCCTCCATCGGCGCCCGCCATGACTGGAGGGCGAGCGTCCTCGCGAGCCGCAGGTCCAGCCTAGTGTAGTGTCCCTTAAATGGCTATACACATGACAATCACCTTAAACCGGTTTTTTTGACAGGTTTGACAGGATTTTCAGGACTAACTCATTATTCATCCTGTTTCATCCTGCCATCCTGTCAATAGAATTTAAGGT
>JANYBJ010000231.1 GCA_025360845.1 bacterium
CATCTGCTTGAGAAGATAGAGCACGGACCCTCATATGAGACATTACGACAATACGACGGGTGAAGGCATTTCCGCCGAAGGCATGCGCATTGCCGTTGCCGCGAGCCGTTACAATCGCGACGTGACCGATGCATTGCTGGACGGCGCGTTGTCCGCCCTGCGCGAAGTTGGCGCCCGCGATGGGGACATCACGGTTGTTCGCGTCCCCGGCGCATTCGAACTTCCCATCGCAATGCAGGCACTCCTGAGCACCGGCCTGTTCGATGCGGCGGTCGCACTGGGCGCCGTGGTTCGGGGCGATACCCCGCACTTCGATTTCATCGCGCAGGCTTGTATGCAGGGTCTCATGCGTGTGAGCCTCGATTCCGGCATCCCCATCGGGTTCGGCGTGCTTACAACCAACAATCAGGAACAGGCGCTGGAGCGATGCCGGCCGGACGAGACGAACAAGGGCAGGGAAGCGGCCCTCACCGCCGTCGAAATGGCGCTCTGTATCAGGCCGGTACAACCAAACAAAGAAGGGCTGGAAGCGTGACGGGAGCAATCATCGGCTGCGGGCGTATTGTTCAGGACCACCACGTTCCGGCGTGGCAGGCCCTCGGTCGCGACGCCGTTGATGAATGGACCATCGCGGACCCCACATCCGAGAGTCGTTATGCCGTGCAGATGGCGTTGGGAGTCCCCGCCCAACACGTTTACGGCGATCACCGCGCGCTGCTTCTCCGTGAGAAGCCGAATTTCGCGGTCGTGAACTCCCCGCACGTGTCGCACGAACACATTGTCCTCGATTGCCTGCGAGCCGGCGTGCCGGTCCTCGTTGAGAAACCAATGGCCACGACTCTCGCCGCAGCCCTCCACCTGATTGAGGTTTCCGAGGCCGAAGGCATCCCGCTGGCGGTCATCCATAATTACCGGGCGCGCCCACAAACCGAACTCGCACTAAAACTCCTCGCCGAAGGCGCGATCGGCCGCCCGTTTCTTTACCGCACGGAATCGCTCGGAATAGGCTGGCACCCTGGCGCTTCGGGATATGATGCAGACTGGCGAATCCGCCGCGCGGAGGCTGGTGGTGGCTGCCTGCTGGACAATGGCTACCACGGCGTATATCTCTCCCAGGATTTCTTTGGCAAGGTGGAGTCTGTCTTCGCGCGGATTAGCGCGGTTCGTCCCGCCGTGGAGGTTGAGGACACTGCGCTGCTCCTCCTGACGCACCAAAACGGCGCGACGACCAGCCTCCAGGCAGCGTGGAGCCTCGGCGGTGAAAGCGCCGCGGTCAACGAGATTTACGGCGACGGGGGCACCATGCGCTTCGAGCCCGATGGAACCGTTGCCATTAGTCAAGGGAGTGGACACTGGGACCGGCATCACGCGGCGCCGGACGCGGGATTCCAGTCTGTCTTCAGGCGCTTCCTGGAGTGCGTCCACGGGCACGGAGTCCCGTGTTCAACCGCCAATGACGGCCTTGAATGCCTGCGCGTCATCCGTGCCGCTTATGCCAGCGCCCAGCGCGGCGAAGCCGTTCGCCTGGCGGACTTCGAGGAGTAGCCCTGGCTTCGTCCGAAGGACGAACGGCCGGAGGCCCTTCAGTCAGGGACATCTGTCCCTGGCGACAAACGGGGAGATGTTTGCGTGACCGGAAAAGTCTATCTTGTTGGCGCGGGGCCGGGCGACCCCGGCCTCATTACCGTCCGGGGGCGCGAAGCCCTCGAAACCGCAGACGTTGTCGTCTATGACCGCTTGGCGTCGCCTCGCCTGCTGAAGCACTGCCGTGCGGACGCGGAGCGCGTCTACGTGGGCAAGCAGTCGTCTCGGCACACCCTCACCCAGGACGAAATCAACGCGCTCATCGTGGATCGAGCGCTGGCCGGTAAGGCCGTCTGCCGCCTCAAGGGCGGCGACCCTTTCGTCTACGGTCGCGGCGGCGAAGAGGCCGAGGCGTGCGTCCAGGCGGGCGTGCCGTTTGCTGTCGTGCCCGGCGTAACGTCCGCCATCGCTGCGCCCGCCTACGCGGGCATTCCGGTCACGCATCGCAAACTCTGCTCCGCCCTTGGCATTATCACCGGCCATGAAGACCCTGCCAAGACCGAGTCCTCCATCCGCTGGGCCGGCCTTGCCGAGGGGCTGGACACGCTGGTCTTTTTGATGGGCGTTGAGAACCTTCCCAACATCGCCCGCGAACTTCTCGCTAATGGCAAGCCTCCCGAAACGCCCGTCGCTCTCGTCCGCTGGGGCACAACCAGCGATCAGGCCACCCTTACCGGCACCTTGGCAGACATCGTTGAACGCGTCCGCGACGCCGGATTCAAGGCGCCTGCTGTCACCGTTGTGGGTGAAGTCGTGAACCTCCGCGATACCCTTCGCTGGTGGGACAACCGGCCGCTCAGTGGCAAGCGCATTGTGGTCACACGCTCCCGCGAACAGGCCTCTGAACTCAGCGAACACCTTGAGGACCTCGGCGCTGAAACCATCGAGTTTCCAACCATCCGCGTGGAGCCAATTTCCGAAGTGGCCGGTTCGCCCGTCTTAGGCTGTCTGCCGTTGGATTACGACTGGATCGTTTTCACCTCGGCCAACACCGTCGCCTGTCTGCTGGCAGCGCTGAAGGTGAACGGCGGAGATATCCGCTCCCTGGGTCGAGCGAAATTGGCTGCCATCGGACCTGCTACCGCCGGCACGTTGACGAACCTGGGGTTGAGCGTGGCCTACGTGCCGGCCGAGTTCGTGGCGGAAGCGGTTCTGGAGGGATTCCCGGAGGACGTGGCGGGCAAGAGCATCCTGATACCTCGCGCGGAAGTCGCCCGCGAAGTATTGCCCGAGGAATTGGCCGCGCGTGGCGCGGAGGTTGTCGTCCTGCCGGTTTACCGCACCGTGCCGGATGCCGAGGGCGCCGCTGACCTGAAGGATCGGTTTGAGCGGGGCCAGGTGGATGTGGTCACGTTCACCAGCAGCAGTACCGTTCGCAATTTCCACGCCGCGTTAAGCGATGCGCCGATGGATGGCGTCAAGGTGGCCTGTATCGGCCCAGTGACCGCACAGACGGCGCGCGAACTCGGCTACGAGGTAGACGTAACCGCCGAGAAGTACAGCGTCCCCGGACTTATCGAAGCGCTGCTGACGGAGATCGGCCCTGCACTTTTCATCTTTCATTTTGCAGGGCCGA
>JANYBJ010000250.1 GCA_025360845.1 bacterium
TGCCCGCTCGCGCTGCTCCGGGCAATGAGAAAGCGGTTGCGCCCTGCGTTTGGGTGGCGAAAAGACCGCAGACATGATACATTACGCCTGCATTTATGAGAGACACAAGACCTGTCAGAAAAACTTTTCCGATCAATGCGATGCTTGAAGGACGCCAAGTGCTCGTCGTGGGGGGCGGACGCGTGGGGCAGCGTAAGGTTGAATTGCTTCTGGATGCCGGAGCCGGCGTGATGCTGGTTTGCCCGACATGCGTCGATGAGCTCCAGACGCTGGCCCAGACGGGCGCGATTCGCTATGGCGAGCGGATGTTTGAGGATTCCGACGTCGCCGGATGCACGCTGGTTTTCGCCTGTACGGACAATAAGCATGTCAACCGGCACATCCTCGAGATCGCCAAAGCGGCCAAGATTCCCTGCTGTTGTGCGGACGGGAATTGGCCGGACGGGGATTTTGTCACGCCCGCGATCATACGTGCGGGCGACGTGATGATTGCGGTTTCGACCAGCGGCAAATCCTGCCGCCAGTCGCGGCTGATCAAGGACAATCTGCGTATGCACCTCGACTCGATCGAGAGTTCGGACCTCTTGGTGCTGGGCACGAGTCACGAGTATCTCTGCTCCGGGGAGCGTGCTCCCTTCCATCTGTTGTTGCGCGAACGCGAGCGGATCGGCGAGATGATCCGGCAGGTCTGGGGCGTTCATGAGTTTTTCATCCTGAACACCTGCAACCGCATCGAGGTGGTGGCCGCGACCTCCAAGGAGGCCGGCACCTGCGGCGTCCTGCAGCGGCTGCTGCGTTTTGATCAGTTGAGCCCCGACCTCTATTACGTGAAGCACGGGTTTGAGGCCTTCTCGCATCTTTGTATGGTCACGGCGGGGATGGGTTCGCAGACTCCGGGCGAGTTTCACGTGGTGTCGCAGTTGAAAGACGCGGTTGATGAGGCGGCTGCACGAGGCTGGGCCGGCTCGATCGTCCGCGAGTTGTGTGATGCCGCGCTCCATGTCTCCAAGGATATCCGCCATGAGGTGGAGCCTCTGTTGGATGTCGCCGAGATCGAAGAGGTGGGGCTGCGCTATCTCGACTCCGAGGTGGCGGATCTGGCCTCGCGCTGCGCCCTTGTGATCGGCACCGGCGTGGTCGGGCAGGGGCTTGTCGAGGGACTGCTGAAACGCGGATGCCGGTGTGTCTGGGCCTATCACCGGCAGGTGCCGGAACTGAGCGCCGGGAGTGAGCGGCAGATCGAGTTGGTGCAACTGGACGCGCTGGACCGCGTATTGCCCACGGTCGACGTGATCATCAGCGCGGTTGACTCGCAGGACCCCGTCGTGCGTCTCGCGCCGCACAAAGCGTTGCTGAAAAAGCAGGGCGTCATGATGATCGACCTCGGCATGCCGCGCAACATCGACCCGGCGTTCGATACCTGCGGCGACTCGCTGCGGGTGGCGGATCTGGATGTGCTCAAACGCTGGTACCGCACCGCCAACGGGACCTTGGACAAGGTGCTTGAGGTGTGCGACACGATTCTGAACGAGCACCGCGACATCTACGAGCGGATGCGGCGCAGCATTCAGGGGACATCCGACAATGGCAAAGAAAGCTAAAGTTGCAGAGCAGTCCCTCGATTCGATTCTTTGGAACTGCCGTAACGCTCTACGCGGCACCGTTGGCGGAAATGAAAAGAACCGCGACGCCGTGATGGGGTTAGTGTTTCTCAAATTCGCAGGGGACAAGTTCGAGAAACGCCGGGCGGAAATCCAAGCCGAGCATGGCGACATCCCCGCTTTTCTTGAAAAGGATTCGTTCTACCGCTCAAAGAACATCTTTTACCTCACCGAGTCCGCCCGCTGGTCGCACATCGCCCAAAACGCCAGCGCGAATGATATCGCCATCCGCCTCGACACGGCGATGGCCGACATCGAGGATCGTAACCCGCCCCTTAAAGGCGCACTCCCGCAACGTTTCTACGCCACGCTCGGCACGCGCAAGGAGCAACTGAAGAGCCTGATCGATGAAATCAACAAGATAGACGAAGCCCGCTTCCACGAGAAAGACCTCATCGGGCGCGTCTATGAATACTTCCTGCAAGTCTTCGCGATCGATTCGGGCCAAGGCGGTGAAAAGGGCGAATTCTACACGCCCGCCAGCATTGTCCACCTCATCGCGGAACTCATCGAGCCCTACACCGGCACCGTCTATGACCCCTGCTGCGGTTCCGGCGGCATGTTCGTGCAGTCCGTCAAGTTCGTCGAGCGGCACCACGGCAACCGCCTCAAAATTTCCGTTGTCGGTCAGGAGTCGAACTCCGACACCTGGCGGCTCGCCAAGATGAATCTCGCCATCCGGGGCATTTCCCACGACCTCGGCGACCGCGCCGCCTCCACCTTCGCCGATGACCGCCACAAAGACCGGAAAGTGGATTTCGTCATGGCCAACCCGCCCTTCAACCTGAAGAAGTGGCGCGGCGAAAATGAGTTGGCCGACGACCCGCGTTTCCGAGGCTACGGTCTCCCGCCCGTCGCCAACGCCAACTATGCGTGGATCCTTCACATTCTCTCCAAGCTGGACGTCACCAACGGCATCGCCGGTTTCCTCCTCGCCAACGGGGCCTTGAACACCACCGACGGCGCGGAATTCCCCATCCGCAAGCAGCTCCTCGAAAGCGACAAGGTCGAGGCCATCATTGTCCTTCCCCGCGAGATGTTCTATTCAACCGATATCTCAGTGACGCTCTGGATTCTCAACAACAACAAGGCCGCCCGCAAACTGAACGGGCGCAAGCTCCGCGACCGGCGCGGCGAGGTGCTGTTTGTCGATCTGCGCCGCTGGAATGAGAACATCTACGAGAAGAGCTTTGTCCAGTTCAGCGATGAGCAGATCGCCGCCGTGAAGAAACTTTACGACGGCTGGCAAACCGGTGAAGATTACGCCGACACGCCCGAACTCTGCAAGTCCGCGACGCTCGAAGAGATCCGCGCCAAAAACTACTCCCTCGCGCCGAGCAAATACATCACGTTCATCGACCACGATTTGGAAATCGACTACGCCGCCGAGATGAAGCGCATCCAGCGCGAAATGCGCGACCTCCTGAAAGCCGAGAAACAGTCCCAGGCCTTGCTTGAAACCGCGTTTAAAGGAATCGGCTATGCCATCAAATGAAGCCTCTTCTTATGCGCTTTGGTTGGCGGACGTGAAATCTCGTATCCGGCAGAGTCAGCTCAGGGCGTCGCTTCGGCTCAACAGCGCTTTGCTCGAACTCTATTGGAACATAGGCGCGGACATTGTCGCCCGCCAAGCGGAAGCGGTCTGGGGGAGCGGCGTTTTGCGGAAATTGAGCGCCGACCTGAGGGCGGAGTTTCCCGATATGCATGGGTTTTCGGAGCGAAATCTGAAGTACATGCGCATGTTCCATCGCTTCTATTCCGAGAATCCGCCAATTGGGCAACAACCTGTTGCCCAATTGACAAAGCGGGCTTCAGCAGCGCTAGGCACAAAGTCACAAATCGTTGAAATACAAAGCGATATAATTGGGCAACAACCTGTTGCGCCAGTGAACCTCCCGCCCGTTCTGGCGGCGGTTCCGTGGGGACATCATATCGCGCTCTTTACGCATTGCCAGTCTCCAGACGAAGCCCTTTTCTACATCGGCAAAACCGCCAAGAACGGCTGGAGCCGCGCCGTACTCCTCAATTTCCTGGATTCCAATCTTTGGAAACGCCAGGGCAAGGCGCTCAATAATTTTGATGCGCTGTTGCCAAAACCCCAGAGCGACCTTGCGCGGGAACTGCTCAAAGATCCCTATCAATTCGACTTCATCACATTGACGGAGGACTACAAGGAGCGCGAACTGGAGGACGCATTGACCTCTAACATCACCAAATTTCTGCTCGAACTCGAACAGGGCTTCGCCTACATCGGACGGCAGGTCCCCGTCGTTGTCGGAGAAGAAGAGTTCTTTATCGATTTGCTTTTCTACCATTTGGAACTGCGTTGCTTTGTGGCTGTGGAACTGAAGGCTGGAAAATTCACTCCCAAGGACTCGGGACAGTTGGAATTCTATGTCGCTGCCGTTAACCACCAAAAACGCAAGGAACACGATAACCCGACTGTCGGACTTCTCATCTGCAAAACCAAAGACAACGTCGTCGCAAAATATGCGCTTGAAAGCTCCTCGCAACCAATCGGCATCTCAGAATATAACCTCTCAAACATCCTGCCAGACGACTACAAATCATCACTCCCGAGCATTGAAGAGATCGAAACGCAACTGAAAACGGGGGATAGCCATGCAAAGTGAGAGGAAGCGGGCATCAGAAGCGCTGGCAAGTCATGCCGTGAAACGGAAATTTGCTACGCAGTGCGTAGCGAATCTCCCTTCCAAAAGGGGCTCAAGAATGAACCCCGGTAAACACGCCTGCCGCAAATACCGCCTCGGCGAGTTGATTGAGGCGGTCGACCGACGGAACACCGAACTGCGCTACGGCATCGATGACGTCCGGGGCGTGTCCAACACCAAGGGCATGATGATGACGCGGGCGAACGTGACGGAGCGCGCGTTTGACAAATTTTACATCATCAATCCCGGAGAGTTCGTGTTCAACCGCCGGACGACGCGAAACGGGGAACGGCTCGGACTCGCTTTCAACGACACGGAACGAGCGTACATTTTCACCGAGGATTACGTCGCCTTTGCCGTCAAAGCGAGCGCACAGTCCGTCTTGTCGTCCGAGTACCTCTACATGTTCTTCCGCCGGAACGAATTCGACAGGCTTATCCGATATCACTCATGGGGGAGCGCTACCGAATTCTTTAACTGGGAAGACATGTGCGACATCGAAATCACGCTCCCACGGCTGGCTGTGCAACAAAAGGTCGTCGCCGTGTATAACGCCCTGCTTGCCAACCAGCGTGCCACAGAAGCGGGACTCGACGACTTGAAACTCACCTGCGACGCTTATATCGAACGCCTGCGTCGCGAAGTGCCACACACTGTGATTGGCAAGTACGTTGCTATATCAGAATCGAATAATGAACAACTGAAATATGGCATCGAGTCTGTAAAAGGCGTCTCCATCGAAAAACGGTTTATAGAAACAAAAGCTGATATGGCTGGTGTCTCATTAAAGCCATACTTACTCGTTGCGCCAGATGAGTTTGCTTTTGTCACTGTGACTTCGCGCAATGGAGGTAAGATTTCGCTTGCCCACAATAACTCCAGCGAAACCTATCTTGTTTCATCATCATATGTGGCTTTTCACGTCAAACAGCGAGATGTGCTGCTTCCAAGTTATCTCCGACTTTTCTTTAACCGCTCCGAGTTTGACCGATACGCCCGTTTTCACTCGTGGGGCAGTGCGCGGGAAACTTTTGCATGGGAAGACATGTGCGAAGTCGAAATCCCCATACCCGACACCACCGTTCAACAAGCCATCGTGAACATCTACAACGTCTATATCGCACGGCGGGAGATCAACGAGCGGCTCAAAGCCCACATTAAGGATGTTTGCCCGCTATTGATCAAAGGCTCGCTGGAGGATGGTAGGGCGCGTTCGCCGAACGCGCCGTGAAACCGTAAGCATAGGCAGGATACTGCGTATGGGGAATGTGAACGACAACCTTGCGAAGCAGTGCGGCGGTCTCGGCGAGACCGCCCTACCGGTGCAAAACGCCGTCCCCGGTAGAGACGGCTCGCCGAGCCGTCCGTCATGCGGCGGCAACGCCCTTGCTTTGCCGTGCCGTAAGCGTCTTCCCCACAACATTCCCTCCGAAGTACCCTCGTGGGTTACGGACAATGCCGTTTTCTTTATCACCATCAACGCGCTGCCGCGCGGAGAAAATCAGCTCGCTTGCAAGACCGTTCATGATGCGGTTGTCGAAAGCGTGCTTTACCGTCAAAACATGGGGCAGATGTGGGCGAAACTCATCTTCCTGATGCCCGACCATCTGCACGGCTTGTTCACGTTTCCGGTGGAAGTCTCAATGCGCAAAGTGCTTTCGGATTGGAAGCGTTTTCTGGCCACACGGTGCGGCATCAAATGGCAGCGGGACTATTTCGACCATCGCATTCGTCAGGATGAGTCGGCGTCTGAAAAATGGGATTACATTCGGATGAACCCCGTACGGAAAGGCCTTGCGATTCAGCCGGACGATTGGCCTTTTCAATGGCAGAGCGGCGGTCTCGGCGAGACCGCCCTACCGTCGCAAGGCGCGGTCGCCCCCGGTAGGGACGGCTCGCCGAGCCGTCCGACAAAAAGCGAGGCCCTCCACGCAGCGCTTTCGCCAGCGCTTGCCAACGACATTGGACTTGCGAAATGAACGCTTCCAACCATACGCCCTTCACCGAGGCACAGCTTGAAGCGGCGATCATCCAGGTATTTACCGCTCAGGGCTACACGCATGTCAGCGGCGAGACCGTCCACCGCAAATTTGAGGACATCCTGCTGGAGGATGATTTGCGCGGTTTCCTTTCAGCGCGGCATCCGGACTTGACTCAAGCCGAGATCGCCCGAGTCCTCAGCCGCCTGCAGAATATTCCGTCCGCGCCGCTCTACTACGGCAACCGCGAGGCGTTCTGGCTGGTGACCGAGGGCTTCGATTTTCAGCGCGACGATTCGGGAAAGCCCGCCCTGCACATCGACTTCATCGACTTCGGCACGCCGGAGAACAACGCCTTCAAAGTCGTCAGCCAGTATGCCGTCCAAGGCGAGCGCTTGCGCCGTCCCGACGCGCTGGTGTTCATCAACGGCATTCCCGTCGCGATCTTCGAGTTCAAGACCGCCATTGCGGAGGACAAAACCACGCACGACGCATGGGAGGAGATTTGCAGGCGCTACTGCCGCGATGTTCCCAAGCTGATGAGGTATTGCTTTCTCTCCGTTGTCAGCGACGGCGCGAACACCAAACTCGGCAGCATCTTTACGCCGTACCCGTATTATTACTCATGGAACAAGGCGGATGACGGCGAGACCGTGTCCGGCGGCATCAGCGCTCTGCTGACGCTGCTGAAAGGCGCGTTCGCCAAGGAACGCGTCACTGCCCTGCTGCGCGATTTCGTCTATTACCCCGACGACAGCAAGAAGGACGAGGCGATTGTGGCGCGCTATCCGCAGTTCTTCGCCGCGAACAAGATGCTCGCCAACATCAAGGAGCACATCAAACCCGCTGGCGACGGCAAGGGCGGCACCTATTTCGGAGCGACGGGATGCGGCAAGACCTACACGATGCTGTTTCTCGCCCGGATGCTCGCCCTGCGCGACCACGAGGTTTTCAACAATCCGACACTCGTCGTCATCACCGACCGCGAGGATTTGGACACGCAGACCTCGGAATTGTTTGTCGCGTCAAAACATTTTCTCCACGATAGCCAGGTGCGCAGCATCGAGAGCCGCGACGATCTGCAAACCGCGCTCGGCGGCGCGAAAAGCGGCGGCGTGTTCATCACGACCATCCAGAAGTTTTGCGAGTTTACGGGCCTGTTGTCGGACCGGCGCAATATCATCTGCTTTTCCGACGAGGCGCACCGCACGCAACTCGGCGTCGGCCCGAAGCTCAAGAAGACTGACAAAGGCGTGTTCACCTCGTTCGGCTTCGCCAAGTACCTGCGCGACAGTTTTCCCAATGCGACCTATTGCGGCTTCACGGGGACGCCGCTCGACGAGACCCTCGCGGTCTTCGGCCGCATTGTAGACAGCTACACGATGAGGGAATCGAGTGACGACGGCATCACCGTGCGCATCGCCTACGAGCCGCGCCTGGCGCGCGTGCTGCTTTCGGAGGAACAGGCGCAAGAAATCAAGAAGTACTACGACCGTTGCACAGCGGAAGGCGCCAACCCGGCGCAAGTCGAGGAAAGCCAAAAGGCGATGAGCCAGATGCGGGCGATCCTCGGGCATCCCGAACGGCTGAAGAAACTGGCGGCGGACATCGTGCAGCATTACGAAGCCTTGTGCGCGGAAAAGCCTGCGGTTGTGCAGAAGGCGATGATCGTCTGTGCGGACAGGCTGTTGGCGTTCGGCCTGTGGAAAGAGCTAGTCGCAATCCGACCGGAGTGGAATGTGCCGCAGGGCAGGGACGGCTCGCCGCGCCGTTCGCGAAGCCGCGCGTTCGGCGAACGCGCCCTGCCGATTGAAAAGCTCAAACTCGTTGCCACGCAGGGAGCGGATGACGAAAAGGCGCTTTACGATTTGTGCGGCACGCGCGAATACCGCCAGACCTTGGACAAGCGGTGCAAGGACAACGAATCCAATTTCCAAATCGCTCTTGTGGTAGACATGTGGATCACGGGTTTCGATTTGCCATCGCTGGCTGTGATGTATATCGACAAGCCGTTGCAGAAACACTCCCTGATACAGACGATCTCCCGCGTAAACCGTGTGTTTGACGGCAAAGACATGGGGCTGGTTGTTGATTACATCGGCATAAGGGACGACATGCTTGCGGCGGTCAAACAATACGGCGGTCCGCTGGAGAGTCCGATTGACGAACTCAAGGTCTCGCTGGCGGTGTTCCGCAACCATCTGGCGCTGATCGACGCTCTGTTTGCCGGTTTCAACGCCGTAAGGTTTTTCACGGGCGTGCCGTTTGAGCGGCTTCTCTGCCTGAATCACGCGGCGGAGTACGCGCAGAGCAACAAAGAAACGGAAACGCGCTTTATGGGCTTGTCCCGCAAGTTGAAAGCGGCGTATGATATCTGTTTCCAATCCGGCGAGTTGACGGATGACGAAACCGCCCGGGCACAGTTCTACCTGGCTGTCCGCTCGATCATCTACAAGCAAACCAAAGGCGATGCGCCCGATGCGGAAGTGATGAACAGCGTCGTAGAGAAAATGGTGTGCGAGGCCATCACCTGCACGGGCATCGAGAATATCGTCAATGCCAGCGAGCCGGAAGAACTGTTTGGCGATGATTTCATGGACCAATTGGGGAAGGTGAAGTTGCCGATTTCAAAGTTCAACGCCCTTCTCAAACTGCTGCGTAAGGCGATTTCCGGCTATGGCCGAATCAACAAGCTGAAAGCCCTTGAATTTGACAAGAGGCTGAAAGCCGTTGTCGACAGCTACAATAGTCGCGACAAACTTGTCTTCACGAGTGAGGTTGTTGCAGATTTTATCAATGGGCTTTCAGACGAACTGATTGAGATTTTCGCAGGCCTGCAAGCCGACAAGACAACCTTCGAGAAGTTGGGGATAACCTATGAGGAAAAGGCGTTCTACGACATTCTCGTCAAGGTGCGTGACGACCACGGCTTCCCTTATGCCGATGATAAGTGCCTCGCGCTCGCCAAGAAGATAAAGGAATTGGTGGACGACAAAGCCCAGTTCGCAGACTGGTCCACGCGCGACGACATCAAGAGTCAGCTCAACAAGGAGTTGACGATGTTGCTCTACAAGAACGGCTATCCGCCCGAATGGGATGAAGAAGTGTTTGAGAAGGTGATGGCGCAAGCCGAGAACTTCAAACGTTGCGCGGTATGGTCGGTTACATCGGTGGAAGAGAGCTATCCGGTTGCTCGGTCGCCAGATTTGTGGTTGGACGAACAGCGGTGCGCCGCCGAAACGAAAGAGACGGGAGGATTGTGAAAATGGGAAACATGGTCTTTAAGGTCGGGACACGGGGCAGCCGGTTGGCGCTGGTGCAGACGCAGGATGCGCTGGACAAACTCGTCGCGCTCTTTCCGGGCATCGGTTTTGAGGTGGTGCCGGTCGCCACGCCGGGCGACCGCGATCTGACGACCGACCTGCGTGTCAGCCCGGGCGATTTCTTTACCCGTGATTTGGACGACGCGCTGCGCGAGGGCCGGGTCGATCTGGCGGTGCATAGCGCCAAGGATCTGCCCGACCCTGTGCCTGCCGACCTCGACTGGTTCTGGCTGCCGTGGCGCGAAGACCCGCGCGACGCGTGGATCTTGCCGCGAGGCAAGACGTTCTCCGACCTGCCCGTCTCGCCGGTCGCGGGTGTGAGCAGCGAACGGCGCGAGGCGTGCTGCCGGTCCCGTCTTCCACAGGCGGTGATGAAGCCCATCCGCGGCACGATTCCCTCCCGTCTGGAGCAACTCGACGCGGGCGAGTTCGACGCGATTCTGATGGCCGGCGCGGCGCTGAACCGGTTGGGCTTGGCTGACCGCGTCACCGAATGGGTGCCCCTGTCGGAGCTTCCGGTGCCTGCGGGGCAGGGTTCTCTTGCCGTCACGTTTCGGCTGGGCGATCCGGCCTGGACCCGTCTCCGTTCCTATTTTGTGAAGGCCGTGCGCTTCGTGGGCGCGGGCGTGGGCTCCGCCGACTTCTGCACGTGGGGTGGCATCAAGGATTTGAAGCAGGCGGACGTGTGTCTATACGATGTGCTGATGGACGACCAACTGCTGTCGTTTCTTCCCGCACACGCGGAGCGCGTGTTCGTGGGCAAGCGGTGCGGCGACCACACGGTCGTACAGCCGGAGATCACCTCGCTGATCGCGCAGCACGTGCGGCGGGGCCAGCGCGTGGTCCGTCTCAAGGGCGGCGACCCGGGGCTTTTCGGCAGGCTGGCCGAGGAGACCGATGAACTGGACCGGTTGGCGTTGCCGTATCGCGTGCGTGCCGGTGTCAGCGCCTTGACGGTCGCCACCTCGGGGACCGGGATGCTGTTGACGCGGCGCGGGGTGTCGCGCGGTTTCGCGGCGCTGACCCCGCGTGCCGAAGGGGGTGCGGTGGCCGGCGTGGCGCTGGAAGTCCGCAAGCGGTTGCCGCTCGTGCTCTTCATGTCGGTCAAAGTGGCCCGCGATATGGCCCGCCAGTTGTTGGACGAGGGCTGGGATGCGGCCACACCTGCGGCCATTGTGTTCAACGCGGGAGCGGACGACGAAGCGGTTTTCCGGACGACGCTGACGGCGCTGCGCGAAGGCAGCGCGGCCTCGTTCGACACCGAGGCTCCGGGGCTGCTGGTGATCGGTTCTGCGGCGGCGGGCGCGTTCCGTCGCGACACCGGCGCGCTGCGCGGCTGCCGCGTGCTGGTGACGTGCAGCGAGGCGCTGCTGGAGAAAACGGCCATGCGGGTGATTGATTTTGGCGGCGTGCCGCTGTTGCGGCCGCTGATCCGCCTGGCGCCGTGCGCAGTCGCGGTGGAAGCAGTGAAGCGTGTGGCGTCGCATGACTGGGTCGTGTTGACCTCGCCTTCGGCCGTACACTTTTTCATGAAGCTGGTTGGCGAGTCCGGGCTTGACCTGCGCGCGATGCCAAAGTTGATGGCGTGCGGACCGGGCAGCGTGGCGGCGTTCAAGAGTTACGGCTTTGTGCCCGAGCTGTCGCCGCCCATGGACTACAGTGCGGAAGGTTTGGCCGCGCTGCTGAAGGGGCAGGATTTCACCGGGCAGAGCGTGTTGCGCCTCCGCTCGGAGAAGGCGGGCGCGCTGCTGGCCGATGTGTTGCGTCAGAAAGGCGCGACGGTCGAGGATGTTCAGCTTTACACCAACGAACCGGTCAGCTATCCGGCATGGCCCGAGTTCGATGCGGTGTTTTTTGCGAGCGCGTCGGCCGTCGAAGCTTTCATGGCGCAGGCCTCGAAGGAAGCGCTGAACGGCAAGACCGTGGTGACCATCGGGAAACCCACCACGGCGGCGCTCGCGGCGTTTGGACGCGAGCCGAACGTCGTGGCGTCCGAGGCCACGGTGGATGGCGCGATCGAGTCGTTGGCCCGGCACTGGATATTCTGATACTGGGGAATGCAGATGGACCAGACGGTGAAAGAGCTTCCCTCTGGATGACGAGGGTGACGCGTGGAAAGGCGCCGACGAGAGGTCGGCGGACGTCTAGTCTTTGTCTGGGGCGGTCAGTTTCCAGACGCGCGTCTCGCCGTATTTCATCGCCAGCGTGAATTCCTTGGCCTTCGGCGTGGTCAGTTCGCCGGTCAGTGCATCGACCACTCTCGCTGCGTGAGGGAGGTGGATGGTGCGCGGTCCGTCGCTGGCCGCACAGACGCAGAGCAGCCAGTTGTTTGCAGCCACGAAATCGTTGTTGTCGGTGTAAATGTGTACTCCGGCCTCGCGCGCGATGTTGCGGATCACGGTCGGCGGCAGGACGGGCACGGAGCAGTAGACGCTGGTCCAATCCTTGAATTGTCTCACCGCGAAGGCGGGCTTGAGCACGCCGAAGCAGGACCATCCCATGCCCAACGTCCGCGTTTCAGGATCATCCACAAAGAACAGCGGACCGAACTCGTCATACGTCGGAATTTCCATCCCGCCTACGCCTTGGTTGTAAGGGTGCGTGCCGTCCGAGAGTTTGAGGTGAAACTTCGTTCGGGTCTCATCCACGGCAAGTTTCATGCCGGTCAGGGCGCTGACGGCATCGACGCTGATACCCTTGTCTCCGATGATCCCCGGCGCATAGAGCCAGAGAACAGTCTTGCCGGCGCGGCAGAGACTGTCCTTGAGCATCTGGCGCTCGGTGTCGGTCAGGTAGAGGCAGTCTTGGACAATGTACAGATCATAGTCACGGGCCTTCGGCAGGTCGTCGATCAGGATGCGGTCATGCGGTGCGCCGATGCGCGAATAAGTGAGGTGCATCTGCTGGCTGTTGAGTGTCAGATACAGCTTGGACTCGTCCCGCACATACATCGTCGAACGAGGGTTGATGACCACCGCGATCCGGGCGATCGGCGTACGGTCGTGGCGGACCGACTCTTGGGCCAGACGGTTCATCTGGCGGATGACCGCCATGGTTTCGACGTCCTCCCACCAGCCGTTGGCCCAATCCTTGAATTCGACCCCGGAGGCGTAACAGAGGGCCGTGGCGATGTTGCGCTTGACGATCTGCGCGGTCTGCCAGGGTGTGTCCGTGCGCGATTCACCGGGCTGTTTCGCGAGATGCGTGCGGTCGTCGTTCTCGGCGATGTAGGTCTTGCCGTGCAGAAGGATCGAGGCTACCGGAATCTCGAAGGCGGTGAACCCGCCATGCCCGCGGCCACGGTAGTCGTGCGGCATGAAAAACCCGTCGATCCACGGGCAGTCGAGGACACTTGCGAAGTCCGCATGAGGCCCGGCGTGGAAGCGGAAGTGCGGGCCGCCCGGCTGGTAACCCGCCATGGGGCGCGTATAGAACCGTCCGTCCGAGCCCTCTTTCAGCGCCTTGGCCAGACGCGTGATGAGTCCGGTGGTCACTTCGGCGTAGTAGCGGCAAAAGTCGATGCGCTGCAGGCCCTTGGAGGGGTCGTAGAAGTCTTGCCAGTCACCCTTCAGCCGTTCGGAGGGGGCAGGCAGTTCAGCCGTGTCCAGCGTCACGCTCTGTAGCCACGCCGCGCGCAGGGCCGCGTCGTCCCCATAGCGCGCGGTCAGCCACTGGCGGAAACCGGCGAGGAAGGCCGGGCTGTAGTCGCTGTAGTTGCCCTCGCCCCAATGCGGGAAGAACTCGCACAGCCCGCCACTGTACGTCACGGCGACCACCCGCCAGCCCTCCGGGTGCTCCTTGCAGAAACGGCCCAGATCACGTGCCGCCTTCTCGCACTCGTCCCAGTAAGGCCTGGAGGCGAAGGAGACGATGTTCTGGTAAGGCTGTGGCGCGCTGTCGCCGTGGCGCACATGGACGATCTGGTCGGCGTGCCCGGCCCGCCACCAGGCAGGCGCACAGCCGAAGTTGAACCGCAGGTGCAGTCTGCCTTGCGCATCGCGGGAAGCGAGTTTGCGCAGATAGGCGTCCACCTCCCACCAGTCGAAGCTGCCGTCCTCCTTCCAGACGCTACTCATCTCCGGACCCCACTCGCAGGTGATGTAAACCGGGATGCCTGCGCTGAAGAACGAGCTGGACGGCGTAGGGCCTGCGGGCGGAAGATCGCCCTGAAAACGTTTGTGGGCTGCGGACGGGTCGTCGAACATTTCCCGGAACGCGACCTTGCCGTCGCGGGCCTCGACAACGAGGTCGCCGAAGGTTCCGCATGACGAATACGCGCACAGGGCCAGACTCTCTACGCGCGTGATCGGATCTGGGTCGGTCCACTCACCCAGCAGCACGCCATCCGCTTCCAGAGTGAGCTTGGCGCCCTCCTTGCAGAACCGCAAGCGCACCGGTTCTCCCAACGGCTTGCCGACCGGCTTGCGGACCACATACCCGCCGTCCGGGCCCGGCCAGTTCATCACGCCGCAGACACCTTCGCCATACAGGCCGAGCTTGACCGGGTAACGTTTGGCCTGAGCCGTGGCCGTGCGTCCGGCCAGATCGAAGTAAATGCCGCCGTCGTTTTGGGTTGCGCCGCGCAGCGTCAACGTGCAGACGATTGCGAAAGACGGTCCCGTGTCGGCGGGCATCTGCATCTGCACCCGAAGACCCGACTCAAGCCAAAGCCGCCCCTGCTTGACTTCGCAGAGGCCGGGCCTGCCGGCTTGGGCCTGGACCGGTACATAGGGCTTGCCGTCCAGCAGCCAGCCGGGTGCGCCATTGACCGGTCTCACATCAAGCCGTGAGGCTTCGGCAGCATACAGAACCGCCAACGGGGTCAACAGCACGGCAGCGGCATAGGCAAGCCTGAACTTCATCGCGCAGCTCCTTCATCAAAATGTCAAACACCCCGTCTCTTCCCCTTCTTCTCCACCGGCAACAGCGGCGCGTTGCAGCGCTCGTAGAGCGCGAAGAGGAATTCCACGCGCTGGCGGTCGGACGTGAACGCCTGCGGGCGGTAGCACGCGTCCACCGCGCGGTCGAGGTCGGCATGCGCCTTCACCAGATCGGCGGGCATGGTCAGCGGATCGTACAGATCGGCCAGCGTCGATAGCGGATGCTTGGCCCGCGCATCGAGCACCGCCTGGGCTTTTGCCACCACTGCGGCCTTCTTCTTCGCGTCGCCGGTAAGCCGCCCAGCCGTGCGTTTCGGTTCGCGACCGTCCTCGTGATAGGATGACCAGTAGATACGCGCCGCCGCTTCCCTGACACAGGAGGCATCGCCGCCTGATGTCTCCGATCCTCGCGTGTCCATCTGCGGCCATGGGAAAGTGTTGTAGACCATCGAGCCGGAATATCGGAAGTCGGATTTCAGCCGCCCGCCGACCAGCCGTACCCAGGCCATGTGCATGGCAGAAGTCAGAATGCCGAAATGGTACAGGTCGGAAGAAGGCACCAGGAAATTTGTGTTTGCCGAAATGACGTCCGGGCTCACAAAACCGATCGGTATGTAGGTGCGGCGCTCCGAAGAGACCTCGGGAATCAGAATAAACTCGGTGTCCGGCTGCGAGCGATAGAAGAACAGCGCGGGCGTCCGCGCGGCGTTCCGGGTGGGCGCGGCCGTGCTCTTTGCCCGGAAAGCCCGGACGCGCTCGACCCGCTCCATGACGAGCGGAAGGGATCGGTATTCTTCCGGCTCCGCGTCCGCGAGCCAGAGGCACCAGCGCATGTTGCCGTTGATGAATTCATCAGAACCTGTATAGCGCCTCATGTACTTTTCAGCGCCCGGCTCTGCGGCGATCAGCGCCGCCTTCTCTTCGTCGGTCAGAAGCAGGTTGCCGCCGTCGGACGGCTTGTTGCCGCAGCGAGTCTCAGGAACGGGAGAGAGCGGCGTCTGGCGCTTCGTGACAAACGAATCCGGGCCGGGCGTGAGATATGGGCTGATGTTGACCGTCTCGGTCACGGTGGCCGCGCCGTTGCCGGAGTCGTAATCGAACAGTCTTTTGACGGGAATGTCGAACGTGGCGAAGCCGATGATGACGACGTGGACGTGGGCCTTGCCGCGTGCCTCGCTCTGCCACTGGAACGTCCGGTGCGCGAAGTGGATCTTGACGCGCCACTTGCCGAACAGTAGGCCCCAGACAAGCGGCACCTGCTCGCCCTGGGTGATCGAGTTGGTGGACACGAAGCCGACCACGATGGCCGAGCCTTGGATGTATTCGGCGGCGCGGTAGTGCCAGCAGGTGACGTAATCCAGATCGCCGATGTTCTTGAAGCATCCGAACACAGCCGCCATGTCGGCTTTCTGCTCGGCGGTCTGGTAGTGCTTGCCGATGAAGGGCGGGTTGCCGAGAACGCAGGAGCATTGGTCAGGCGGGAGAATCGCTTTCCAGTCGAGCCGCAGGGCGTTGCCGAGGTGAATGTGCGCGGACTTGCGCAGCGGCAGACGCACGAAGTATTGGCCGAACGCCTCGGAGAGGCGCATGTTCATCTGGTGATCCATCAGCCACATCGCGACCTCGGCGATACGGGCGGGCCACTCCTGGATCTCGATGCCGGTGAAGGCGTCCACGTCCACGCGCGAAAGCTCGTGGACGTTGAGCTGCAGTTGCACCTCGCCGCCGAACAAGGCCTTGAGGACGTCGATCTCAAGCAGGCGCAGCTCGCGGTAGGTGATGACCAGGAAATTGCCGCAACCGCACGCCGGATCGAAGAAGCGCAGGTTGCCCAGCTTCTCGTGGAACTGCCTGAGCATGGCCTTGCCGCGCCGGGCCTTCTCGAACTCCGCCCGCAGGCCGTCCATGAAGAGCGCGTTGATGACCTTGAGAATGTCGCGCTCCGACGTGTAATGCCCGCCGGTCTGGCGACGCTCTTTGGGGTCCATCACGCCCTGGAAAAGCGAACCGAAGATCGCGGGGGAGATGCGCGACCAGTCGAAGTTGGTGCAGGCGACCAGCGCGTCGCGCATGGCGCGGTTGAAGTCGGCAAAGCCCAGCCGCTCTTTGAACAGCTCGCCGTTGACGTACGGGAAAGCGGCGAGCAGCTCGTCGAGGTTCCTCTGGCGGCGTTCGGGCGGGGTGTCCAACACCTCGAAGAGGCGGGCCAGGTACAGGCCGAGGTCGGAGCCGTCCTTGGCCGTGCGGTTCTCGACGTAGAGCGTGAAGGTGTCGGGTTCGAAGAGCCCCGTGTCATCCGCGAAGAGGCAGAAGAGGATGCGCACAAGAAAGCGTTCGAGGTCGTGGCCCGCGTAGCCGCCTTCGGCCAGCGCGTCGTGCAGGTCACCGAGGATCTCCACGGCCTTGATGTTGATCGGGTCTTCGTCGCGCAGCCGGTGCTGCTTGTAGCCCGCGATGAAAGCGAACTCGTGAATGTGCTTGTGCAGCTCCTTAAGCGGAAACTCGGTCTTGCGGTAGTGGCGGGCCTCGAACAGCGGCAGGTCGAGCTGCTCGTCCGGCTCCAGGTCATAGAGCGCGACATTCTCGAAGTCCGACAGGATCACATAACGCGGCAGGTCGGCGTGGCGCTGTTCGCGGGCGATGTCCTGGATGTAGCTGAAGGCCTGCGACTCGGCCTTGTCCAAACACTTGCCCCGGCTCTTGTGCTCGGCCAGCATCACGCCGCGCCAGAACAGGTCGATGTAGCCGTACTGGCCGTTGATCTTGCGGACCGGCTCCTCGAAAGTGGCCAGCAGACGGCGGCGCATGCCGAAGATCGAGAAGAACTCGTCCCAGAAGGATTTCGCCTCCGCGTCCTCACGCTGTTCCTCGGACCATTCGCGAGAAAAGCGAATGGCGTTCTGTCTGATCTCATTCCAACTGATCGGCATATCGGCTCCACAGGCTCACGGATTACACATTAACAACTTTTACAATATCACACCCGCGCCGCTGGCGCAAAGAAAGCCGGAAGCAGAATCCGGCTGGACGAATTCCGCTCGCCGAGTGACACGAGTCCGAAGCGGATGATGCCGTTGACTTTGAAAGCCGTGATGACATCACATCACATCACATCCTATCCTAAGCCTGTCCAATTCGATGCATGCTATATTAACTTCCTGTATTAATGTATCATAACTTACTTAAAAACAGGCCTTTTTATTTGATTTTAACCACGCAGGTGATCGGTATATGTCCTATACAAAGTGAGGCGTAACAGCTAAATTATTTAGACAAAGGAGACGGATGATGGCCAACG
This sequence comes from bacterium, assembly GCA_025360845.1. Lineage (GTDB taxonomy): Bacteria > Verrucomicrobiota > Kiritimatiellia > RFP12 > UBA1067 > JAHFSX01. The sequence goes on from JANYBJ010000250.1 coordinate 17,814, forward strand.
ACAGCGTCAAAATCACCAAGCAGCAGACGATCAGTTGCGAGTTGATGAATGAACTGCGAGCGGGGCGCTACGGGGCCGGGCGGCGGATGCCGAGTGAAAACGCCTTGGCACGGCGCTTCAATGTGAGCCGCGTGACGGTGCGACTGGCGATCAAGGAACTGGAAGAAAAGGGACTGGTCTCGCGCCGTCCGGGCAGCGGCACCTACGCCAATGTGTTTCCGCCGTTGACCAAGGAGTTCGGCGCGAGTAAGCCCCGCCCCGACCGAGCGATCCGACAAATCGCCTTTTTACTGGCCGATGCTTCGGAAAAGGAGGAGTACAACGTCCGTGAGTTGGCCGCCATGGATCAGTGTCTCAGCGCGCATGGCATCGCCTTGGCGTGGTCGTCCTTCAATACGGCGGACTTGATTGAGGGGCGTTTCCCGGCCGTGCTGGTGCATGGCCTTTGTGACGGTTTGTTGCTGGACGGGCAAGTGACCGACGTGCACACGGCGATTGCCCGCCGTTTTCAGCTCCCGTTGCTGGTGATGGGCAATCATGATCTCGCCCCTGAAACGCCACACGTTTCTTATGTGTTGCGCCCCCGCATTTGCCAGGCAGTGGCCGACCTGCGGCAGGCCAAACCGGAGATGCCGGTCGCGTTGCTGATTGAGCCGTTCACCCTGTTCGTCTCGCGGGAGATCACGGCCGCCTACCAGGATGGCATCACCGCCGCGCGTCAACCGCAGGCGCTGATTTACCAATGCCCCGCTGACACGGGACAGGCGGCGGTGACGGCGTTGGCGGCCGGATTTCCCAAGGGTTTCTCGATCATTACCACCGACAGAATCTTACCGACGGTCTTGGACAGCTATGACAGTCTGGGGTTCAAGGTCGTGGATCGTCCCGTTTTCTCGCTGAACAGCCGGCCCCGTCATGCGAAAGCGGAAAAGGTGCCGGGCCTGCGACGTGCCTTTTTGAATCCGGAGCACATTGCCCAGTGCGCGGTCGAGCAGATGATACAGATGTTACGCCAGGGTGTGCGCACCTCAATTTTCGAATACCCGGAGGAGGAAGAGAAATAGAAGCAGGCACCACTTTGACCGACAGGGCTGTTCCAGTGAAATCACTGGTTCTACGGTGTTGCCGGATACGTTGGTCCCCTGTTTTTGATCGTTCACAAAACCCGGCATCCCAAGGTGGAGGATGCCCTGTATCACTGACTGAACCACCAGGAGGTACGACAATGAAGACCATGACCCAAAGCATCCTGATTACACTGGCGCTGGCCGCCGCCTTCGTCAACACCATCCAGGCCGCACCGTTCAGCAATGGGGACTTCACCCAAGGCGCGGGAACGGCTGAATGGACTCCGTACACCACGGACGCATGGACATTGGAGCCCGGAACAGGGGTCCTTCATGTTGAATGGGTGTGGAATCCCCATAATACCGTTACCTATCATTACGCCCGATTCGAGCGCGATTTCGGCGGCAAGATCTCACAGACGTTCGACACCATTGCCGGCGGAACGTATAATGTCACCTTCCAGATGCTCTACTGGTGGGATAGCTGGGCGGAATCGTTCCGAGTAACGGCCCCGGGGTTGGACAGGAACACCACCCATGATGAAGTCGGCACGGATCTCAGTGACGAGTGGGGCGGGACATCCTCGTATCTCACCGGCTACGAGTTCAAGGCGACCAGCCATTCCTCGACGCTGGCCTTTCAGCGCATTAGCGTCGGTGAAGTTCCGCCCTACGGCAGCGCGAACCCCATAAATTTGGTCGCCTTGACCAACGTAAAGGTGACGCTTATCAAAGTCACCCCGATTGGGACTGTGATGGCCGTGCAATAAGCCAAAGCCCGTAGTTCGCCGCGCCGTTTCACGCGCATCGGACGAGGGGCGGGGTGCCGCTCAATATGGCTCATGGTCCCAACAAAATCGTGGCACTGGCCCTTTTCGCAGCCGCTCTCGCCGGCGCCCGCGGCGCGGCGGTAGCCGCCGAGCCGGGGTTCAGCGTACGCCTGGAAAAGCCGGTGTACCGCAATACGCTGTTCAGCACCATGCCTGACCGGCGGATCGTCGTCTGTCGCGGAGAAGACCCTACGGGCCAAACGAACGGGCCGGTTTCGGTGCAGTTGCGGACAGGGGAAAAGGATGAGCTTCTGGCCGAGGGGCCCCTGGCGGCAGTGGGCGATCGCTATACCTTCGACGCCGCCAAGCTTCGGTTGAAAGCGGGCACCTATCGGCTGCTCTGCGACGCCGCCAGCCCGCGCGGCGGCACTCCCTTGGAACTGCCGCTGACCATCCTGTCGCCCAACGGTAAAGGCAATGAGGTGTGGTTTGACGGCGACGGCATTTGCCATGTCAACGGACGGCCCTTTTACCCGATCGGCCTTTACCATTTGGAAGACCACATCGACAACGTAAATCGTCAGCAGGCGGCGGCAGGCAAACCGGGCGTCACGTATGATCAAATGTACCGGCGGGCCAAGGCCCATGGCTTCAACACCGCCGTGGTTTTCCCAATTGATTGGGAGCGCGAAGATCCGTTTATGGAGCTTGCGGCCCGTCACGGCCTGATGCAGATCCGCTACGTGTGGGGCTCCTTGGACAACGGGCAATTTGACGAACGCATCAAACGCTTCCGGCAACATCCGAATCTGTTGGCGTGGTCCACAATGGACGAGCCGAAAGAGGAGTGGATGCACGTCGTCATGGAGCGCGATTGGCAACGGTTGCGGGGCGGCTTGGATCCGTACCACCCCGTGCAGGTCGCGCAGTGTTATTCCGATTGGTTTGGGCGCACGGCGGCGACATGCGACCTCCCTTCACCCGACATTTACCCGTTGTATCCAGCGGGAACCGATCCTTGGTGGCAAAAGCTGCCGGGTTGGCAACCCCAATGGAAGGCATCACTTCGTCTCGTCTCCATGTATCTGGAGTACATGCGCGCCGCTATCGGCCCTCATCGGCCACTGTGGCAAATCGTCCAAGGTTCCGGAGGCGAAAAGCCCATTCTCGTGCCGACCCCGGAGCAATACCGCAACCTGGTGTATCAGGGGGTGTGCGCCGGGGTGCGGGGTACCCTTGTCTATGCCTATACCTGCCCCGACGCCACCGTGAACGGGCAACAGTACTGGGTCGAACAAGCGCCTGAATTGTGGGAGTCCATGGGTAAAGTCAACCAAGAGTTGCGGGAGTTGGAGCCGTTTTTGCTCGCCCCGGGCGGGACGTTTTACCGCTGTCACGCGGCACCCGATTTACGCATTTTAGCGCGCCAGGTCGGGCACCGCGTCTGCCTTTTGGCCGTCAACATCGGCGAAAGCCCGCAAAACTTAACACTCGACCTCGGGCCCGAGTGGAAAGAGCTGCGGGAGAAATGGACGCACGGCTCCGTGCCCCTCACGAATGGCCAGTTGCATGCGGCCTTCGCCCCGTTTTCCGTCAAGGTCTACGAGGGTCTAACGACCACAACAGCCCCCATTAAACCCTGAGCGGAATTGAACCGGCAGGGGTTGTGTGCTAAATTTTAAACGCTGTTGAAAACGGTAACGGGGGGGGCTACGTGGCATAGCGATCCGTCAGAGGAACGAAAATAATGAGAACGACACGACAGACCGCTATTCGCACCCTTGCCGCACTGCTGCTGGCATCCGCCGCACAGCCACGCCGGGCCACGAGTGGCGAAAGCCAACAGGT
>JANYBJ010000260.1 GCA_025360845.1 bacterium
CTGTCGCCCGCCGTTTCCACGCAGGGAGTCATGGGCTGCCTCGGCGTGGTCATTCTTGTGCTGGGGCTGGTCATTGTACTCGTCCTTCCGAACATCAGCGCAGATGTGTGGCTGTATCTCATCGGTGTCGGCATCGAAGGCTTTCTGATCTATCATTTTGCGCGCGCCTTGGGGGCCGCACGCGTGCCCGATCCCATCGTGGAAATCGACAACAACCCTCTTGCTCCGGGCCAGACCACGCCGGTTTACATCCGCCAGCAGGGACCCGCTGGCTTGGCCCTGTTCCAAGTGCAGGTCATCTGCGAGAAACTCGGTCCTAACGGTACGCGTGTCACGTACAAGCACTTGCTGATCGACCGTAGCGCGCTGCAAATCGAGGAGGCAGAGGAATTCACCATGAACTTGACGGCTCCGGCTAAGGCGTCGCCGAGCATAAAAACAGTTCAGACGGCGACGAACTGGTATGTCCGTATCAGGCGCAAGCTTGCGAATTCCGTTAGCTACGATACCGACTATCCGTTCAGCGTCTTAGGTAAAGACGAGGGCGATGATGCGGCATCAGACGGTTTGACGGGCAGTCCCTAGCCGTGATGGGTCCCGCGAGTGGACAGAGTGAAAGGGTTTTCGATGAGATTGGTTGTTTTGGACGGATTCACGACGAATCCAGGGGATTTGGAGTGGCGGTCATTGGAGTCCCGCGGACGTCTGACGGTGCATGCGCGTACGCCGTGTGAGTTGATTTTGGAGCGGTCGGAAGGCGCGGACATCCTGCTGACGAACAAAACGCCGCTGACGCGCGAGACCATCGCGGCGCTGCCGGCTCTGCGGTTCATCGATGTGCTGGCCACCGGCTACAACGTGGTCGATCTCGCTGCGGCGCGGGAGCGCGGCATTCCGGTTTCGAACGCGCCCGCCTACAGCACGCGGTCCGTGCAGCAGATGGCCTTCGCGTTGCTGCTGGAACTGACCCAGCAGTGCGGCCTGTACGACCGCGCGGTGAAAGAGGGCATGTGGAGCCGGTGCAAGGACATCACCTTCCAACTGAAGCCGCTGGTTGAACTGGACGGGATGATTTTCGGCGTGTTGGGCTTCGGCGCGATCGGGCAGGCGGTGGCGCAGACGGCGCTGGCCTTCGGCATGAAGGTGGTGACCGCCTCGCGCACGCGCCCCGAAACGCTGCCCTCCGGCGTGGAATGGGTGACGCACGAGGACCTTTTCCGCCGTGCGGATGTGGTGTCGCTGCACTGCCCGCTGACGCACCAGACGGAGAAGATCATCTGCGAACGGACCTTGGCGTGGATGAAGCCGACGGCGCTGCTGATCAACACGTCGCGCGGCGGGCTGGTGGACGAGGTGGCGTTGGCTCGGGCGCTCAATGAGGGACGGCTGGCGGGCGCGGGTGTGGACGTGCTTTCGACGGAGCCGCCCGATCCGGGCAATCCGTTGTTGCAGGCCCGCAACTGCGTGATCACGCCGCATTGCGCGTGGGCCACTCGGGCCGCGCGGCAGAGGCTGCTCGATATCACGGCGGCGAATGTGAAGGCGTTCCAGGCTGGATGTCCGCAAAACGTGGTGAACGCGTAGGGGGCGGACCTTCGTGCCCGTGCCCTTCAAGGAAGAAGCAGGCCGCGGGCGGCGTCGACGGCGGTCTTGCCGAACGCCTTGGTGGCCTCGTGCGAGCAGGCTGGGACCACGTCGGCGGCAAAGGGCGCGACCTTGGCCATGCAGGAACGTCCTTCCGGCGTGCTGTAGAAGGCGGCGAGCGCTTTCAGCTCCGCTTCGGTGAAGTGTTTCAGAAGCCCCTCGCGGATGATCCGGTCGACTTCGTTGAGGTCTACATGCCGCATGAAATTGGCGTGGGCCTTCTCGTGCTTCTGCTGCGGCGTGTAGATGTCCGCATAAGGTTCGGCCAATTGAGCGAACATGATTTCCGGCGGCACGATGGCCATCAGCTCCTCAGCGTAGCGCTCTTTCGCTGAGCGCTCTTTGGGCTGCGGCGCGGTGGTGCAGGCGGCGAGGCCGAGCAGAGCGGCGAGAACGAACAGGGTGCTTTTTTTCATAAGGAGTCGGTCCGTTTTATTGTTTGCAGTAACGCCTTTAGGCGGATATCCATTGACGCGGGACGGCTAAAACCGGTACGACGAACACAGTGTGTTGCAAAGGCTTTTAACCCTGTTATTCGCCAAGCTTGAAGCAGGCAAGCTCGCGCTGGTTGCGGATGATCAGGCGGTCGCCCACAATGAAGTAGGTGGCCCAGCTCCTGCCGCCGAGCGGGGTGAAGCGGGTGATCTCGCGAAAGGCCTCGCCCGTGGGCTCGATCATCACGAGGTCGCCCTTCTGTCCGTCGAGCGCGAGCACCACGCCGTCGATGGCGAGCGTCTGGCCATGCTCGAACGCCTTGATTTTCCAATGGATCTTGCCGGTGGCGGGATCGAAGCACATCAGGCCTTCAGGAGCGGCGGGCTTGCCGCTCGAGGTGCCGAAGAGGAGCCCGTTGACGAGCACGGGGGTGGTGAAGATGGGGCAGATCTCCTTGTTCTCCCAGATCAGGTGCGGCTGGCCGTCGCGGATCTCGGTCACGGTGCTGCCCGCGTTGTCGGTGCCGCCGGTGAAGATGCGGTTGCCCATGACCACAGGCTGGATGATGTTGTTGCCGTACGGGTGGGCTCGCGGAATCGTCCAGAGCGTGGCCCCCGTGTCGGGGTTGATTCCCATCAGGGTGTTGGCGCTGTAGCAGAGCAGCGTGGGGACCTTGTCGAAGGTGACGATGACGGGCAGCGAGTAGCCCGGCTTTTCCGGGTTGCCGCCGCGCCAGAGCAGATCGCCGGTCTTCTTGTTGACGGCCACGACGTTGCCGTTTGTGCCGCCGGGCTGAAGGTACGCGATATCGCCCCACACGCCGACCGGCGCGGAGTAACCGTGGTTGGGCGCCTGGCCCGCATAGTCGTTGATGTAGTCCTTCTTCCACAGCACGCGGCCGGTCGCGGCGTCGAGACCGTGGACGAGGCCCATGCGGCTGACGGTGTAGACCATCCCCCGGTTGTAGGTCGGCGTGGCGCGGGAGAAGCCGTGGTAGGTCTTGAAGGTGTCGGGATAGGGGGTGCGCCAAAGCTCCTTGCCGTCGGCGAGAGCGAGGGCGCGGACGATGTCGTTGGTGCCGAGGTGGTCGGTGATGTAGAGCGTGCCGTCCACGCACGAGGCGCAGGCGTGGCCTTCGTCGGTGAGCGCGACCTTCCAGAGCAGGGCGGGCGGGTGCGCCTGCCAGTCGCGCCCGATGTTGGTGGCCGCCGCGTGGAAGTCGAGCGTCGGCCCGGCCAGATAAGGCCAATCGGCGGCGGAGAGCAGGGTGGGCAGGAGGATGATGGCGAGGTGTTTCATATCGCAGTTTCGGTGTTTAGGGGTTGATGGTTGAGGACGGCACGGTAGACGGCTTCGGTGGCGCGGGCGGCCTTCTCCCAAGAGAACCCGGCGGCCTTCCGATAGCCCGCCTCGATCTTCTCGCGGCGGAAAGCGGGTTGTGTCAGCAGCAGGCCAACCGCGTCGGCAATGGAGGCGGGGTCGCGCGGGTCGCAGGTGACCGCCGCGCCGCCGCAGTTCTCGACCGCCGCACCGCCGGAACAGACCACGGGGCAGCCGCAGGCCATGGCTTCGAGCGGTGGCAGGCCGAAGCCCTCGTCGTGTGAAGGGAAGACGAACGCAAGGGCAAGGGAGTAGAGGACGGGAAGCTCCTCGGCCTGAACGTATCCGGTGCGGCTGACGCGGTGTTGGACGCCGTTATCGTGGATCGCGCGGTCGATGGCGGCGGCGGTTGCGGAGTCAGACGCGCCTGCCAGCACGAGATGCAGGTCCGTGTGTTCGCGTTGAACGATGGCGAAAGCGGTGATCAGGACAAGGATGTTTTTGCGTGAGGAGAGGTCGCCGACGAAGAGGAGAAAGGAAGAGGGGAGCGCGTGGCGTTGGCGGACCGCTTGCAGGCGCGTGTCCTCGGCGCAGCGGACGAGGGAAGGGGAGAGTCCGGGGGGGATGACGACGATGCGGCTCCGGGCTTCGGGGAAGCGTTCGAGCACGGTGCGCCGCGTGTAAGGCGAGAGGGTGATGATGGCAGCGGCCTTGCGGACCGAGGGCGGAATCATGAGGCCGTAGTGAAGGCGGTTGGGTGCGCGGCAGAAGTGCGGGTGGGTCATCACGTGCAGGTCGTGGACCGTCAGCACCACGGGGCAGGGGGCGAGCAGGGGCGCGACGTAGGCCGGCGCGTGCAGAAGCGGGGCGCGGGCGCTACGCAGGATCAAGGGAAGTGCGGTCTGCTCCCACACGATGCGGAGCGCGCGCGACCGCGACACGCAGCCGGTTGTCCGGCGGAGGCGCATGTGAGGATTCTCCGGAATGGTGCGGTGACCTTCGGGGACGCAGGCGCATAAAGGCATTGTGCTGTATTCCGCTAAGGCACACGCCCATTGGTGGACGACCACTTCAACCCCTGAATAGGGCTCGCGGAGCACCATGGCGTTGTAATAAACGGAAGACATGGTGCGCAGTATACCTAAGCGCGGGAAAGACATCAAGCGGATGGCGGAGAGGGAGGGATTCGAACCCCCGGTACCCGTAAGAGCACACAGCATTTCCAGTGCTGCACCTTCGGCCGCTCGGTCACCTCTCCATAAAAAAGTCCCAACTTTATAGCGATTTATGTCTGGGAAAACAACCCTAAAGTGGAAATATATCGGCGAGGGGCTTCCTTCGCACCTTTGCTCCGCAGGGTGTCGCACAGCACGCAGGCGTCGCAGCCGGGCTTGGCGTTGAGGCAGAAATCGAGATGGATTTGGAGCAGGCCCTGTTGGAGCAGGCCGCTGTCGGCGTAAAGCGCGGGGTTGTGGTCGCGTCCGAACAGATGCAGGGCCGTGAGGCGCATGGGTGCGGAGAGGTCTTCGGAGGGCAGATGGTTGACGACACCCTGCGGGAGCGTGCCTTCGGCCGCGTAGAAGGGGATGACGGCGTTGGTGAGGATCGCGGCTATGCGCGCGTCGCCGAGAAGGACCGTTTCCTGTTGCGCGTCTGGTTTTGAGGAGAAGGCGAGCCGCTGATTCCAGAAGGGCCAGCGGCAGCGCGTCTCGAAGCAGTCCTTCGCTTGAGAATGCCAGCGCAGACCGTTCTCCGCGGCCAATCGGTCGAGATCGTGCAGCACGTGGGACAGGCCGCTGAAGAGACAGGCGGCAGCCGCCAGCCGGCGCACGGGCGCGTTCTGCGGCCGGAGGTTGTGGAGCGTCCATGTCACGCTCTCCGGCAGCGTCTCGCCCGCGTCGCGCCACCAGGTGTCCCACAGCGTGCGGATGAAGCGGCGGCCCTCGTCGTCGGGCGCGACATCGGGCTGCGGCAACAGTCGGGCGGTGCCGAGCAGGCGGGCGAAGGCCGCTTCTCGCGGGGCGACCAGCGCGGCGTCAGGCAGCAGTCGGGCGAGGGCGCGGAAGGGTGTCTGATTGTGCTTGTAGCCGAGCGCGGCCATGGTCTCCTCGTAGAAGAGCTGTCCGCGGTCGCCGCTCTGTTCGAGCCGAACACGGAGGCGGGCCGCCTTGGCGCGCAGGCGGTAGTGGCCTGCGGCAGCGAGCACCGCGCGGGCTTGGTCGGGATCGCTCTTCAGAAACGTCTCGCACGGGCGCGGCGTCGCGGGAAGAACCGCATGGGGATAGGCCTTGAGGTCGATGTCGTCGAGCGAGAGGCCGGGCTGCGCCGACACCGGTGCCGCCAGCGACAGGGCGCAGACACCGGAGGCCAAGGTGCGCGGCGCCGGACCTGCGAACCAGGTGACGTGCGCAATCACGCGCGCGTAAGCTGGGTTGGTCCAGTGGCTGTGGGCGTCCCAGTCCGAAGGATGGACATGGACCTCCACGTCGCCGCGGAGCTGCCTCGCGCCGGGTTGGATGAGCAGGATGGCGTTGATGAAATCGGGACCCGCCTCAAGGTTCCATTCGCCTGGATCGAGCACGGTGACCGTTTCGCCGCCCGGCAGCGGAAAGAGCGCTAAACGGTAGCGCGAATCGAACCACAGGCACTGCAAATGGCGCTCGCTCCAATGGAAGCCGGCACGGTAGCGGGCTGCGGATTCGCGCACCGCAGACGGTTGTGCGGTCAACAGCCGGGCGTAGTCACCAGCGAGAGGGAATGGAGCGTCCTTCATTCGTTTTTTCTTTAATTTTCAACGCTCGACTCTGAAGTGATGGCGCGGTTTCAACTTGAACGTTGAGCGTTTTCTTTTGTCAGGCTCCAGCCTGATCCCGCATGGTGGCGAGCGCCTTTTTCCAGGCTTCCTCGATGTTCTCCTTGGGCCAGCCCCCTTCGATCGACACGCCGCCGGCATAGCCGATATCCTTGAGCGCCTTGAAGAAACCGCTCAGGTCTTCACCTTTGGTTCCGGGCGCTGTCCGTCCTTCCATTTCGGCGATGTGGCAGTGACGCAGGCGGGCAGCGGCCCTGCGGATCGACTCCGGTCCTTCGCCCTCTTTCAACATGTGGTAGAAGTCGGCCAGCAACTGAATGCGCGGGCGACCGATGGCGTCCACGTACTCGATTCCTTCCGCGACCGAGTTGAGGAGGTTCGACTCGCTTTTGTTCAGAGGCTCCAGCACGACGGTGACCTTGCACTCCTTAATGCGGTCGCCGAGCTTTTGGCAAAACTCGATAAACTGCGCCTTGCCTTTGGCGGCATCGAAATCCTTGGGCAGGTTGCGTGCGCCGCCGCTGCCGAACACGATGTGGGGAATGCCGGCGGCGTCCGCGCGCTGGCACGCTTTCACGGCATAGTCAAGCGCCGGGTCGTGGGCCGCTTCGGGGCCTGTGAGCCTAAACTTGCCGGGAATAAAACCGTTGCATGACCGGATGGGCAACGCGCAGGCTTTGAGCTTCGCCAGCTCTGGCGCGAACTCGTCGTCGGACAGCTCGGGTTTGAGCATGCCGCCGACGCCGCCTTCGATGAAATCGTATCCGATCGCCTGAAGCTGCCCGGCTTTGTCCGGGCCGGCGCAAAGGCCCAAGAGGATGTTCGGCACGGCCTTTTGCGCGCGTGCCATGCCTGTACCTCCCGCCACGCCGGCAGCGGCCACAAGCTGCATGAATGTCCGTCGGTTCAGACGCATGATATGATTTCTCTTTACGGAACTCTCAACGCTGAACGCTCGACTCCCAACATCCAAGTGTGTTTCCTTGAGAGTCAAGCGCTGAAAGTTGGACGTTGAGCGTTTTTCAGCCCTTTTTCAATACCCCTTGAACACCTTGCCGCCGGCCATGACTTGGCGTGCGGCCTTGTCGAAGGTCGCCTTCATGCCGGTGCGCAGCGAGGCGTTGGACATGATGAGCGCCACGGCGTGGCTGTAGCCCGCTTCGATGGGGGCGTTCGGCTGCTTGCGCGAACGGACGCACTCCATCCAGTTGCGCATGTGGGCGACCTCCATGTTGCCCGCGCCGGTGTTGGCGGCGGTGGCCGCGACTTCGGTTTCGGCGAGTTTCTTTGTCTCTTCCTTGGTGCCCTCGACGCCCTCGTTGGAGACCGTGCCTTTGATCAGGTCGATGGTGCCCTGCGCCGAGTGATATTTCTCGACGTTGCCGCGGGCGGCGTTGGTCTGGCGCGAGCTGAAGACAACCTGGAAGCCCTTGGAGGCGTCGTCCTCGGGACCGTATTCGAGAATCGTGGTGAAGGTGTCGAAATTTTCGCGGCCGTCCTTCCATGCGTAGAGGCCGCCGCCGGACATGGCGGAGCGAGGAAACTCGAAGCCCGTGAACCAGGCGACGGTGTCGATCTGGTGGCACATCCACTGGCCGGGGATGCCGGAGGAGTAGGGCCAGAAGAGGCGGAACTCGAGATATTTCCGGGGATCGAACGCCACTTTGGGCCGGTCGAGCAGCCACTTGTTCCAGTCGGTGTCGGACTCCTTCAGCTTTTTGGGCAGGTCGCCGCGGCGCCAGCGCTGGGGCTGGTTGACGTTCCAGCAGAGGTCGACGTAGGTGATGTCGCCGAACTTGCCCGAGCGGATGTAGTCGTTTGCGATATGGTAGGAGTCGCCGCTGCGGCGCTGCGAGCCGATCTGGACGATGGCGCCGCCGCGGTTGTTGGCTTTGCGCGCCTCGCTGACGGCGTCGAGCACGGCGTTGGCGGCAGCCATATCCTCGGCGCACGGTTTTTCAGAATAGGAGTCTTTTTGCGCCCTGACGGCATGGACGGTGTGCATGGCGTGCTGGAAGTCAGCGGTGGAGATGATCACGGCGTCGACGTTCTTGGCCTTCTCGTAGAGTTCCTCGTCGCTCGCGTAAAGGTTGACGGGATGGCCGAGCTCTTTTTCAAGTCTGGCCTTGCCCTCTTCGCGGCGCACGCTCCAGAGGTCCGCCAGTGCGACGATGTCGAAATTCAGTTCGTCTTTGGATTTGAGGAAGGAAGGCAGGAGCGCGTCCTTAAAGCGGTCGGAAAAGCCGACGCAGGCCACGCTGATGCGGCTGTTTGCGCCGACGACGTTCTGGGACGGCGCCTGCTGTGCCTTGAGGATTCCCGGCAGGGCGGCAAAGGATACGCCTGCCGAGACGGTTTTTACAAAACCGCGTCGCGTCACACGGGTCAGTTGACTCAAGTTCATGGGTGCTCCGTTACTAAAAGATCGATCAGACTGCGTTCTGCAAAAGGTTTCGCTTGGCAGCCTTTAACCGTTGTGCATTTTCCAATTTGATTTCAGTATATCAGGAATCGGAAGCAGCTCAAGCGCATATGATGCGGTGCGCGAGTAACCGTGAAATTGTTCTTTTGGAATGCGGCGAAAATACGGTACTCTTTCTGTCATGGATAAGCTGCGAGAGGCATATGAAGCGGTGCGCGGGCGGGTGTTGAAGCTGCGCGATGTTGAAACGGGTGTCTGGGCAGGCGAACTCGCTTCCAGTGCGTTAGGCACCGCGTTGTCTGTGACCGCGTTAGGGAACGGCGACAAATCAGACCGGGCGCTGTCCGTGGCTGGCGCGGAGTGGCTGATCACACACGTCAACGCCGACGGCGGCTGGGGCGATACGTCGGAGAGTCCCTCCAACTTAAGCACCACGCTGATCGTGCGGGCGGCGCTCTCGCAGCAGCGGGGGCTGATGGGTGCCGAAGCGTGCTTGAGCGCTTCCGGTGTCTGGGTGCTGGAGCGTACTGGATCGGCATCGTCCGAGGCTAACGTGAGGGCCTTGCGGGGCATCTATGGCAGCGACCGGACCTTTGCGGTGCCGATCTTGGCATATGTGGCGATGTGCGGCGAGGATGACCGCGCATGGCTGAGCGTGCCGTCGCTGCCGTTTCTGCTGTCGCTGCTGCCGCAAGGGCTTTACCGGTTTTTCCGGTTGCAGGTCGTGAGCTACGCCTTGCCTGCGCTGATCGCGGTCGGGTTGTGCCGTCACGTCTGTGCGGCGCGTGCGCGCGGCAAGCTTGTTTGGGGACGCTGGTTTGCGTGTCCGCTGCTGCGGCGGCTCACTGCGCTGCAACCGCAGCACGGCGGGTTCTTGGACGCGATTCCGCTGACCGCGTTCGTGTGCCTGTCGCTGCGGCATGCCGGATACGGGGAGCACGCCGTGGCGCAGAAGGGACTCGCATTTTTGCGTCAGGCCGCACGCCGTGATGGAAGCTGGGCCATCGACTCCAACCTGCGCACGTGGGTGACGAGCCTCGCGGTGCGGGCGGTGTGGGGCGGAAGCGTGCCCGCGAAGCCGGAAGCGAGAAACTGGAAGCTGGATGCCGGTGGGATCGATGACGCGCAGAGGGTCGCAAAGTGGTTGGTAAAGACCCAGCTGAAGGCGAAGCATCCGTTCACGGGCGCGGCGCCGGGCGGGTGGGCGTGGACGGAGCTGCCGGGAGGCGTGCCGGACGCGGACGACACGAGCGGGGCGCTGCTCGCGCTGCGGCGTCTGAAAGACATCGGGAGCAAAACGGACACGTCGGGCACTGTGCGCGGCGGTGTACGGTGGCTGCTGGAGTTGCAGAATTCGGACGGCGGCATGCCGACCTTCTGCCGCGGCTGGGGACGTCTGCCGTTCGACCGGAGCTGCCCGGACCTTTCGGCGCACGCGCTGGCGGCGCTGGCGGCCTGGCACGACGTGTCGCCGCTTGCCGCAAAAGCCATGGAGCGGTTGGCCCGCTATCTGGAACGGGCGCAGGCGAAGGACGGCAGATGGATGCCGCTGTGGTTCGGACATCAGGACGTGCAGGATGGCAGGAATCCGGTGGTGGGGACGGCGCGGGTGGTGGACGCTTTACGCCAGGCAGAAGTGTGGAGTGAGGCGTTGGGGGTCGGGGGAATACGGAATAAAGGCGAGGCGTGGCTGGTGGCCCGGCAGCGAGAGGACGGAGGCTGGAGCGCGGGGAACGTTTCAACGGCGGAGGAGACGGCTTTGGCGGTGATCGCTCTGACCGACGGTGGCGCGGCGTGCGAGGAGGCGGTCAGACGGGGATGCGCTTGGCTGGTTGCGAACTGGGAGGCAGGCGCTGCGAGCCCTGCGCCGATCGGGCTTTACTTCGCGCTGCTCTGGTACCACGAAAAGATGTATCCGCTGGTGTGGACGTTGGAAGCCTTGGGCCGGAACATCAACCGGCTCAGCGGCGACTGATCAAAGGCCTTCGACGTTTTTCGCGTGCTGTTTCCGCGCGTTGATGTAGGCACGCGTTTCCCTTGCCACCAGCGGTGAAAGGATCAGCAGGGCGACGAGGTTGGGCAGCGCCATCAGGCCGTTGAAAATGTCGGACAAGGTCCAGACCGTCTCCAGGCGGAGCACGCAGCCCAGGTAGACGGCGGAGACGAAAATGGTCCGGTAGACGGGGATGGCTTTGTCGCCCGCGAGATATTGCAGCGCCTTCTCGCCGTAATAGCCCCAGCCGATCAGCGTCGACCAGGCGAAGAGTACGAGCGCGATGGTGGAGAGCTGTCCGCCCCATTCGCCATAGGCCGAGCAGAAGGCGGTCGACGAAAGCAAGGCCCCGGTCAGGCCCTTGCCGTCTGGACCGGTCTGGGTCCAGACGCCGCTTGTCAGGATCACCAGGGCGGTCATGGAGCAGACCACGATCGTGTCGATGAAGGTTTGGGTCATGGACACCAACGCCTGTACAACCGGGTGGCTGGTGCGAGCGGCGGCCGCCGCGATAGGCGCTGAACCGAGCCCGGATTCATTGGAGAATAGCCCGCGCGCGAGGCCCACCCGGATGGTCTGCGAGAGCACGGCGCCGGCAAATCCGCCGGTCGCTGCCGTCGGGGTGAAGGCGTGGTGCAGAATCAGGGCGATGACTGAGGGAATCGCTTTGACGTTGATCACCAGAACGCCAATGGTGATCACCAGATAGAACAGGATCATGAAGGGCACGAGCACCGAGGTGCAGCGTGCGATGCCCTTGATGCCGAACAGCAGGACGAGGCCCGACAGGACAGTCAGCACGGCGCCGGTGTCGCGGGGGTTGATTCCGTAGGTGTTGAACAGGCCGTCTGCAACGGCGTTGGCTTGGGTCATGTTTCCGATGCCGAAGCTGGCGACCACGGTCAGACAGGCGAAGATCACCGCCAGCCACTTCTGGCCGAGACCCCGTTCGATGTAGTACATGGGGCCGCCGGCCATGGTGCCGTTGGCGGCGGTCACGCGGAACTTCACGGCGAGCAGCGCTTCGGCGTACTTCGTCACCATGCCGACGAGGCCCGTCAGCCACAGCCAGAAGACCGCGCCGGGGCCTCCGATGGCGATGGCGGTGGCGACGCCCACGATGTTGCCGGTGCCGACGGTGGCGGCCAGAGCCGTCATCAAAGCTTGAAAGTGGCTGATGTCGCCCTCGCCGGTAGCCTCGCGGCGCTTGATGAAGGCGAGCCAAAGGGCGTGCGGCAGCAGGGAGAACTGCAGTCCGCGAAGGAGAAAGGTGAACCACGTGCCGGTGCCGATCAGCAGGATCATCAGCGGCCAACCCCAGACAAAGCCCGAGATCGCGTTCAGCGTGTCGAGAAAAGAAGTCGTCATATGAGTAGCCCAGAGTTTAGCGGGTACAGGCGAGATGGACAATATAGAAAAGCGTGCGTTATTGACGGGGCTGTTTGACGGAACAAATTGATGTTGATACGCTTTCTTCGCTGGTGGACAAGACCGTCCGGAAGCGGAAAGTGAGCGTGGCGTGATGAATCTGGCCTGGTGGCAAAGCCTGCCCTTGTTGGCCCTCGGGACGTATGTGGTGTTCTGTTTGTCGGCGGCCTTGTGGCAAAACAAGCTTTTGTATTTTCCTGAGCGTCTGACGGACGCGGCGGCGCGAGAGGCGTTCGCGTTCTACAAGGTCGAGCGCTGGCCGGAGACGGCGGGGGCTGAGTATCGGGGTGTCGCAAAGAAGACGGTTCCCGACGCGACGTTGACCAACGGCACGGTGCTGATCTTTCACGGCAACGCGGGGGGTGCGCACGAGCGTGAATCCTACTGCGATACGTTGCAGAAGTTAGGCTGGCGCGTGATCCTCGCCGAGTACCCCGGTTATGCCGCGCGGGGCGGCAAGTTGGGAGAGACGTCATTCCGCGACGACGGATGCGCGACCGCGCGGCTGGTGCGGCAGAATTATCCGGGACGCTTGGTGATCCTCGGCGAGTCGCTGGGCAGCGGCGTGGCGGCATCGGTTGCGGCTGACCTGAAGGTGAAAGCGGACGCGGTGATATTGGCCACGCCGTGGGATACGCTGGCATCGGTGGCGGCGCATCACTATCCGTGGTTGCCGGTGCGGCTCTTTTTACGCGACCGCTACGACAGCGTGTCCTACCTGAAAAGCTACCCGGGTCCCGTGACACTCCTCATGGCCGAGGACGACGAGATCATGCCTGCGTCAAGCACGTTGGCGCTGTATGACGCGCTGCCGCATGCGGACCGGAAACGTCTGATTCGCGTGCCCTACGTCGGCCACAACGAGTGGTTCTGGCAGATCACGGACAAACAGTGGCGCGAGATCCTCGCGCACCAGGTGCCGTGAGAACAGCGTCCCTACCTTGAGGAAACGCTGCTCTTTCGTCTACTCATCGGTGCCCAACTGCGACGACGTGCGGACGATAAGTCGAGTGTCGAAGAGGATGCGGCGCGGCGGGTGGGTGTCATGGTTGAGGCGCCGCACCATGAGGTCGGTTGCCTGGATGCCGATGCTGCGGCAGGGCTGCTGCAGCGTGCTGATCGGGATCGGAAGAAACTGCGAATAGCGCACGTCGTCGAGTCCCACGATCTTGAGCTTCTGCGGGATCGCCACGCGGAGCTTCTGAAAGTTCTGGATGAGGTGGGCGGCCACGGGATCGTGAAAGCAGACGATGCCGTCGGGTTTGAGCTTCAAAAGTGATTTGCAGAAGGTGGGGTCGGTCGCGTCGCCCGCGCAGATGTGCGCGGGATCGAAAAGATGACCGGCCTGCTCCAATGCGAGACGGTAGCCGTTTATCCGGGCGGCCTTGGTCCAGAGCCGGCCCGGACGGGTCACGTAGAGGATGCGCTTGCAGCCGATGTCGAGCAGATGGAGCGTCTGCTTGAACCCCGCGTTGACGTTGTCGATGCCCACGAGGTCGTAAGGTCCCTGCTCGGGGAAGGGTACGACATCGCGGTCAAGCAGCACCACCGCGATGCCCGCGGCCGTCAGCGCTTGGGCGATCTTCTGGTTGCGGTTGTCAGGGCTGTTTTCGGCGAGTTCATCCGGAACGAAAAAAACGCCGGTGACGTGCTGTGAGATGAAACGTGAGCAGAGGGTGTCGATTTTGGTGTCTTCGTTCACAGGCGTCGCAGGGCTGGAGGCACCCCAGATGAGGCTGAGGTTGCAGGCGTGGCAGGCCTGCGCGATCTGCGCGCAGATCGGCTCGAAAAACTCGGTGTCCCCGAGTCCGGCGATGAGCGTGGATACGAAAGCACCTTTGGAGCGGTCAGCGGGACGCAGGAACGAACCCGCGCCGGGACGGCGCTGGATGAGGCCGGTGCGCTCGATTTCTTTCATGGCTTTGGCCACCGTCGCACGCGTCGTATCGAAACGCCGCATGAGTTGCCCGTCGGTCGGCAAACGTCCGTCGGACGCATAGGCGCCGCCCACGATGTTCTCATAGACGTAGTCGAAGATCTGACGGTGGAGAGGTTTGCGGGACTCAGTTGTCATAGCGGGGAATGTATATACAGGTTTTTTCTTAATGCGTCAATTACGATTGAAATGCATAGTCAGTTTGGTGTAAAAAGAGGTTGTGATATGAATCGGCAACCGTCACACTCAACCACTTATAATCACCATCATGAACAAACAAAACGCTTTTCTGACGCTTCTCCTCTCGGCCTCGCTCATGCAGGCCGCACCCGTCAAACTCATCTTCGACACCGACATGGGCAACGATGTCGATGATCTGATGGCTCTGTGCATGATTCACAACCTGCAGACGCGCGGCGCGGTCGAGTTGCTCGCCGTGACGATCACCAAGGATCACCCGCAGGCCGCGGCCTTTGTGGACGCCGTGAACACGTTTTACGGACGGCCCGAGGTGCCCATCGGCGTCGTGAAGGGCGGGGCGACGCCGGAGCCGGGAAAGTTCAATCTGCTGGCCGATGCGAAAAACGAAGACGGCTCTCTGCGCTATCCGCACGACCTCATGAGCGGAAATGACGCGCCTGAAGCCGTCGGCTTGATCCGCAAACTGCTCGCCAAGGAACCGGACAACAGCGTCATGCTGGTGCAGGTCGGCTTTTTCACCAATTTCCGGCGTCTGCTGGAGTCGCAGCCTGATGCGCACTCGCCGCTCAACGGGCGCGACCTCATCGCGAAGAAAGTGAAGGGACTCTCGATCATGGCAGGCGCCTTCCAAACGGTGAACTGGGATACGCGGTATCTTGAATACAACGTGGTCAACGACATACCCGCCGCGCAGGCCCTGTCGAAGAACTGGCCATCGCCGGTGGTTTGGAGCGGCTTCGAGATCGGTGTGGCAGCGGCGTTCCCTCATGAGGCGATCGAGCGCGACCTCGAGTATGTGAAGCATCACCCGCTCAAAGAGGCCTACACTCTTTACGAGCCGCCGCCGCACAACCGTCCCACGTGGGACCCGACCGCGCTTTTGTATGCCATTTATGGGGATCGCGGGTATTTCGAGCTTTCGCCTCCCGGCACCGTAACGGTCGAGGATAACGGCGCCACCTGGTATCGTCCGGACAACAACGGACGCCACCGCTACCTCGTGATGAGCGCCGAACAGGCCGCCCGCGTGCGCGAAGCGATTGTTCAACTCAGTGTGGCGCCCCCGGCGAAAGGAAAATGATGAAAAGCGTTGAATTGCGCATTGCGTTCGTGTTGGCGGGCATGGCGGGACTCGTCCTTGCGCAGAGCGAGAGGCGGTTGTCTGTGGAAACGTACCGCGACAAGATGAAAGGCGGCTGGGTCGGACAGATCGCCGGGGTGTGCTGGGGCGCACCCACGGAGTTTAAGTGGCGTGACACGATCATGCCCGCGGCCGAGGCGCCTCAATGGAAACCGGAAATGATCAACGAGGCTTTCGGTCAGGATGACCTGTACGTGGAGATGACCTTCCTGCGCTCGTTGGAAGAGTACGGGCTGGAGATGTCGATCCGTCAGGCGGGCATCGATTTCGCCAACAGCGAGTATCAGTTGTGGTGCGCGAACGATGCGGGACGTTCCAATCTGCGACGCGGCATCGCTCCGCCCGACTCCTCGCATCCGGCGTTCAACAAATGCCCGAACGACATCGACTACCAGATCGAGTCGGACTATGCGGGGCTGATTTCGCCGGGCATGCCCAACTCGGTGGTGGGCTTGGGTGAAAAGTTCGGGAGGCTGATGAATTACGGCGACGGCGTATACGGCGGACAGTTTATGGGCGGCATGTATGCGGCGGCCTTCTTCGAGTCGGACATCGGCAAGGTCGTCGAGGCGGGACTCGCGTGTATCCCGGCGGAGAGCCAGTACGCCGAGATGGTGCGCGACGTGGTCCTGTGGCACAAAGAGAATCCCAACGACTGGGAGGCGGCTTGGAGACGGTGTCAGAAGAAGTACCGCGAAACGCCCGAGTATCAGAAAGCCTCTAACGGCGGGATCGACGTGAAGATCAACGGCGCGTATGTGCTGCTTGGCATGCTGTACGGCAACGGCGACATCGACAAGACGATCACGATCTCTTTCCGCAGCGGCCAGGACTCCGACTGCAACCCCGCGAGTTCGGCGGGTGTGCTTTGCGCCACGCTTGGTTTTTCGAAACTGCCGCCGCGCTTCACCGAGAAGCTCGATCTCAAGACCAAGTTCAGTTACACGGCTTACACGGTGCCGGGGTTGTTGGACGTGTGCGAAAAGCTGGCACGGCAGGTCGTGGTGCGGCAGGGCGGGCGTATGGAGAAAGGCGCGGACGGACTCGAGTATTTCGTGATTCCGCTGAAGACGCCGACACCCAGCAAGTTGGAACTGAGCTGGGCACCGGGTCCGATCGCGAATTCGAGGTTCACGCCTGAGGAGTATGCGAAGATCCGCTTCAAGCCGCATCCGGCCGATGTGGGAGGGGCTGATCCGACGAAGCGGGTGCAGGGTGCGGTGGACGTGCTGTTTCCCGGCTGGACGACATCGGTCAACGGCAAGGATATGGAACCCGGTTATCGTGCCGAGTATCTCGGCCGTAAAAACGTGGTGATGACGCATCCGCTGGATCGCGAGACGGGCGTTACGCTTTCCAAAAAGATCGATGTGCCTAAAGAGGGCACGCCGAAGCTCGAAGTGACGGTGGCGAACCATGACAAGGGCGATTTCGTGTTCATTGCCAGAGCGGACGGCAAGGAGCTGTTAAAGCAGAAGGTGGGCGGTGAGAAGGCCGCGTGGCAGACACTGTCCGTTGACCTTGCGCCCTATGCGGGCAAGACGGTGACGGTCGAGCTGGTGAACCAGCCGGACGGCTGGTCGTGGGAAGCGGCGTACTGGGGTGGGATGGACGTGAAATAGGCGCAAGAGGTATGAGGAAACCGTTCCCAGAGCTGTCAACAGAATGAACACAGAGAAAATTTGGTTTATTGCATGCTTTGTGGCATGGATATCGAGTTCCGCGACTTCTCTTCTTGCCAAGGGAAGTCGCGTAGTCAATTTGTGTCTCGCAGCTCTGCTTCCACCCGTTTTCGCGTTTGGAATTATCGCCATTTTTGGGGTGGGCCGTCCTGTGGCGTTCACGGCAACAGCGGTCAGCCCGCCGCGCGTGGACCCTTATAATTGCTATCCTCGG
Organism: bacterium; assembly: GCA_025360845.1. Lineage (GTDB taxonomy): Bacteria > Verrucomicrobiota > Kiritimatiellia > RFP12 > UBA1067 > JAHFSX01. The sequence continues at coordinate 17,229 of JANYBJ010000260.1, forward strand.
TTCTATCGTTCTCGTGACTCTCTTCGGTACAGTCCGTATTGGATACACCGTCCACCGTCAATGGGCAGAGAGACTGGAACAGTGGAAAATGGAACAGGCAAATAAGATCACAACCGCGCCCGACAGAAGTTCATCATGCCGATGATCTGGAGTATGCTTTGCAGGCCCGCCACCTTTCCGGCTGATTCAGGCCTAGCTGGATTTGCAGACCTCGGCGGCGAGGTGATCGTTGCGTTTGAGGGCCAGCCTTGTAGCCTCGTGCGGGGCTGCGGGGTCAGGTCGCGTGAATGAAAGAGTATGCATGTTTGCGGCTTGCGATGGATGGTTGTACAACACATAATCTGAACAACACCGGATGGGAGGGTGCATATGAAACGCATCGTGGTGATCGGAAGCACGAACACCGACATGGTGGTGAAGGCGGCGCGGATTCCCGCGCCGGGCGAGACGATTCTGGGCGGGCGGTTCCTGATGAACCCGGGCGGCAAAGGCGCAAACCAGGCGGTGGCCGCGGCGCGCCTGGGAGGCGACGTGACCTTCGTCGCCAAAGTCGGCGACGACCTGTTCGGACGTGAGGCTAGAACGCTCTTCGCGAAGGAGGGCATCCACACCGAGCATGTGTTTACGGCTATGAATGAGCCTTCAGGGGTCGCGCTGATCATGGTCGATGCCAAGGGCGAGAACTGCATCGCCGTGGCCTCCGGCGCGAACGGATCGCTGTCGCCTGCCGACCTCGAGGCTGCGCGGGGCGAGATCGAGCGGGCTGGACTGATACTGATGCAGCTTGAGACGCCGGTCGAGACCGTGCAGTGCGCGGCGCAGTGGGCTGCGGCGAAGGGTGTGCCGGTGGTACTCAACCCCGCACCCGCCTGCGCGTTGCCCGTTGGACTTTTTCAATGCTTAAGCCTGATCACGCCGAACGAGAGTGAGGCAGAGCTGCTGAGTGGCGTCAAGGTCACCGACGAGGCGTCAGCCGCTGTGGCTGCGAAGGCGCTGTGTTCCAAAGGGGTTAAGCGCGTGGTGATCACGATGGGCTCCAAAGGCGCGTTCGTGTTTGCGGACGGGATCGGCAAGATGGTGCCCGCCGTGAAAGTGAAGGCGGTCGACACGACGGCGGCGGGCGATGTGTTCAACGGCGCGCTGGCGGTGGCGCTGACGGAGGATCGCCCGTTGGCCGTCGCTGTTAACTTTGCGGCGAAAGCCGCAGCGATATCGGTGACGCGTCTGGGTGCGCAGGCGTCCGCGCCGTATCGGCGGGAAATCGCGAATGGTGTTTAGACTAAAGGGGAGAGACTATGTTCTTCGTTGAAAATTATGCGGTAGCTGTGTATTTCTGTGTGGTGACGATGCTGTGCTGGGGTTCGTGGGGCAATACGCAGAAACTGGCGGGCAAGACGTGGCGCTACGAGCTGTTCTACTGGGATTACGTGATCGGCGTACTGCTGTTCGCGATCGTGTCGGGTTTGACGCTCGGCAGCATCGGCGACCAGGGCCGGAGTTTCATTCCGGATTTGAAGCAGGCGTCGCTGGCCAACATGGGTAGCGCCTTCATCGGCGGGATCGTGTTCAACGCCGCGAATATCCTGCTCTCGGCGGCGATTTCGATCGCGGGCATGTCGGTGGCTTTTCCGGTGGGAATCGGGCTGGCGCTGGTGCTTGGCGTGATCGTGAATTATGTCGGTGATCCGAAAGGGAATCCTGCGCTGCTGTTCGGCGGGGTGGCCCTGATCGGCGTAGCCATCTTGATGAACGCCTATGCATATCGAATCAAGGACGCTCAACGCTCGACACTCGACGCTCGGCAAACGGGAACAATGAAGGGCATTATGCTCGCGGTCGTCTGCGGCGTGCTGATGGCCTTCTTCTACCGTTTCGTCGCGGCCTCGATGGACATGAACTTCGTGGCGCCGGCTGCGGGAAAAATGACGCCGTACTCCGCCTTCTTCGTTTTCGCGTGCGGGATCTTCGCCAGCACGTTTGTGTTCAACACCATCGCCATGAAGAAGCCGGTGGCAGGCGAGCCGGTGAAGATCGGCGCGTACTTCAAAGGCGGGCTGCCGATCCATTTCGTAGGCATCTTGGGCGGTCTCATCTGGGGGTTGGGCAACGCGATCAACCTGGTGGCTGCGGGTAAAGCGGGCCCGGCGATCTCCTACGGCTTGGGGCAGGGCGCCACGCTGGTGGCGGCGCTGTGGGGCATCTTGATCTGGAAAGAGTTCAAGGGGGCGCCGAAATCGGCGAACACGCTGAACCTCGCGATGTTCGTGCTGTTCGTGGCCGGACTGGGATTGATCATCCGTGCGGGTCTGTGAGGCAACGCGCCCGTTGAAAATCGGTTTTTCTTGTTACCGCCGGGCAGGCGCTTTTGGTAAACTTCGCCCGCATGAATGCCTTTATCTTCGACATGGACGGCGTGCTCGCCGACAACTCCGATTTCCACGTTCAAGCTTGGACCGACTACTCCCGTCAATACGGGCGAGAACTGACGATCGACGATATCAAGTCCCGGCTCGGCTTCAACAACCGCGAGTATATGCGGTTCGTACTCGACCGCGAACCGACGGACGCGGAAGTCCTCAAGTCCACGATCGAAAAAGAGGCGCTCTACCGTGAACTCTATCACCCGCACCTCGTCACCCCGCCCGGTCTGGTCGCCTTGTTGGAGTACGCCCGGCGTGAGGGGATCGTGTGTGGCGTTGCGACATCGGCTCCTGAAGTGAACGTGCGTTTCGTGCTCGACGGACTCAAGATCCGCCCCTATTTTAAGGAGATTGTGGATGCCTCGTGTGTGAAGAATTGCAAGCCAGACCCTGAGATTTACCTGTTGGCTTCTCAGCGTCTCGGCGTGCCACCCGCAGAGTGCATCGTCTTCGAGGATGCCATCGCCGGTATTCAGGCCGGCAATGCGGCCGGCATGCGTGTGGTCGCGATCACCACCTCGTATCCCGGGGCCGTTCTGGCCGGTTATCAGCCGGCGGCAGTCATCTCGTCCTTCTCGGACCTCGCAGTTACCTGTCCCGCTTCGTCCCTGATCGAGACCGCCATCGGCAGGAAACTGTCACTCGCTTAAACCTGGCCCGAGAGCGTTCCGTGTACAGGCGTGAACAGCGCTTGCATTTGGCCCAAATAGAGAGCCGGCGGACCGTCCGGTGAAGGTCCGCCGGCTGACACCACACAGAAGGGTTTCACATCATTTACGTTTTACAGCCATCTCGTCTGTCACGCCGTCGCAGGTCGCACGTACGCGACTGGGCATTTGCCGGGAGGAACGTTTCACGCGCAATTCCCAACTGCCGTCCGACTGGATGACGCAGCTCCCTATTTTCACGCCCAGAGAATCGCTCACAACGACCGTCTTGCCAGAAGCGCCCTTTCCTCTGACACTCAAGTACTGAGTCCAACCGCTCCATTCGGCGACGGTCATGTCGAAGGTCGGGCCCGCGGGTGCGGCCTTATAGGTGGCGGTCACGGTGGTCGCGCTGCGCTGCATGGTCAACGTTGTCGAGGCGTTCGTCACGCTGGCGACAAATGCGGTGGACCCGGTCCAGCGATCAAAGATCATGCCGGCCGGCGCGGCATCCGCTTGAATGGGAACGACGGTTCCGAAGGCATATGATCCGTCGCCGCCGCCGCCGTCCACGGTCAACACATAGAGGAGCGTCCGTATCGTAATCGTCACCGTCACGGTATTGCCGTAGATCACGCCGTCGCTGGGCTTGTAGCTGAAGCTGTCCGCGCCGCGGTAGCTTCCCGTCGGCTTGTACGTGAACGCTCCGTTCGCGTTGAGCGTCAGCGTTCCGTGAGTCGGACCTGCCACTTGTACCGCCGTCAGCGCGTTGCCGTCGGCATCGGTGTCGTTGGCCAGCACACCCGGGGCGTCCACCGTCAACGTGGCGGCCTCATCCACGGTATAGCTGTCAGCCAAGGCAACCGGCGCATGGTTGGAAGGAGAAGTTCCGGCCGTAGCCGCGATGCGGAAGCCGACGAACTCATTTTCTTGGGATGGGCTTTGGCTGTCACGGTAAAAGGCCTGAAGCAGGAGAGGGTAGTCGTCATAGGACCCGCCCCGCACGCCGCGGTCGCCGTCGACCAACGCCTCGTTCCACTCCGCCACGTTGCCTGCCTGGTCGCGAGTCCCATAGTAGCCCTGACTTGCCGGGTAGGCGCCTGCCGGGGTCACCGCGTTCACAGCCCGGTCGAAGTTGCCGGCGTTGTCGCTGCTTGCGGGCAACGACGCGAGCGGTGCGCCGTCGCTGCGGGTCGGATACGTCCAGTACCATGCGTTATTGCCGCCCTGATAGTACGCGGCCTTGTACCATTCGTCTTCGCTCGGCAGAAACACCTTCGCCCCCGGGTTACGGGCGCTTACGCTCGTTTCTCCGCTGAACGTATAGGCGCCGGTCTCCGTAGAGGCGGCTCCCGGCGCGCCGACGGGTTGCCCGTTGTTCAGCCAGTTGGCGAAACGCAAGGCGTCGTACCAACTCACCCAGGCGACCGGAAGAGATCCGTCCGTTGCCGCATACATGTGGCTTCCCGGATTGCCCGAGCGCGTGATGCCCATATTCGGGTTGTACAGCCCATGCGTATCGGTTGCCGCAACGGCATTCAGAAACGCCGCGTATTCAGCCCGCGTGACCTCGTTCACGCCGATCCGATAGGCGTAACTCACCGCTCCGAAGCCCGTCACGTCGCTTGCGTTGCCCTCATCGCCCACGGGCGCAAGCAACAACGGCATGGCGCCCCAGGCCAACCCCGCTACGGCCAGCAGCGCTGCGATTCCTAAAGACAGCCGCGCGTTTGCTCCGCACCGGTTTCTCAGCACTCGTTTTGTGTCAAAGTTCATTGTCATGATCCTCTCGCTTTGTCGTCCTCGGTTTGGTTAGGTCCCCGCCGTCACATCGACGCGGCAGACCTCGGCTTTTTTGCCTGGCCTGACCAGATGCACTGAGCAGGCGAGACACGGATCGAACGAGTGTACGACTCGCAACAGCTCGATCGGGTTCTGCATGTCCTTGACGGGCGTGCTGATCAGCGCCTGTTCCATGGCGCCGTGCTGTCCGCCGTCATCCATCGGCGAGGCGTTCCAGCCTGTCGGCGAGACGACCTGGTATTGTGTCAGCTTGGAGCCGCCGATCTGGATCCAGTGGCCCAGAGCGCCGCGCGGCGCTTCGGTCAGGCCGATGCCCGTTCCAGCCGCCGGAGTTGCCTTGTACGTGTAGGGCGATGTGCCCGGGACCAGTTGGCTGAGCCAGCCGTCCATGGCGTTCGCCACTTTCTCGGTCTCCAACGCGCGCGCCACGATGCGGTCCATGGCGGAGATGCCGTAGCGGTAGTCGCCGTTGACCCACATGCGGGCCAGGGGGCCGACCTCATGTACGGTGCCGCCATAGCGCGGCGCCTTGATCCAGGAGTAGGCGCCTGCCTTGTCGGCCGACGGCTCGGTCACGCCGCTCGCCGGCGCGCGGTTGCCGCTGTTCGCCGTGTACCACGAATGCGACACATATTCGCGGATCTGCGTCGTATCCACTGTGCCGAGACTTCCGTTGGTGTAGCGCCCGCGCGCCAGCAGCTTGGACGTGCCGGCGCTGTTCAGGTCGAACACCCCGTACGCGAGCAGGTTGCCGCAGCCCCTTCCGATCGTCGTGTAGTCCTGGAAGAGGCCCAACAACGCCTCGCCGTCTGCCAACATCACGTTGGTGATGAAGCCCCGCAGTTCCGTCAGCAGGGTCCGGAACGCGGTGACGTCCGCGGCGGTGACGGGCTTGGTGGCCCCGCCCGGCACGAAGCTCACCGCGGTCGGCATGTGTCCCGCGAAGATCGCGCCCATCTGGTGCGCCTTGCGGCGCATCTCCAGCGCCTTCACGTAGTTGCCCACCAGTGCGACCGCCGTGCTGCCCGTGACCATGTCGGGCGCCGCCAAATGCGGCCGCCAAGGCGACATGTCCAAAATGCCGTCGGTATTGATGTAGTCGGGCGCGGCCAAGTGGTAGAAGTGCAGGATGTGCGACTGGATGTAGTTAGCCCCGAGGACGAGGTTCCTCACGATCCGGCCGTTTTCCGCAGGCGTCAGCGCAAAAGCGGCTTCCAGCGCCAGGCTAGAGGCCATACCATGGGAAATAGGACACACGCCGCAGATGCGTTGTGTCAGTTGCACGGCGTCGCGGGGATCACGCCCCGTGAGAATCCGTTCAAACCCGCGGAACATGGCGCCCGCACACTTCGCGTCGGTCACCTGCTGTGTGCCGCCGATCGTGTCCACGGTCACCTCGACGTCCAAGTGGCCTTCCACCCGCGTCATGGGAGAGATTGTCAATGTCGTTGCCATAAATAAGATCCTTCTTTTGTGTTCATCCTGTTTGGGTCAGCGCGTCCCTTAATCGTCGCTGGCGCCGGGCCCGTTGAGTGAATAGAAGGGCGACATGCCGTCGGGGAACGTGGGTTCTGTGCATCCGTGACAGGGGGCTCCGGCCTCTACGCACCAGTTCACTCCCGGGGTGCCGGCGGCACCGCCGTTCCACTTCCGCACCGCGCAGTCGCAGTGAGACTGGATCCCGTTGCAGCCCAAGGCGAACAGGCAGCCGCCGACCCCGAGCGCGCGGGCTGCCGGTACGCGACTGTCGGTGCGTGCGTGGCAGTCCAGGCAGGACTGCCCGCGAGAGTGGGTTTGCCGCCCGTACTTCGCGGTGTACTCGGACAGGTACGGGCACTGCTCATGTACGGTCTTCCCGTAGAACGCCGTTGGCCGTCCCTGAGCGTCCAGAGCGGGTAGTTTGCCGTTGGCCAGAATGTACGCCACGGTGCCGACCAGCCAGTCGGGGTGCATCGGACAGCCGGGAATGTTGACCACGGAGTAACCGCTGCCGAGCACCTGGGACAATCCGGTGGCGCCGGTCACGTTCGGTTGCGCGGCACTCAGGCCACCGTAGGAGGCACAGGTGCCCGCGGCGATAATCACCGACGCCCGTTCGGCATACCTCTGCACGCCCTTCAGGGCCGTCACCCCCGGCCACAACGTGCAGTAATCGCCGTTGGCGCCGGTCGGGATGGCACCCTCCACGATCAGCGCGTAGCCTCCCTGGCGGTACGTCTTCTCGATTTGCGAGATGGCCAGGTTGCCGGCCGCGGCCGTCAGGTTGGGGTGATAGTTGATATCCAGCGTGTTCACGGCCAGGTCGGTGATCGTCGCGTAGTAGATCGTGTTCAGCAGAGACACCGAACAGCCGGTGCATGCCTGCGCTTGCAGCCACAAGACGGGCAAGCCGCCCGCGGACGTCTCTTTCGCCTCGGCTTTCGAGACGAATTTCGTTACTCCCGTAACCTCGAGCCCGAATGCGGCGCCAATGGCTGACGAGGCACGCATGAAATCCCTGCGCGACAACCCCATGGCCTTCATGACTTCATTTTTACTCATGATCGTTTCTCCTCATGTTTTCCCGTACGTTCCTAAGCCCTATTCCGCGAACCACCGTTGCGGTTTTTTGTTCGTTCGCCTCTTCCGGTCCACTGCAACCTGACTGCGGTATGCCGGCCCTTTGTACTTTCCGCCGGAGCCACTCCCCGGCGTTTTCCAGATCGTCACCGATGGGCCTTAGCGGATGAATAAAAAAAGCCCTTCTGGTCATGTTCATCCTGCCTCCTTTCACGCGTTCCAACCCTCGTTGGCGCGTCGCTCGTTTACTAAAGTCCTTTTCATGGCGTGATTATAGTGCCTTACTGAAGCAAATAGGTAGATGATTGTTCTATGAAGAGGGGTAATTATCTACGTATTCACGTCACGTGTGCATCGTCCCTCTTGCGTTCGGATCTTTGATATTTTAGAATTTAAATCACTAGAATCCTATTGGGGTTGAAAACGGGCACTCCGCTCAAAACCCTTGAAACAGAGGTCTTCCGCGATGATCACGGGCCGTTGAATTAATGGAACCGCGAAAAATGAAACGCATAATGACCATTTTGGGACTACTCTCGAACACAATGCTCTTCACGTGGGAGAGCTGCGCGAAGGACTGGCTGGTCGATCCAGCTCCGTTCAAGGCCGCGATGGCGTTGGACCAGGCTTCGGGCGACGTCGTGCTCGACAACGGGCTGGTTCGCCGCGTCATTCGCACCCGGAACGGTTGTGCGACGATCGCCTACGACATCCGTAATCGGTTAGAAGAGCTCTTGCTGCTGGAAGGGAGTCGTGGCCGTGGTCTTTGAAGATGGTTTGGGTGAGGGCCGTTTGGCTTCCGGCGTCCTGGCGGGTGTGCCGGAGAGGAGGGCGAGAAGACCAGCTTCATCGAGAATCTCGGTGCCGAGGCTGCGGGCCTTGGTGATTTTGGCCGCGCCCGCCTCTGCGCCGGCCACGAGGTAGCGGGTGTTCTTGGAGACCGCCTCCTGCACGATGCCGCCTGCGGCTTTGATCTTGGCGGCGTAGTCGCCGCGCGGCAGCGAGAGCGTGCCGGTCAGGACAAAGGTGACGCCGGCCAGCGGCGCGTCGGCCGCGGCTGAGGCTTTCGGTTTGGCATGCGGGTCGATGCCTAAAGCGAGCAGACGTTCGAGATAGCGCTTGCCGTAAGCGGAGGCGAAAAAGTTCAGCACGGCCTTAGCCGCTTCAGTCTTGATGACGCAACTGTACTGGGTCGGCAACGCGGTTGCGGGAGTTTTCGTGGCCACGCCTGCGGCGACCAAGTCATCGCCCAGCACGCCGATCTCGCCGCAGATGCGGTTGAAGCGCGTCTGGCGCTCCTCGCGCTCGGCGTCGTCTTTGGGCCGGTTGAGCGTGGAGCGCGGATTGACGGCTGCGGCTAAATCGTAGAGTTCGTTGAGCCGCAGAACGGCAGTGAGTGTCGGCGAATCCGGGAGTTCCGAAAAACGCTTGTGGGCGGAGGCGATCTGCTCGGCCACGGTGACGCCGACGTTGGGGATGCCGGTGGCGAAGAGCCAACGGTCAAGGGTCAGCGTCCTTGCCGCCTCAAGCGCCTCCAAAGCGGTCTGCGCGTTCTTGCCGAACTTACGCGTGCCGGCGGTCCCGTCGCCGATCCGGAAATCTTCCAGTTGCTGCAGGGTGAGCGCGAAGAGGTCGAGCGGGTCCTTGACCCACTCCTGCGCCACGAGGGCTTCGGCGACCTTGCCTCCGACGGCGCGGATGTCGAGCGCGTCGCGCGAGGCGAAGTGCTCGAGGCGTCCGACGCGCTGGGCGGGGCAGGCGGGGTTGGTGCAGCGGTGTGCGACCTCGTCGCCGATGCGTGCGGCCGCGCCGCCGCACTCGGGGCAGGCCGAGGGCATGGCGAAGACGGTTTCGGTGCCGTCGCGCTTCTCGGTGAGGACGCTCTCGATGGCCGGGATGACGTCGCCGGCTTTGACGACCCAGACGCGGTCGCCGACGCGGATGTCCTTGCGGGCGATCTCGTCGGCGTTGTGCAGCGTGGCGCGGGCGATCTCGGAACCGGCGAGCAGCACGGGCTCGAGTTCCGCGACAGGGGTGAGGACGCCGGTGCGGCCGACCTGCACGGTGATTTTCCAGATGCGGGTTTCGGCGCGTTCGGGCTCGTACTTGAACGCCCGGGCCCAGCGCGGCGATTTGGCGGTGGAGCCGAGAAGCGGGTAGAGGTCGCGGCGGTTGACCTTGACGACCGCGCCGTCAATCTCGAAGGGGAAGCTGTGGCGCTGGGCTTCGAGTTCGTCGATGGCGGCGAGCACGGCGTGGATGTCCACGCAGAGGCGCTGCCACGGCGGGGTTTTGAAACCCCAATCGGCGAACTGTTTGAGCATGCCGCCGTGGGTGGTGAACGTGGCGCCTTTGACCGAACCTGCGGCATAGATGACTGCATCGAGCGGACGTCGGGCGACCTCGCGCGGGTCGAGCTGCTTGAGCGAGCCGGCGGCGGCGTTGCGCGGGTTCATGAAGGGCTCTCGCCCCGCCTCCTCTTCGCGGCGGTTGAGCTCGGCGAAGCCTGTCCGGGTCATGTAGACCTCGCCGCGCACTTCGAGCAGTTCGGGGGCCTCCGTGAGGGAGAGGGGAATGGAGCGGATCGTCTTGACGTTGGCGGTGATGTCGTCGCCGACCTCGCCGTTGCCGCGCGTGGCGGACCGGGTGATGGCGCCGTTCTCATAGAGCAGGGAGAAGGCCACGCCGTCGATCTTGGGTTCTACCACATAGTCCCAGACCTCGCCGGGAAGCTGTCGGCGCAGGAAGGCGTCAAAATCGATAAGATCGACGCGGGAGTGGGTTTTGTCGAGACTCATCATGGCCGGGTTATGGCGCACCTGCTTGAAGGCGGAGAGAGGCGCGCCGCCGACCCGCTGCGTGGGGGAATCGGGGGTGAGCCACTCGGGATGCGCACGCTCGAGGGCCTCCAGCTCGCGGTAGAGCGCGTCATAGTCGGCGTCGCCGATCTCGGGACGCGCCTCGACATAATAGAGACGGTCGTGGCGGCGGATTTCGGCACGGAGGTGATGGAGGCGTGTTAAAGACATGGAGTAAAAATGAGGAGTTAGGAGGTGGGAGTTTGGAGTTTCTGGAGTTGAGGCAGGACCTCGTCGACGGCACGGATGCCTGCGGCGATGGCTTCGGGACCGCGTTGGAACTCGAGCGTCATGATGTCACCGACTTCGGGTTGGATGAGGATGTTTGGCGGGTTGAGAGCGAGTTCGCGGCGGGTGATCTGGTTTTCAACCAAACGGAACGAACGGGTGAGCACGTCGAAGATGGAGAGGTCCGCGCATTTTTTCGGGGTCATCCAGCGGTGTGAGGTTTTAAGCGCGGGCGTTGCCCCTTGCGGCATGAGTTTGCTCAGGGAGTCAAGCAGTTGGGTGATACGCTGGGTCGGACTTGCCGGTCGCGGATAATCCAAAGGCGTGATTTTTTTTGGCGAGGCGCGAAGATTGACGTCAACGGCAATCACGAAATCGGCTCCCATGGCGCGGCACACGGTAACGGGAAGGGGGTTGACGAGACCGCCGTCGACGAGATGATGACCGTTCATAAGGGTTGTGGTGAAGATGCCGGGGATGCCTATGCTGGCGCGGATCGCATCGAACAGATTCCCCGACTGGAGGACGATCTCCTTTTCGGTTTCAATGTCGGTGGCGACGGCGGCGTAAGGGATTCGGAGGCTGGAGATCGCACGAACGGGGATAATGCTTTTCAGCAGCAGCATGACGTTTTTGCCGGTCAGAAGGCCGGAGCGCGGGAAACTGCCCTCCAGGAAGAGCTGGGCCACCTGCTTCCAATCGAGTTGGGCTGCCAGCTCCTCCATGGTTTCGATGCTGTCGGAGGCGTAGAGGGCCGCGGCGATCGCACCGGCACTCGTGCCGGCAATGCAGTGCGGACGGATTCCCAATTCATGGAGCCTGCGCAGAACGCCGATGTGCGCCCAGCCGCGCGCCCCGCCGCTGCCGAGCACGAGGCCGATTGTGTTCGGATGGGAGGGCGAGGGAGGCATGATCACTTGGTCTCTTTTGGGACGACTGCGGAGGCTTTGCGTTTTTTGACGAAAATGGTGCGGGTATAGCCGCCGCGCACCAGCTCGGCGGAAACGGTACCCATGACCGCGCGGTCGGGGTTGTCGGGGATCAGGATGGTGACCTCTTGGGTGCGCTCGAAACCGGCGGCCTTGACTGCGGAGACGATTTTGCCGGGTTTCATGCGTTCCTTGTTGAAGAAAACGGTCCCGGACTCGTCGATGGTGATTTCAGGCACGCGGGTGTTCTTGATGACGCGCGAACTGGTGCAGCCATTCCAACAGAGGAAGGCGGTGATGACAAGCGCGAAGGATAAGATAGTGTGTGTACGCATAAGTTCTCCAAAGGAAAGAGAAACTTTAACATAACCGGATAATGGGTGTCACAAAAAATCGGTTTGAGCTAGACGGGGAGGGTGGATTCTGGTAAAAACATGCCTCCTTTTTCACCGGTTGAGGTGGAAAGAGTGTTCTCGTACGGGCTATCACGGCTGACTGCCCTGCGGGTTCAGGCTTCAAACAAGGAAGAGGTAAATCATGCCTACCATGAAGACCAAGAAATCCGCGACCAAGCGGATTAAAATGTCGGCCACGGGTAAAGTGATGCGCTCACAGGGTGGCAAGTCCCACCTGAACGGCTACAAGCCGCGTGGGCGTAAGCGTAATCTCCGTGGTACCACTGTTGGTGATGTAACGTTTGCCAAGACCGCGGCGCGTATGCTGCAAGGCACCTAACCAGGAGATTGTGTCATGTCAAGAGTCACGAATGCACCCGCGTCCAGAGAGCGCCGGCGTCGGCGCTTGGAACTCGCGAAAGGTTTTCACGGGTCCCGCAGCAAACTTTTCCGCCAGGCCACCGAGGCCGTTTCCCGCGCGCAGCGGCTGGCGACGATTCACCGCAAGGATCGCAAGCGCGAGTTTCGCGGCCTGTGGATCGCCCGCATCAACGCGGCGGTTCGCCTCCAAGGAATGACCTACAGCCGCTTCATCGAGGGGTTGCTCAAGGCCGGCGTCGTGGTCAACCGCAAGATGCTTTCCGAAATCGCGATTGCGGATGCGGAAGGTTTTAAGGCGCTGGTCGAAAAGGCGCGCGCCGCGCTCGTGTAAGACGAGACGACCACGTGCTTCAGCTTGAAAATGACCGTTCCCCTTGCGGGAGCGGTCATTTTTTTTGGTCAAGATGCAAATTGATTTCGGGGGGTGTTTGGCATAAACTGATGCCTCAATTTTCAGACGGAAAGCGAAGGGGTTATGACACTTGCGGAATTGGATGTGCAGCAGGCGCAATCGTTGAGCGAGGCGGACGCGGCGGCGGACGCGGCCGCTCTGGAACAGGTGCGTATCCGCTATCTCGGACGCAACGGGCTTTTGCCTGCGGTCGTGAAGCAGATGAAGGACGTGCCAGCCGCAGAGCGGCCGGAGTTCGGCAAGCGCACGAACGCCTGGCGTGCCGCTCTCGAGGCTGCTTTGTCCGAACGTCTGGCGAGCGTCGGCACGGCGAAGAAAGAGGAGAGCGCGTTTGACTGCACGTTGCCGGGTCGTTGGTTCGCGCCAGGCGCAAAGCATCCGGTCTCGCGCGTGATCGAAGAGACGGCCGCGATTTTCGCGCGCCTCGGTTTCACCGTGGCGGACGGGCCGGACATCGAGAACCGGTTCAACAATTTCACGGCGCTCAACACGCCCGCGCACCATCCGTCGATGGATGCGTCCGACACCTTCTGGCTGACCGACGACCTGCTGCTGCGCACGCAGACCTCGCCGGTGCAGATCCGCATGATGACGCAGTACAAGCCGCCGGTGCGCATCATCACGCCGGGGCGCACCTACCGACGCGACACGACCGACGCGACGCACAGCGCGAACTTCCATCAGATCGAAGGGCTGTATGTGGACACGCAGCCGGTTTCGCTGGCCGACCTAAAATCCACGCTCGCGTACTACGCCAAAGAGATGATGGGTTCCAAGGCGGGCGTGCGTTTCCGGCCGCACTTCTTCCCCTTCACCGAGCCGAGCGTGGAGGTGGACTTCTCCTGTCACGTGTGTGCCGGCAAGGGCTGCCGCGTCTGTAAGATGAGCGGCTGGATCGAGATCGCGGGCGCGGGCATGGTGGATCCGCGCGTCTTCAACTTTGTGGGCTACGATCCCGAGCAGGTGTATGGGTATGCCTTCGGTTTCGGCGTGGAGCGTATCGCGATGATCAAATACGGCATACCCGATATCCGCTGGCTGTACGAGAACGACACGCGCTTCCTGAGTCAGTTGGCGTAATTATGATAACCAATACAGAAGATTCTTATGACATGATTAATATGATTGGTTCCGGCTATGCCGAGTCAGGCGTTATCGTGTGCTGGCAATGGTGAAGAAAAACACAGTTTATTCGTCGGCGAAAAAGCAAGGCACCACACGTCTTTCTGAGGTGACCGTTTTTGCGTTAACTCACTTGCGCCGGATCATTAATGCAACTGCTATACGCGAAGTGGCAGGTAAGGATCCGACTGAAGTGCACGGTTTGTTTCAGAAGGCTGGTTATACCGTCTTGACCCAACGGGAATGCCCTAACCTTCTTGTGGCGGGACAGATATTGCTCTGGCCTGCGGATGAGACCGTCCCGGATGTCCATCCGTCTTCGCCGCTCTCACCGGCTTATGATCCGAATGATGGACGCCTCTTTAAACCGGAACGGATGTTGACCAAAACCGCTTTGGAGAATGCGTTGTTCGAAGGGGATTGTTTGGATATTTTGCCGTGCTTCCCGTCGCATAGTATTGACTTAATTCTTTGCGATTTGCCTTACGGTACCACGCAAAACAAATGGGACAGCGTTATTCCGCTTGAATTGCTATGGAAACAATACAAGCGTATTCTGAAGCCTAACGGTGTGGTCGTGTTGACAGCTCAAGGATTGTTTACGGCCAAGGTGATAATGAGTAACGAGACTTGGTTTAAGTACAAGATCGTATGGGAAAAGTCCAAGCCGACCAACTTTCTGAATGCAAAAAAGCAGCCGCTTAGAAAGCATGAGGATGTCTGCGTTTTTTATGCTAAACAACCAGTCTACCATCCCGAGATGAGCCAGGGATTGCCTTACGACAAAGGCATCAGGAAAAACCAGTTGTCCGGAAGTTACGGCGATTTTCTGCCGGCGCGGGTACAGAGCAGTGGCGCACGCTATCCGACCGATGTGGTGTATTTTAAAACGGCAGAAAGCGAAGGGTCAGTTTGGCACCCCACTCAGAAACCGATTGAACTGGGGCGGTATCTGGTTCGGACTTTCACTGATCCGGGAGCTTTGGTACTGGACAACGCCTTTGGGAGCGGAAGCTTTCTGGTCGCTGCCGCATTGGAAGGTAGGCAATATGTCGGCGTCGAGCGGAATCTGGATGTGCATTTATTTAAGCGCGTACAGATTGATTATGTTGGCGTCGCACGGCAGAGAATTAAGCAGGTCGTGGAGAATAGGAAAAGTGCCTTATGACGAAACGTACTTCCTACAACGAGCGGGCTTGGGCTGTGGATCTAATTAGTGAGATCAATCGGCTGTCTTCTGCGTGTACTCGTACAATTCAAATGGCCGGCGGCGAACGGGGTGTCTCCTCCCTGATGTCAGGCAGTGTACTCTTCCCTGATGTTTTATTGTTTGGTGATCCTTCCCAAAGTGCCGTTTTACAGGGGTGGGAACTTAAAATGCCTGACACGCCGGTGACGGATGAGACACTGTTAGGAAACGCGCAGGAAAAAGCTTGCCGTTTGGGACTGTCCTCATTTCTCGTTTGGAATGCTGTTGATGCTGTGTTGTACTGTGTTGAAAATGGAAAACGGTCGGTTGTGAAGTCATGGCGATGTGCCGGCATTTTTGCGCGCGAGGATGTCTTGCACAAACGCGCAGAGTGGGTTGAGGTATTGGCCACGATCATTAATGATCTGAACGATTATTTTGAACGGGGTGAGTTGTCTTCAACAAAACCTCTTCCTTCGCAGTTGAATGATGTGGTTGCCGCGATTTTGGAAGAATATAGCGGAGTCTTGGCGGCTCACCTTTCTAAGGAAGAAAAGCGGTCAAGAGAGTGGCGGGCTGAAATTTCTGTGTGGTGGCGAGGCGTGAAAGCTGAGCATGGGAATCCCAAAGATGATGTCCGGTTTTCCATCTTGGCAAAAGAGATCCTCTTGCACTGGATTCACCGGTTTCTGTTTGCGCATTATTTGCAGCGCTTTTTTAAAGAGGCCGGGTGTGTAGACGACATCAATGAAGAATCGACTGTGCAAGATGCCGAGGCGATCTTTCAAATGATTTCGGCAAAACGTGATTTTGCCCAGGTTTTCCTCCCCCGTTCTGGGGCTGCTCTCTTGCCAAAGCACGTTTGGAGCGTATTGTTGTCGTTTAATGGCTTCCTAAAGGCAGTGCGACTGCCCTCGATTGATCAAAAGTTGTTTCAGGAAACGTTACAGTCTGTACGGCACGAGAGTCAGCGAAAAATTGCAGGACAGTTCTGTACGCCGCCGCTGCTTGCCGACTTGTTGGTGAAATTGACGATAGACGATTTGAATACCCCTGTGCTTGATCCTTGTTGTGGAACCGGGACAATCGCACGGGCGGTGTTCGATTTCAAAGTTAAGAGCGGCATTAAATCTACAGAGGCCGTTAAGACAACATGGGCATCTGACCGGTATGCAATGCCTTTACAGTTTGCAACGTTGGCACTTGCATCAGGCGATGCGCCTTTTGAGACCTTGCGTATTTTCAAGCACGATGTAACGACCCTCAAAACAGGAGAAGTTGTTTCATTCGTGGATGCGAAAGACGGGAAGCGGTTTTCATTAGCATTGCCAACTTTCCCATGTGTCGTTCTCAACCCTCCGTTTGTCCGGTTTGAAGATTGGATGAAAGACGACACTTCAATTGTGGAGATTAATAGTTTTGTCACGTCTACAACAAGTGAGAGGATTGATTCTAAAGCCGATTACTTTGTGCCGATTATTCTTCATCTGTGGCGTTTGACCTCTGTAGGAGGACGGATTGGTGCAATCTTTTCTAACGCGTGGCTCGGTGCCGATTGGGGGTTGCCTTTTCGTCGTACGTTGAGAAAGTTTTTTGTTATTGAGACGGTTATCACATCGGGTGCGGGAAAGTGGTTTCAGAACGCGGATGTCGTTGCAAATATCGTTGTTCTCAAAAGAAGAAAAGTTATTGGAGCAGGATCGCCACGTGAATTGACTACCTTTGGTGTGACGTTGCAACCTTTGTCTGCTTGGACAAATGTGGAGACGACAATAATGGCGGATTTGGTCGCTATTTCAACGGCGTCTAGTGATGACGTTATCCGAGTCAACCGTTTGACTGCGGGTGAGTTAGTGCATTTTGACGAAGTAGGCCTTTGTTGGTCGGCGCACTTTTCAACTTTGAATTGGTTGACGCAAGTGGAGCCTTCGCTTGTTTCCGTTGCATCCTTATTTGATGTGAATCGTGGGGAAAGACGGGGATGGGACGCACTTTTCTTCCCTCCTAATGATGTAAAAATAGAACGGGAATATTTACGTCCGGTTCTGAAAAGTGCAGTAGACGTTCAACAGCTTTTGGCGAAAGCAGGCGGGAAAGCATTCTGTTGTTCAGTTGCGGTTGAGGAACTGGAAGAAAAAGGACATTTAGGGGCTCTTTCGTGGATTAAGAAGTTTCAATTCGCAAAAAACGAGAAGGGTGTTGCGCTAACAGAATGTTTAGCACGAAACGGATTGCGTTGGTATGAAATGCGTCTGGATACAACAGCAGATTTGGCCGTTTCAATGAATCCGGACAAACGGCTCTTCTTTATGCGATTAAAACCGCGCGCATTTGTTAATCAACGCTTAATACGATTAACCGCAAAAAACAGTTCAATAGATGTCGAGTTGAGCCATGCGTTACTTTGTTCACTTATTGGCTGTTTTTATTTGGAGGCTCTCGGATTCGGTCGAGGGCTCGGTGTTCTTGACCTGAATTCAAGTAAGCTGTCGCGGCAGATGTTAATGTTGAACCCTTTTAAGGTTTCGAAAAAAAACCGTGACGAAATCCTTTTTGCATTTGGAGTGATGCAGAAACGTGATGTCAAGACGTTGGAAGAAGAGTTGGAATCTGCAGATCGTATGGCGTTTGAGAAAGCAGTCTTTGAGAGTTTCCGACTTTTGGCAATCATGCCTCGGGTGCAAGAATCTTTGCTCGAACTGCATCGGATTAGAGGAGTGGCTTGCAAGCAGAAAAACACGGGGAAGAAATCATGAAAGTACCTGTCAGTTGGTTGAACGAGTATGTGGACGTGTCGGACTTGTCGGTGAAGGAGCTGTCCGACAGGTTGACCTTTTCCGGTGTGGAGGTGGAGGGGATCGACGAGGTCGGCGTGACGCTCGACGATCACTTTGTGGTGGGCGAAGTGCTGACGAGCGAGGCACACCCGAACTCCGACCACCTGCACGTGTGCAAGGTGTCCGACGGGACGCAGGAGCTGCAGATCGTGTGCGGCGCGCCGAACTGCGCGGCGGGCCTCAAGGTGCCGCTGGCTAAGGTCGGCGCGGTCGTTCCCGAGGGCGGCTTCACGATCAAGCAGGCCAAGCTGCGCGGCGTGGCGTCGTTCGGCATGCTGTGTTCGGCGCGGGAGCTGAAGCTTTCCGAGGATCACGCGGGGCTCATGGTTCTCGACTCCGCACTCAAGACCGGCACCTTGATGCGCGACGTGTTGCCGCCTCCTGAGACCGTGCTCGACTTGGAGGTCACTTGGAACCGTCCCGACTGCCTGTCGATCATCGGCATCGCGCGCGAATTCGCGGCGATCCTGAAGCGTCCGCTGCGCTTGCCTGCGGTGGATTTTCCGGAGAGCGGCGAGCCGGTTGAACGTTTCGCGAAGGTGCGTGTCGAAGATCCGGTCAAGTGCCCGCGCTACACGGCGCGCGTGATGACCGGGGTGAAGGACGGGCCTTCGCCCGCCTGGATGCGGCGCCGGCTGGAACTGTGCGGCGTGCGGGCGATCAGCCTGACGGTGGACGTGACCAACTACGTGATGCTGGAGTACGGGCAACCGCTGCATGCGTTCGACTACCGCACGCTGGCGGAGCGCACGATCGTGGTGCGGTGCGCGAAAGCGGGCGAGAAGATCAAGACGCTGGACGGCGTTGAACGCACGTTGGACGCGAGCATGCTGGTGATCGCCGACGCGGCGGCACCGAGCGCGGTGGCGGGAATCATGGGCGGCGCAGGCAGCGAGATCGCGGTCGGTACGGAGCATGTGCTCTTGGAGAGCGCCTTGTTTGAGCCGGCCTCGACCAAGTTCACGGCCACGAAACTGGGGCTTTCCACGGAGTCTTCGCGCCGGTATGAGCGCGGGGTTGATCCGGACTTGGCCGACTGGGCGAGCCGCCGGGCGGTGTCCCTGTTGGCGGAGTACGGTCAGGCAACGGTGGCCAAGGGCGTGATCGATGTGGACGCGCGCGGATTAAAGCATGGCGAGGTGACGCTGCGCTTCAAGCGGGCGCATGCGATGATCGGCGTCGCCTTGCCTGTGGACGCGATGGTTGGCATCCTGACGTCTCTGGGCCTTTCGGTTGTGAAGCGCGACGAAGCGACCGCCACGTTCAAAATTCCGTCGTTCCGGCTCGACCTGACGCTGGAGGCGGATCTGATCGAAGAGATCGCACGGATGCACGGGCTGGACGCGATCCC
This sequence comes from bacterium, assembly GCA_025360845.1. GTDB lineage: Bacteria > Verrucomicrobiota > Kiritimatiellia > RFP12 > UBA1067 > JAHFSX01. The sequence goes on from JANYBJ010000260.1 coordinate 36,360, forward strand.
GGATGTGATGCCGGAACTCACGGCGGTGTCGACGCTGGACGACCGGCCGTTCTATGCGCGTGCGCGTTGCCGTCAGGTGTTGTTGGGCCTGGGCTTCTCCGAGGCGATGCACTACAGCTTCCTTGCCGCTCAAGAGTTGGACGCGTTTGACACGAGCAGATCGGCACAGCGTGCGGTTTTGCCGAATCCGGTAAGCGCCGATTACGGTGTGCTGCGCGATTCGCTGTTGCCGCAACTGGCGGGCTCGCTGGGACGAAACGCCTCGCGTCAGGTTGAGTCCGCGGGCCTGTTCGAGATGGGCCGCGTGTTTTTCAAAGACGCGTCGGGCAAGCCGAATGAAGAGGAGCGCGTGTCGCTGGGACTGATGGGCCCCTTCGGACGTTCGGCGATCGACCGGCGGCGTGCGGTTTCGAACGAGGAGTCGCTGTTGTGGCTCAAGGGCGCTGTGGAGACGCTGGTGACGACGCTGCACGCGGGCAAGGTGGATTTCGTCCGCTGTGAGCACCCCGCCATGGAGCCCGGCTGGGCGGTGGAGATCGTCCTCAACGGGGAGAAGGTCGGGTGCATGGGCTTGGTTTCGGCGACCTTGCGCCACCACTGGCGGATGACCTCGCCGATGCCGTTGGCCGAACTGCGTCTGTCCCCTTTGCTGACAGGGGAGGCGGCGGTTAAGGCCGTCAGCCCCGTGCCTCAGTATCCGGCCGTGAGACGTGACATCGCGTTCGTTTCCGATGCCTCGGTGACGCACCGCGATGTGGTCGTGGCGGTCCGTAAAGCGGCCCCTCTGGAATTGACTGGAATCGAGCTTTTTGATATCTTCATGTCAAAAGAAATTGGCAAGGGAAGACGCAGTATGGGTTATACCCTTGAGTTCCGTTCACCGGACCGGACGCTGACCGATCAGGAGGTGAACGCGGCCTTTGCGAAAATCGTTCAGGCGCTGAAGGGCGAACTGAAAGTTGAGGTTCGAGAGGGCTGAAATCGATTTTGTTCTTTGAAGCAGAGCCGGGAGTGCTGAGTGCCCGGCAGATAAACGAAGTGGGCCCTGCTTTGTACGCGGATAAGCAGAATTTCTCTGACCTTCAGTTTGCATTGGGAGTTTGAATGCGGCGTGCGATGGACATCTGCCTTCTTAGGCAGGAACCTGAAGCCCCCCGATTAGAGCACCCACCTCATTAGTGAGGTTTCAGAGATCCTGCAATACGGCAAAGTGGGGCTTTTTTTGTTAAAGTTCAATACTGAATCTGGAAGCGGAGCCTATGAAGCGTTTAACATCACTTGTTTTGGGGGCGTTGGTTGTTTCGATATCGGCGGTCCGGGCGGAGCTGCCGGACGTGACGGAGGCGGCGGTCGCGGAGTTGGGGACCACGCTCGGTACGCCGCAGATGAACGGATTCGTTTTCATCGATGGACGATATATCCCTCCGCCCTACACGGTGACGCGGAAGGGAAACGGGATTTTCATCAACCGCATCCAGATTGAACAGCCGGCGCCTTGGCCGCGTGTCGCCGCGGAGCCTGCGGCGGGAGGCGCTGCTGTTTCCGCAAAGAAGTCGATTGATGCGGACGGCGACTTTGAGCAGGTCGGTGCCGCTTCAGAGAAGCCCAAGCCCGCAGCTCAAGCTGCTGAACCAGCCGCTGCCGAACCGGGTGTGGCCGAGCCCGTCAAACCGAAGACCGTCAAGAGCATCGACGATCTGTTCGATGACGACACGCCTGCGAAACCGGCACCTGCGGCCGAGGCCGTCACGCCGCCAGCACCGGTTGCGGTCGCACTGTCTCCCGAGGATCTCAAGCGTCAGAAAGAGGCGTTGGTCGCCAATCTCGAACGGTTGCGTAAAGGTTACGAGCAGGCGTTGATTCAGAACGAGTTCTTCTTTTTCGGTCAGCGCCATAACCGCGTGAACGGCAACTATGGTACGGCGCGCACGTTGATGGGTGTGCTGCCCAAAGTCTTGCGCAATGCGCAGTCGCCCCAGGATCTCATGAAAGGGCTGAATGAGGGAGGTGTGTATTTTATTGACCAGGGTATTTGTGCGGCTTTGTTCAAATTCAAGAACACCTTTCCGCTGCTCGAGGAACGCCTGAAAAAGATTCTGGAGGCGGAGGAACTCGATGCGCTGAAGCGCAAGCCGACCGCGCAATGGTAACGCACGTGAGCCGGGCGTGCCTGATGCCGCCTGGACGGTTCATGGGAGTGAGCTGATATGGTGCGCGTCAAGAATCATGTGGATGTGCAGGCTTTCGAGACCGTGGCCTCCGTGCTGTCGGCGATCAAATCGCCCGATGAGATGCGGCTGTTTCTCAAAGAACTGCTGACGCCCGGCGAGGTGCGCGACATCACCTTGCGCTGGAAGCTGCTGGAGCTGCTGGCTGACGGCGTTTCACAACGCAAGATCGCGGAAGATCTGAAGATCAGCCTCTGCAAAATCACGCGCGGTTCGAAAATTCTGAAGCAAAAGGGCGCGGTGACGTCGCGGGTGCTCAAGACGCGCCGGCAGAATAGCGACACAGAGAAAGGTGAAGCGAGGTGAGTAAATGAGAGTGATTGCGAGCCAGGTGCAGGCACAGATGGCGAACGCTTCGTGGATCCGCAAGATGTTTGAGAAAGGCGCGGAGCTGAAAAAGCAGTTCGGCGCCGAGAATGTGTGCGATTTCAGTCTGGGCAACCCGGACATCCCGCCACCTCCGCGCACACGGGAGGTTCTGATGTCACTGGCGGACAGCGCGGCTCAACCGCTGGGCCTGGGCTATTGTCCGAATGCGGGGCTCCCGGCGTTCCGTGAGGCGCTGGCGGTATTTTTGTCCGCGCAGCAGCACGCGCCGGTGAAGGCCGCGCAGGTGGTGGTCACCTGCGGGGCAGCGGGAGCGCTGACGTCTTTCTTCCGTGCGGTTCTGGAGCCAGGCGACGAGGTGCTGTGTCCTGCGCCGTATTTCGTTGAGTACGGCGCGTATTGCGGCCACTTCGGGGGTGTGCTCAAGCCGGTGCCTGCGTTGCCTCCCGATTTCCAGCCGGACCTGGCCTCGATGGAGGCTGCGGTCACCGACAAGACGCGTGTGATCATCATCAACTCGCCGAACAACCCGACCGGCTGCATCTATAGTCAGGCGACGCTGTCCCGGCTGGGTGCGCTGGTGGACCGCGTGAACGTGGGCCGCGGGCGGGCGTTGTTTCTGGTGAGTGACGAGCCCTACCGTTTTCTTGCCTACGACGGCGCGGTCGTGCCGCCGATCTTGCCGCTCTCGCCGTTTACGCTGGTGCTGGGTTCATTTTCCAAGAGTCTTTCGCTGGCGGGTGAGCGTGTCGGTTACATCGCCGCAAACCCCCAGATGCCGGAGGTCGATTTGCTGATGAATGCGGTCACGATGACCAATCGCACGTTGGGTTTTGTGAACGCGCCCGTGCTCGGCCAGCGGTTGGCAATGGCGCTGTTGAACGAAGGCGTGGACCTGTCGGTATATGACCGGCGGCGCCGGTCGATGGCGAAGGTGCTGGCGGAGGCGGGCATACGGTTCGCGATGCCGCAGGGAGCTTTTTACTTTTTCCCGGAAGCGCCGGGCGGCGATGATCAGGCGTTCGTGAGGGCGTTGCTCGCCCAGAACGTGCTGGCGGTTCCGGGGTCGGGTTTCGGGTACCCGGGTTATTTCCGTTTGAGTTTCAGTGTGGACGAGGCTGTGATCGCGCGGTCGGCGGCTGGTTTCAAGGCCGCGGTGGGCTTGCTTCAGCACTAGCAAGAGGCGGTGGCTATGGAAACTGGAAACTGGAAACTGGGCGTGCCGCTGCTAGGGCTGTCGCTGTTGGCGTGTACGGCTTCGGCCGGGTCGTTTACCGGTCCGGCGGAGTGGCGGCTGGTGAACACCAACGCGGTGAACGTCTGGAATGGGGCGAATCAGAAAAAAAGTTCCTCGACGTTCAACGTATGGCCCGGCGTGACCGCCGATACGCTGAAGCGCGAGGTGCGGTTGCTGGCCGAGGCCGTGGGGCATCCCGCAGGTATTACGGCCGAGTTTCTTTTGGTCGGGCCGTTCAGCGACCGGGTTTACGAAGCGGCGGCGGTAACGGTCGCGCAGCCGGGCGATATTGTGAGGGCGGTTGAAAGTCTCGGGATGTTGCGTGGCGGCGGGGTCGGCAGCCGGCCTTTCCGTTTTTGGCCCTGCGGCGAAAGGTTGACGGCGACGTTCCGCTTGCTGTCCGCTGCGGACGCGGCAGAGAAGCCTTTGCAGGCGCTGCTGCGGGATGCGGAGACCGCGTCACCCCTGATCGGCGAGGGAGGTTTGGTTTTTACGGGCGGGCGTTGGGAGGGTCAAGAGGCCCGGCGCGTGTGCCTGACGGACACCAACTTGCCCTGCTCTGTGATTTCCCTCTTCAATGAACCCGGAACGGTGTTCGATGTGCCATTTCGGGTCGGCCAAAGCGAGGTGTACGGACGGCTGTGTCTTGCCGAGGCTTTGCCTTACGGGGCACTGATGGAGATCGCTCTTCGTCCGCTTCCTGCGAAGGACGGCGCGGCGCGAATGTTGCCGCTGGCGGTCAGGGCCGAACTGTCAGGGCAAGAGGTGTCGCTGTCATGCAAGGGAAGCGACGGTACGATGCTGAAGCAGGCCGGTCTTGCCGATGCGCTGGTTTGGTTGCGTGCCAAGGAGGAAGAGGGGCGCGAGCTTTTTGTGACGTTGGATTTGGATGATGCGATGCCGCTCAAACGGGCAGTCGATATCGCGCGCGTCTTCGCGATGCTGGACGGCAAGGGGATTAAGTTGGACGGCAAAACCGGACAGGGGCTTTTCCCCAAGGCGTTTCTGCCCCAGGAAAAGTGGCGTGAGCGCAAGGACCGCAATCCCCAGCCGTTTGAACTGCATGTCGCTCGCGACGCTGGCGGCGGGATAAAGAAGAAGCTGATCTTCATCGAAGAGGACTGGAAGGTGGAAGGGCTAGACCCCAAGCTGACTCCGCGCGAATTCCCGTTCGATAAGTGGGATGAGCTTCCGAAGCTGATCGGGCAGGCGGCGGGCACTGACAACAGGGTCAAACTTCTTTTCGTGTTTGCACCGGCCGATCAGCCGCTGGCCGTGTTCATGCCGGGCGTTCGCGCGGTGGCCGGGCTCCTGCCGCTGGTCTATGTGTTCGGGGAATGAAAGTGGCTGGCCGGCTGTGCTCAGGAAACGCGATAAATGGAGCGACGGAGATGAAGGTCGGTTTCACACGCAGGGAGATGCTGCGGCGGCTGGGTGCGGGCGGCGCGGCGGCTGGCGTGGGCTTGCTGGCGGGGCGCGGGTTTGCCGATGAGGCGACGGACGGCGATCCGGAATACGCGAATTTTTCCCCAAACATTAAGGTTGTAGGGCCAACCACGCAAGACATGCCATCCGCCTTTATCGAGGGCGGGAAGGTGATGCAGCCCGCGCGGGAACTGCCGGTTTTCCACACGGCGGACGTGGTGGTTGTGGGCGGCGGACCTGCGGGCTTTTCCGCAGCGCTGGGTGCCGCGCGTGCCGGGGCGAAAGTGGCTCTGGTGGAGCGCTATGGCAGTCTGGGCGGCCTGTTCACGGACGGCATGGTGTTGATTGTGATCGGCACCGGAACGCGCGAGAACGGCGAGTTCAAGTTGGTGACGCGGGGCGTCTGCGAAGAGTTCCTGAAGCGGTTGGAGAAGATGGGTGACGGCGCGATCGTGTGCCGCGACTCCAAGGTGTATCAGCCGACGGTCGATCCCGAGGCCGCCAAAGTGCTGATGGATGACATGATCCAAGAAGCCAAGGTGGACCTGTTCTTTCACTGTTGGGGCGTGGATGTGATCCAGAGCGGCAACGCGGTCCAGGGCGTGGTTTTCGAGAGCAAGGAAGGACGCAAGGCGATTCTTGCTAACGTGGTGATCGATGCGACGGGCGACGGCGACATCTACCATCTGGCCGGAGCGAAGTACAAGCAGATCTCGCATGCGGTGGGGTTCGTCTACCGGTTGGGCAACTGTGACCGGATCGATCAGTCCAAGTTACCGCAAGACTCCAAGTTGAATTTGGGTTCGCTTGAGCCGCTCAAATCCACGCGCTGGGTGAATAATTTGGGGCCAAAGGGAAACGGTCTGGATGTGCGTGATCTTTCCCGTATCGAGAGGATGCACCGCAAGTCGGCTTGGGATTACGTGCAGCGGCTCCGCAAGACACCCGGCTGCGAAGAGGTTTTTCTTCTGCAGACGGCGTCGCAGCTCGGCGTTCGCGCCACGCGCCTGCTGGAAGGCGTGGCGCGGATCGACAAGAAGGGTGCGCTTGAAAAAAGGACCTTCACCGATACGGTCGCTTTTTCCGGCGACGACCGGTTGAAGTATCCCGAGTTTGCGATCCCGTATGGCGCGCTGTTGCCCAAAGAGGTGGACAATGTGTTGGTTGCGGGCCGGTGTATCTCGGTCGCACCGGATCTGATTGACCGCGTGCGGCTGATTCCCGTGTGTATGGTGACGGGGCACGCGGCAGGCGTGGCCGCGGCACTGGCTGCCAAAGCAGGCGTGCGTCCGAGAGAGGTGCCGGTCGCGGAGATACAGAAGGTTCTGCGCGAGCAGGGCGCTTATCTGGGATGAGCGGTATCGTTCAGGGCACGCTGCGCGGCGGCGCATTCGTGGCGGATGCCGTTGGCCCGACGCCAAGCTCTTGGGTGCCGAGCAATGTTTCGATGTCTCGATCCCACTCCTTCTCCCGCTGCCAGTCGTGAAGTTCCGTGGGGGCGGAGCCGGGAAACGGCTGCAGCAAGTCTTCTGAAAGGGCAGGTGCGTACCGTCGATCCTTCAGGTGTATCCGCATCCCGGAGGCGTATCCCCAGAACGGGGCGTATGCGTAATATCCATAGGGTGAATACGCGTCGGCCGTGTCCCAGCGGTTCAGCGGAAGGCCCACGCCGGCGACGGGGTAAGCGGGCCAATAGGGGTCGTAGTGGTCGTAGTGATGGGAGCATCCGTAGTAGGGATACGGTGCCCATGCCCACCCCGCGATCACATCCAAGGTCGGGCCATCGTCGCCTTTCAGCAACAAAGCGGCCGCACAAAAAAAACATGCGCAAAAGAGCTGTTTTTTCATGTTTATAGTATACCGGAAAAGCGGCGCGATAAGAACCGGGAAATGTTAGGGCAGGGTCAGCGTTTCCGACCGGGTGCTTTCTTAAGTGACGCCACCAAGGCCATGCGTTTGGCGATGGTGTCCTCATAACCTTGGTTGGTCGGGCGATAGTAGATTTTGTCGACAGGCAGGTAGTCCTGTTGAACCGTATGCCGCTCGAAATCATGCGGGTATTGATAGGCGATGTCGAGACCTTCGCGCCCGACGGCTTCGACGTGGATGTTTTTGAGGTGTTCTGGCACGGCCAGGATGCGGCCCGAGCGCACGTCTTCAAGGGCCTCCTCCACGGCGAGGTAGGCGGCGTTGCTCTTGGGGGCGGTGGCGAGGTATGTGGTGGCTTGGGCCAGCGTGATTCGGGCCTCGGGCATGCCGATGAACTCGACCGCCTGCATGGCGGCCACGGCCACGGTGAGGCCGCGCGGGTCAGCGTTGCCGATGTCTTCTGAGGCCAGGATGATGAGGCGGCGCGCGATGAAGCGCGGGTCTTCGCCCGCCTCCAGCATTTTGGCGAGCCAGTAGGTGGCGGCCTGCGGGTCGGAGCCGCGCACGGATTTGATGAAGGCCGAGATGGTGTCGTAGTGACCGTCCTCGTCTTTGTCGTACAGCACCATCTTGCGCTGCACGCACTCTTCCATCACGGTGTGGGTGATGTGGACCACGCCGCCGGAGTCCGGCGGTGTCGAAAGCACGGCCATTTCGAGCGCGGTCAGCGCGCGGCGGGCATCGCCGTCGCAGATGGTCGAGAGAAAACGGATCGCGTCGGAGGTGATCGCGCTCTTGATGTGGCCGAGGCCGCGCGTCTCATCGGCGAGGGCGCGTTGCACAAGCGTGCCGATCGCGGGCTCGTCGAGCGGGTGCAGCTCAAAGACCATTGACCGCGAGGTGAGGGGGCTGTTAATGAAAATATTGGGGTTGTGGGTCGTGGCCCCGACGAGCGTGACCGTGCCGTTCTCGACATAGGGCAGTAGCACATCCTGCTGCGATTTGTTGAAGCGGTGAATCTCGTCCACGAAAAGAACGGTGCCGGGACCCTCCTTGAAAAGCTTGGCCGTCTCGCAGATGTTACGCAGCGTGGCGACGTTTGAGAGCACGCCGCTGGTGCGTTCGAAGCGGCGCTTGGTGACGCGGGCGATGACCTCCGCCAAAGTGGTTTTGCCGCATCCGGGCGGCCCGTAAAAGATCAGGTTGGTGAGGCGGTCGGCCTCGATCACGCGGCGCAGGAGCTTGCCGGGGCCGAGGATGTGGTCCTGGCCGAGAACCTCTTCCACCGTGCAGGGGCGCATGCGTGCGGCCAGCGGCTGTCGAATCGCCGCAGGAGTATCCGCGTCAGGCTCAGGCACTGAATCTTCAGAAAACAGATCAATATCCGGCATCTTCATCCCCGTTGTTTCTCTGAAAGGCTTAGCGTTACGTCGAAGAGCATACCAGCGATGGGCAGACTCGTCTATCTCGGCGTGCAGGCAAAAGCGGGACAGCTTCTCATTTCGTCGGTTAATCGAGGTGAAGAGGGTGTGACGAATGTGGTAGACTTCATCGCACAAAAAGATGGAATGTCGTTTGGCTGAAGGATGCGTTAACAGGGTCTCGAAAGGAGTGTTCTATGGGTTTCGTTTTCCGCCCGTGCTTGTCCACAACGGGTATTGGCAGTCTTCCACTCGCGGACAGCATGGAGGCCGTCTCTTTTTTGTTAGAAGCGGATTTGAGTATCCCCTTCTGGCCGCAGTTGCCCAAGCGCTGTTTTGGCGAGGAAATGATTCCCCAATACAGCAAAGGTGTGCCCGGCGTTCGGATCGACGCTGAGCGCAGAACCGTCTCTCTTGACGTCGGCAGGGGCTATTCGGAGCTGGAGGAGTTCTATCAGCGCTTCCTTGAAGATGATCCCGCGCTCTTTCCCTTAACAAGCGACGTCGCGGCCGGATTGCATGCGTTTGTGAGCATGGCTCAAACGCGGAAGTGGGCGGTGGTCAAGGGGCATACGGTAGGACCGGTCACCCTGTGTACCAGCATCTACGACGAGAACGACCGCCCGCTATTTGCGGAGCCGGACCTGCGCGATGCGGTTGTCAAGTCCATCGTCCGCCAGGTGCAGTGGCAGATCGGTCGGCTCAAACCGTTTGCGTCCGAACGCGTGCTCATCTTTGTCGACGAGCCGGTCCTCGCCGCGTTCGGCAGCAGCACGTACATCTACCTGTCCGAGGAGGCTGTCCAGGCGATGCTGGGAGAAGTGTTCGCCGCGATCACGGAAGCCGGCGGCATCACGGGAATCCACGTCTGTGGAAACAGCGACTGGGGCGTGATCGTACGCAGCGGTGTGCAGGTCATCAATTTTGACGCGTACCAGTATGGCTCGAGCATCTCCCTCTATTCAGACGATGTGCGCGCCCTGTTTGACCGCGGCGGAAGCATTGCCTGGGGAATTGTGCCTACGACTGCCGCTCTCAAAAAAGAGACCGCGGAAACGCTGGCGCAACAGCTTGAGCTTTGCTTCGCCGCCTTGATCCGGAAAGGGTTTGCGCCCGAACTCGTGCGCGAGCGAGCGCTCATCACGCCTTCCTGCGGTACCGGGAGCCTGAGCCCGCTCGAGACCAAACGCGTCTTCGATCTGCTGCGTGAAGTGCGGGACCTTGCTCTGGCCAAAGGCAAATGAACAGGCGAGCCGCCCAGAGGTCCGGCGGCATCACGGTCCGGTCGGCGTCTGCCCGAGTCGCCCTGACCTGATGTTTGCCCAGATGAATGCCGGCAGCGCGTAAGCGAGTGCCCCGACCGCGTTGGCGAGCGCGTCAAGCGGGTCCATCGTGCGGCTGGTGGTGAGGAGTTTTTGGCAGACCTCCATGGCGATTCCGTACAGTGCGGCAATGACGACGACACGCAGGACGGTCGTGAGGTGGCTGCGGCGGTCGCGCGGCAAGGAATGCAGGTAGGTGGCTGTCAGGGCCGCGTACATGAGGGCGTGGACGATTTTGTCCATGACGGGGAGCTGCGGCAACGGTTCGGAAACCTGTTTGAAGAATTGGGCCGGCAACAGCGACAAAGCGGTGATGAGCAGCGTTATCACGATGGCGGGGCCGAAGCGCAGGAATGGATGGGTGTCGTTGGTCATGTCAGTCTGGCCTGAATGGCGAGCGAGAGCGTGTGCTGCTCGCCGGGGGCGAGCGTGACCGCGTCATCCGCCGTATTCGCGGGTTCAATGCAGAGCATGCGCGTGTACTCGTCGTCGCCGAAGTCGGACAGGGTGCGCGCTTTGTCGATCCAGGGGTTCCAGATGACCAGCCGTTTGGCGCCGCTGTAAGTCAAAGCGATGGCGCGGCCGATCGCGGGATCGTGCAGGACGCAGGCGAGCTCTGCAGGGGTGTACACCCGGTCGGTTTCGGAACGGATGTTGACCAAGCCTTTCTGCGTCGCTGTCAGGCCGGTGACAAGGTCTGAGTAGGGGGCGTTGTCGAGTCCGTGGACGGTGGCGTCCATGATCTGCCGAACGCGGAAATAGGGATGAAAAGCCTGTGTCAGCGTGAACGATCGCGTGTCGCGGTTGACGGTTGTGAGCGCGAGATTGAGGCTTTGGTCGAGCCAGATGCGCAGGGTTAAATCAAAGGCGTAAGGCCATGTGCGGCGGGTCTGTTCGGAGTCGCTCAGCGTCAGGCGCAGTTCGGTGACGTCGGCCGTGTATTCGGTGGCCTGCAAGCCCCACTGGAGAGTACGTGCGAAGCCGTGCTGGGGTTGTGCTTTATCCTGACAGGGGCCGAACCAGGGCCAGCAGACGGGAATGCCTCCGCGGATGGGCTTGCCGGGCTCGTAAACGGCCTGCTTGCTGGTGAAGAGGACCGGCAGATGGCCTGTCGGGCGATAATCCAATACGTGTCCGCCATAGAGGGAGACTTCGCAGGAGCCGTACGGGTTGACGAGCGCAACGATGGGGAGGCCGGCCTGGCCAGACCGGAAAGCGATGCGTCCGGGCGCGCCAAAACGGCGGTTGAGGATGGCGATGTCGGGAAAGTTCATAGAGGTGAACATTGAAGGGTGAAAGCGGGGCGGGTGTTCACGGCTACTCGGACTGGATCGTGAGGATTCGGTCGTTTTGAAATTCGATCCGCAAGTATTCGTTCGGGATGTGGTGGATATCCGTTGCCCAGGGGGTGTCGGCGCGCCAGAAGGTTCTGCCGTTCGACAAATTGACGGGATGATAGACGGGGCGCATGTCGTCGATGCGGTTCACATCCGGTGCGACGAAGGACCAAACCTCGTTGGTGCTTGTAGCGGTCTCCTTTTGAAATTTGCGGTCGGGCCTGCCATAGACGATATAGGCCGCCTCACGGGAGTCGCCCGAAATCACCTTGCCTTCGCGCAGGCGCTGCTGGTCTTCGGCCGGCAAGGTCGCAAAGAAGTCGGACCTCTGAACGATCCGTTTTTCAATCAAGTCACGTTGGGTGGCGCACCCTGTGAGCAGGGCCGCACAGAGCAGCAGGGGAATGGCAAATGTGTTTGTTTTCATTTTTTTAAGGCTTGGGTTGTTGACGGTGTGACAGGTGAGGACGGCTGTTCGATGGCCGTTGAGAGAGGTGGGGGCTGATAGTGCTTCAGGGCGTTTGGCAGCGCACAGTCCAGCAGGCCCGAGAACCAGAGGCAGGCCACAGCCGCACCCGCGAGCACCAACAGCACGAGCATGTTGCGCGTGGTGTGGTCGTCGGCGAACGGGTCGGTCAACTGCCGCTCGGAGTTGGCGGGCAGTGTCGCTTCGGCAGTGAACAGCCGTCCCAACTTGAGCGAGAGGCGGAGGCGGCGGTTCACGGCCCAGCCGCAGGCGTTGAGGATCGGCGCCACATCGCGGGCGCGCAGCTTGAACCAGGTCAGGATCATCGACGGTCCTGAAACCAGCAGCAGCACGACGATGAGGCCGAGCGCGGTCTTCCAGAGGGGCAGGCCGGCGACGGCGCTGACGACGCCGCCGATGGCCGTGCTGATCAGTCCGACCGCGATGCCGAGAGCCGCCGCCGTGGAAGCGAGGGCCGCACCCTCCACTTTCTTGGGGGCCTCGGCAGGGGCGGCGCCGGTCGCCTCGATCGTTTTGGCTGCGTTGAGGAGCGCGGCGTCCTGCTTGGCGGCCAGCACCTTCCTGACCTGGTTGCCGATCATGGTGGCGATTTTGCGCCACGGATCCCAGAAGGCCTCTTTGACGCTGATGGAGTTGTCGACCATTTTGACGATGGTGGCATCCCAGTCTTTGCCGTCGAGATCATAGAAGATGCCGTTCCGGCCCACCCAGAGGGAATGCGCGAAGCCGGCGGTGAACGCGGCGCAGATGGTGCGCGTCTCCTTGGTGCCTGGCCGCGAGAGCTGGCAGTAGGCCAGGCAGCACTTGCTGGCTGCGGCCTGCCCCGAGTGAGCGCCGATGTCGTCCACGTGGAAGCAGAGGTTACAGGCGCGCGCGTCCATGTAGAGGGTTCCGACGCGGAAGATGGCGCAGGCGTTCGGATCATACAGGCGGGCCATGTTCACGAAGTTGTTGAGCAGGGTCGCGAGGTTGGCGTTCAAGCGCAGCAGCTTTTCGACCTCGACGATCTGTGCGTTCTCGGCTTCGAGCGCGAGATCCTTGGCGATGAGCGCGGTGATGGCCGATTGGGCTTTGCCTGCGGCGATGGCGGCGAGACGCTCAACCCCCAACGTGGCGACTTCCGCTCCGGTTTTGGCAGCAGCCCACGTTTCGAACGGCGCCAGCTTGGCTTTCACGGTTTGCCATTGCGTCGAGGAGAGCGTTGTGCAGTCTGCGCCGACCAGCGGTATGATCGCTGCCGATCTAAAGGTGGCGATGCCATCAGCCCAATAAGGATTGACACCTTCGAGCAGGGGCAGGTCGCGCCCTGCGGCGATCTTGGAAAGCGGGAAGGCCGCGATGGCGGGAAGGCCGTCGGTCAGGTCCTGATTCGCAAGCGCGGCGAAGTCGGCATCCGTGCGGCTAAGCGGCACGGCGGCGCGGGGATCAAAGGCGGACATGCGGCAGCGGGTGAAGTAATCTTCGACTTTTGCGCGGACGGTCGCGAGTGCGGCTGCGGCGGCGGCCGTCTGGTCGCCCAAAGGCAGGATGGCGGCGTCCGCGCGCCGGGTCCAGTCAAGGTAGGCGGCGGCCGCCGCGAAAAACGCGTCCGTCTTTGCCTGGTTCACGCCGGGCTTGCCGCTACGGTCGGTTTCAGCGCCGAACGTGGCGATGATCTCGGCGATCACCTGTTGCGTTTCCGCGTCGTCGGCGGCGTCGGCGGGCACGATGCCGTCGCCGTTGAAGCGGGTGTTCGCAAAGATCTTGGCGGTGTCGGCGACATTGGCCAGCGAGATGGCATCCGCCGCGGTTCTGTCGAGGTTGGCGAGGATGCGCTTGGCGTTTGCGAGCAGGGCCTTGCCTTCATCCGTGGCTGCATTGATCGATGAGAGGCGAAGCGTGTCGGAACCCTCCAACAGGGTGTCGAGCGACGTAAGCCGGGCGGAGAGCCAGTCTGTCGCCGCGAGCAGTTCCGGCACGCGGATACGTCCGTCCCTGTCGGTGTCGAGCAGGTCGAGCGTCTTGACGTCAAAACGGATGCCTTTGGTGGGGCAGCTCAGCGCCGTCCAGAGCTTCTGGTCGAGCGCCTTGAGCTGCTCAATGTCCGCGCCGTTGCGGAGCAGCACTTGATCCAGTCCGCCTGTCCGAAAGAATTTCCATGTGTGTGTGGCGTTTTGCTGCGTGTTCACAGGTTCTCCCTATTGGATCGGTTGGCACTAGCGGATGGCCAGCATCGCTTCGATTGAACGCCTGGCAAGCGAGGCGGTCGGCTCCGGGACCGTGATGACCGTCTGCATGTCGCGCAGGCTCCAGAGCACTTTTTCGAGCGTGATTTTCTTCATGTTGGGGCAGACGGCCTGTTCGAGCAGCGGGTAGAAGGCCTTGTCCGGGCTCTCTCGCCGCAGGCGGTGAAGGATGCCGACTTCGGTGCCGATGATGAAAGCGGGCTCGCTGCGCCCCAGAACGTAGCGGCACATGCCGCCGGTGGAGAGTACGGCGTCGGCGGCGTCGCGCACCGGTTTCGGGCACTCCGGGTGGACCAGCAAAGGCGCACCCGGGTGGGCGGCGCGGGCGATGCGGATGTGAGCCTCTGTCATGCGGGCGTGGGTGGGACAGAAGCCAGGCCAGAGGATGAAGGTCCGCCCCAGCTTTTCGGCGGTGAACGAACCGAGATGCCGGTCCGGCACGAAGATGATCTCTTGGTCCGGCGCGAAACTTTGGGCCACGGCCACGGCGTTGGAAGAGGTGACGCAGCAGTCGCTCTCGGCCTTGATTTCGGCGGTGCTGTTGACATAGCAGAGCACCTTGGCTCCGGGGTGTTGGGTTTTCAGCTCGCGGAGCTGATCCCCCGTGATCATGTCGGCCATGGGGCACCCCGCGTCGGCAGCCGGCAACAGAACGGTTTTTCCGGGATTGAGGATGGCGGCGGTCTCGGCCATGAAGTGGACGCCGCAAAAAACAACAACCGCGGCCTGAATGTCAGTCGCTTTGCGTGAGAGTTCGAGCGAATCCCCTGTAAAGTCGGCGATGTCCTGAACCTCGCCGAGTTGGTAATTGTGCGCCAGAATGACGGCATTACGCTCTTTTTGCAGCTTTCGGATCTCTTCTTGCAATGTCATGATCTCAATAATCCTGTAATTCAATTTCTCCTTCAATCTATCACATGTCGCGAGTGAACGGAATTACGAAATCTCGCATGTCTGCGCTTGCGAAAGGGGTCTGATTCGGCGTATACTTTATCTTCCATTTTTGGAGCGACTATGCAGAAAATTTTAACGCTTTCCGTTTTTCTTTTGGCGGCACTTTCAGGAACCGTTTCCCAAGCGCAGTCCGCGGGTCAGCCGCCGCTCATTTCGGTTGTCAAAAAAGGCGCGGAGAAAGACACGGTCTCGTTGGCCGGATTGAAGGCGGCAGGTCCCAACGGACAGCTTTTCATCCGTACGCTCACGAGGGATTTGGAACTTTCGGGCTGGTTCAAAGTGGCGTCCGGGGCGTCCGGGGCCGTGCTTGTGAGCGGCGCGGTTGCCGACGCGGGAGCGGGCATACAGAGCGGGTGCAGGGTCACCTGGCCCGGCAAATCGTTCAACTGGGCCAAGGTGTCCTTGGGTCCTGCGGAGGTCCGGCGCCAGGCGCACCAGTTGTCGGACGAGATGGTGCGGCTGATTGCGGGAGAGACGGGCTTCGCTCAAACGCGCATCGTGTTCGTGAACCGCCGCGGCCGGAACAACGCCGACCTGTACATGTGTGACGCGGACGGGCAAGGTCTGATGCAGATCACGCACGACAATGTCGCGGCGGTCGGACCGCGTTGGGCCCCGAACGGACGCGATGTCTACTACACCAGCTTTCTGAAAGGGTACCCTTCGATCTACCGCATGGTCGCGGGTGAGGGCGAGCGCAAGATCTTGGCTTCGTTCAAGGGGCTGAACACGGGCGCGGCGATCTCGCCGGAAGGTTCGCGCGCCGCGCTGATTCTTTCCTACCAAGGCAATCCTGAACTGTACGTGCTGAATCTCGCTTCGGGCCAGCTGACCCGCATGACCCAGACAATCCATGGCGCGGAGGCCAGTCCCTGCTGGTCGCCGGACGGGCGCAGCATCGTTTATGTGACCGACGTGACCAAGGCGCCGCAGCTCTACATCGTGGATGTGGGCACGCAGCAGTCGCGCCGGCTGACCTACAAAGGCATCGAGAACGTCAATCCCGACTGGAGCGCGAAGGGAAAGATTGTCTATGCGACGAAGCGCGGCGGCGGGTACCAGATCGCCGTCATCGACCCGAAGGCCGGCGAAGGCTCCTGCGAGCTGCCGGCGCAGCAGCCGGGCGACTGCGAGCATCCGTCGTGGGCGCCGGACGGTCGGCATGTGATTTGTTCCAGCAGATCGACGCTCTACATTCTTGACACTCTGGGGGATCCTGCGGTACGGTTAATCAACATTACCGGAAACTGGATGTCACCGGATTGGTCCGATCGTTAAAAGGTTCATAGGAGTTCACTTATGCATATTCGTTCCGTTGTCGTTGTCAATCTCGCGCTGATGGGCGCTCTCGTTTTCATGGATACCGGCTGCCGCACGAAGGCCGGCGGCTGGCGCTGGCCTTGGCAGAAGGACCGTTCTTCTGAGCTGGCGAACAGCGTGAGCGATCCGACACTGCTGGAGAACACCGACCTCTCGAAGGTGACGGATGCGGCTGGCAACCTGGTCAGCGGCGCCCGGTTCGAAGACACGATGCAGGCCGTTCAGGGCGTGAAGTTCTCTCCTGTTTATTTTGCTTTCGACAGCTACGTGCTGCCTCCGCCCGAGATCTCGAAGATCGAGCAGGTCGCGCAGCACCTGAAGCAAAACATGACGCATGTGCTGGTCGTCGAAGGAAACTGCGACGAGCGCGGCAGCAACGAGTACAACCTTTCGCTCGGCGAGAACCGCGCGTTGGCGGTGCGCTCGCATCTGGTCAACCTGGGTGTCGCGGCGGAGCGTATCCAGACCCGAAGCTATGGCGAAGAGAAACCCGCGGTTGCCGGAACGGGCGAAGAGGCATGGCGTCTTAACCGCCGCTGTGAGTTCGTGTTGTTCCAGAAATAATGCGTCGGGGTCGGGAGCTTCTGGGTATGTCGTATTTTCCTTGCGTGGCTTTCCTGACCGGCTCAGCAGGTACGGGTGAGTGGATTGTTCTGTTTGTGGTCATCCTGATCGTGGTTGGCCCGAAAAAGATGCCAGAGGTCGCCCGAAAAATCGGCCGCATGATGGAGATGTTCCGTCGTGCGGCTGACGAGTTTAAAGACCAGCTGATGACGATGGATCAGGAAGTTTCAAAGACGTCGCCGGATGTGAAACCTGCGGTGCTGCCGAAAGACGCGGATGGCGTGCCGTCTCCCAGTGCGACCGACACCCCTTCTTCCGCGCCTCGGGATGATGCCTATCCGAATCTGGCACCGTATCCGGGCAACGAAGAGCATGTCAAAAACTGGTCTTCGGAAGCCCATTCGAACGTTCCAGGGCCGGAAAAAACCTCTTCAGCGCCCGAGCCGAAGAAACCTTCTGAGGGTGGCGCATGAAAATCGGCCGGTTTTCAATGAAGACGAAACAGGGGAAGGCGGATGACTACGATGACCCTCCGCGCCCTTTTATCGAGCATCTGATCGACTTGCGGAACTGTGTCGTACGCTGCGCGATCGCCTGGATGCTTTGTGAGATCGCGATCGTCCCTTGCGCGCCGGCCATCACACGCTGGCTGATGGCGCCTGCGGCCCAGTCGCAGAGCATGATCCAGGGCCTGAGTTGGACCGCCGGTTTTGACATCCTCATCGACATCATGCTGTGGGGCGGGACCGCGCTCAGTTTGCCGTTCCTGTTGTTTTTCATCCTCCGGTTTATTTTTCCCGGCCTTAAGCACAGCGAGCGGACGGTCATCGTTTTCTGCCTTTGCTTTTCCACGATCCTGTTCGGCGGCGGCGTGTGGATGGCCTATGCGGCGACGCTGAACATCTGCTTCCAGGTGTTGCAGCAGCTCAACGTATGGATGGGCGTGAAGGTCGAAATCATCCGACTGGACCAACATGCCGATATCGTGATCAAAACGATTATGGCGTTCGGCCTGGCCTTCCAGTTGCCGCTGTTGTTGCTGGCCCTCGGCTGGGTCGGCATTGTTCCGTCGAAGATGCTGCGTGACAAGCGGCGCCATGCGATCGTGATCATCTTTATCATCGCCATGGTCCTGACGCCGCCAGACCCCGTTTCGCAGATTGTCATGGCTGTGCCGATGTGCCTTTTGTATGAGGTCTGCATCTGGGTCATCCGTCTGCGCGAAATCGCGCGAGGCAAGAAAGATGAACCCGATCCCGTTGCCGAATGACGGCGCGGCTAGGTGAACGGAGGACAAGCGTATGACACGTACAGCGACACTCACGCGTAAGACACGCGAGACCGACATCGTGGTGACGCTCAATCTCGATGGCACGGGGACGTGCCAGATCGAGACCGGCATCGGGTTTCTGGACCACATGCTGGAACTTTTTTCACGTCATGCGCTGATCGATCTGGAGGTCAAGGCAACGGGCGACGTCAGCGTCGATTACCATCATACCGTCGAAGATGCGGGGCTGGTTCTCGGTTCTTGCATCAACAGGGCACTCGGCGAGCGGCGCGGTATCCGGCGATACGGTTTCTTCCTGTTGCCGATGGACGAGGCCTTGTGCGAGGTGGCCATCGATCTCGGCGGCCGCCCTTTCCTGGTTTTTGCGAGCCCGATGAAACACATGCAGGTGCGCGATTTCGAAGTGAAGCTGCTGGAGGAGTTCTTCCGCGCGCTGTCGGTCGAGGCCCGCATGAACCTGCACATCCGGCAGGTCTACGGCGACGAGGTTCACCACGTGTGCGAGGCGGTGTTCAAAGGGTTCGCGCGTGCGCTTCGCATGGCTGTCGAGCCGGACCCTCGCGAGAGCGGCATCCCTTCCAGCAAGGGGACGATTGTGTAGGGGTCTGCCCGGCCCTTGCCATCAAGAGGTTTTTAATGGTCATTTTACCGGCGATTGATTTGCAGAATGGCAAGTGTGTGCGGTTGCGCCAGGGCAGGGCCGAGGACATGACCGTCTACTCGGATGATCCCGTGGCGCAGGCGCGGACGTGGCTGGAACAGGGCGCGGAACAACTGCATGTGGTGGATCTGGACGGTGCGTTCCAAGGCGAGCCGAAACACGCGGAGGTCATCTCGCGCATTGTCCGGGCGCTCGGCATTCCCGTCGAGGTCGGGGGCGGCCTGCGCACCGACGCGCACATCGAGCGCTTGCTTCAGGCGGGTGTGACGCGGGCCATCATCGGCACGCGTGCGCTGGAGAGCCTCGACGCTTTGGCTGCCTTGGTCAAACGGTTTGGCGATGTGATCGCCGTCGGCATCGACGCGCGCGACGGTTTCGTGCAAGTCAAAGGCTGGGTTGAGACGACGAAAACCCGTGCGGTGGAACTGGCGAAGCAGGTTGAAGCGGTCGGCGTGAGAACGATCATCTATACCGATACCGCGACCGACGGCATGTTGGGCGGTCCCAATCTGGCCGCACTGCGGCAGATGTGCGGGACGGTCTCCTGCCGCATCATCGCCTCGGGCGGCGTGAGCGCTCCCGAGCACGTGACGGCGCTGAAAGCGCTGGGGTGCGCGAACCTTTACGGCGCGATCGTGGGCAAGGCGCTCTACGACGGCAAGACAACGTTGGCCGCGATGAAGGCTGCGGCGGTTTAGGATTTCTATGTTAGATCATGTTCAGTCTACCGTGTTGAAAAACGGCGCGACGGTTGTGTCCTCGCCGACCGCCGATGCGGAAAGCGTCTCGGTCGGCATTTGGGTGGGCGTGGGCGGCCGTCATGAAAAAATGGCGCTGACCGGCGCGAGTCACTTTCTTGAGCACATGCTGTTCAAGGGAACGACACAGCGCTCGGCGCTGGAGCTTACGCAGGCGATCGAGGGGCGCGGGGGTTACCTCAACGCGTTCACGCAGGAGGAGTGTACCTGCTACTACGCGCGGCTGCCGCACGAATATCTGCCGCAGGCGTTCGACGTGCTGTCGGACATGTACCTCAACGCCGCGCTGAAAGAGGAGGACCTGAACCGCGAGCGCGATGTGATCTTGGAAGAGATCAAGATGTATCAGGATCAGCCGCAGCACGTGGTTCAGGAGAAGCTGCAGGAGGCCCTGTTCAAAGGGCACGCGCTGGGCATGCCGCTCTCCGGAGACGAGCGCTCGCTGGCCCGGATGGATCGCAAGGCCTTGCTGCGTTTCAAGAGTCAGGCGTATGCGCCGTCAGCCACGGTGTTCGCGTTTTCCGGACGGCTGGAGCACGAGGCGTGCGTGTCCTGCGTGTCCGCCGCGATCGGCGGCGTGCGGAAGAGCCGCGGGCTGGACTTCAAAGCGGTCGACACCTCGGTCGGACAAGACCCCTATGTGCTGGTGAAGAAGGACATTGCGCAGGTGCAGGCGGTGGTGGGGTTCCGCGTGTTCGGAAGGCACGACGACCGGCGCTACGCGCTGCGTGTGCTGAACGCGATCTTAGGCGAGAACATGAGTTCGCGGCTGTTCCAGAGCGTTCGCGAGCGCCACGGGCTCTGTTATTCGATCCAGTCCAGTTTCCAGTTGTTCGAAGAGACCGGTGTTTTTGCGATCAGCGGCGGGTTCGACACGCAGCGTGCGATGGCGGCGCTGAAACTCACTTCCAAAGAAGTGCGTCGCGTGCTCGACAAGAAGGTCACCTCGCTCGAGCTGAAGCGTGCCAAGGACTATCTGCTGGGCACGTTCCGTCTGGGCTTGGAAGGTACGGGCAGCCAAATGATGTTCATCGGCGAATCGTTCCTGAACTACGGTCGGCTGGTGCGTCCCGAGGAGACCCTCGCCGGCATCCAGGCGGTCACTGCCGACGATGTGCGGCGCGTGGCCGCGGACGTGTTCGATCCGTCGCGCATGACGTTGTCGCTGGTCGTGCCCAACGCTCAGCCCGAGAGTGAGAGCGACTGGTTGGGGAGCCTCGCGGCCATGGTTTGATTCGCAGGCGGTCACGGTCGTGTGGCCCAAAAAAGGGCGGACAGTGGGTTATGGCCATTCACGTGATAGTTGTAGAGGATGACAGCCGGTTGCGCTCGGGGTTGATGGAGATCATCAACAGCGATCCGCAATGCGCTTGTGTAGGTGCGTACGGCTCGGGCGAAGAGGCCCTTGAAAAGGCTCCTCCCCTGAAGCCGCAAGTCGCGGTGATGGACATCAACCT
>JANYBJ010000296.1 GCA_025360845.1 bacterium
GGCCAGGCCGGCGATGTCGGATGGGGCCACGGCGACGCGTCCTTCCCGCGGCCATCAGAGATGTTGATCCGGTCAAGTCCCTTTTGCCCGCCGAGATCGACGTGACGCAGCTCTTTATCGACGACATGAGCATCGACAACGCCATCCTGCCCTCGGGTGTCGACGCCGCTTGGGCTAAAAAGCCGCGGGTAGGCGATGGCAACGTCATGCGCGCGGGCTTTGACCACACCATCATGTGGGGTCAGATTTACGCCGGGCGTCCGGGAAGCCCGGCGCAGAACGTGCGGGTTCAGATCCGTGATTGTGCCCTGTGGATGCTCAGCCGCAAGGAGGGCACTTGGAAACTGCTCAAGCACGGTGTGACGCCCGAGGGTGCCGCCTACCGCGAGGACTTCAAGGACGATGCCCACATCCCTGCCGATGTTCGGACCGAGGCGGATGGATCGGTCTCGGTGAAACTGATGGCAGGCTACAACTATCACTTCTGGCCGCGGGAAGGACGCGTCGCCGTGGCCCCATCCGACATCGCCGGCCTGGCCTCCTGTTTCTTCGCCCGGCTGGTGGTCGACGATCCGTCCAAACCTGACGACTGCGGCCAAGCGCGGCTCATCGGGTCCTGCGGCGGCGATTACTGGCGCAGCAAGGAGGCGCCGTGGAAATCCGACTGGAGTAACAATGGCGACTGGGCCATCAGCCGGTTCAAGCTGCTGACAAAGGAGTGGCAACCCTTTACCGGTTGCACCTTTGAACCGGAGGCAAACCCCGTGCGCGACACCCAAGAGGGGCGGACTCCGCCTTCGTCTTTCGCCCGCACGCTCAGCGCCGAAGTGCTGCGGGCGCATCCGCCGCCGGTCAGGGAGTTGTGGAAGCCCAAGTGACAAAATAAACACACTGCGCTTGCAAGTATAGGCTGTTAGGCTGTTCAATTCCTAAATTCTCCCTAACTCCCCACAGGTGGTTAGTGTAGTGTCCCTTAAATGGCTATACACATGACAGTCACCTTAAACCGGTTTATTTTGACAGGTTTGACAGGATTTTCAGGACTAACTCATTATTCATCCTGTTTCATCCTGCCTTCCTGTCAATAGAATTTAAGGTACACTGTCTAGTTATTTGCGGGACACTACATGAGGTGTCTTTGTGGTGGAAATTCCGGGTTGCGGGCAGAGCCCGCGTTAGTATAGGACACCTCGTTTGCCAAAAAACGAAGCTCAAAATTGCCAAAAAACAGATTCCATTTCATTCAGAGATGGGTTAGAATTACGTCATCTAAATGAAACTGAGCATTTTTGTGGCGGGATTCATCGGTAAAGGAAGTGTGAGTATGAAGACAATCAGAAGCATGCAAGAGGTCATGAAGCGTTCCGCCCTCGGGTTGGGCGCGGCGGCGGTTATGGGTGTGATTGCCTTAGGCCTGTGCCCCGGCATCAGCCTGGCTGCAGGACCCGCCGGCGTGACCGACGCCGCCCTGTGGCTGGACGCGTCGCAGCTCACCGGTCTGGCCGACGGCGATACGTTGGCGACCTGGACCGACATGTCCGGGAATGGTAACCACGCCGCAGCCACCGGCAGCGCCGCCACGTACGTGACCGGAGCGCTCAACGGCCAGCCCGTGGTGCGGTTCAACGCGGACGGCAACGCCAGCTTTAATTTCACGGAAGATGCGGCGATACGAACCGTGTTCTGGGTGGTCAAAAACACCACTCCCGGTATGCACTTTCTTCTGGGGGACAACGGCGCTTACGATTTTCACCCGGATGAAAGAGGCTACGCGATGTGGGACAGCGGCTACGCGAGCGACGCCATCAAAAATGGAGTCACGAAGCTCATGGGGGTGGGTGTGAACGGAACCAGGACCGTGCTGCCATCCGCCTCATACTCGCTGGTCAGTCTGGTCACGACCGGTCCCGTGCGGGCGAATACGCTCTCCGCAGACCGTGGCATCGGAGGCCGGAGCTGGGCGGGTGACATGGCCGAGGTCCTGATCTACGACCGCGCGCTGTCGCCGGCAGAGGAACGCGCCGTCGGCAGCTACCTTTCGGTTAAGTATGGGTTTGTAACGGAATATCTGCCCGGAAACACCGCCGCCCTGTGGCTGGACGCATCGCAACTCACCGGCCTGAACAACGGCGACACGGTGGCGACCTGGACCGACATGTCCGGGAATGGCAACCACGCCGCCGCCACCGGCAGCGCCGCCACGTACGTGACCGGCGCACTCAACGGCCAGCCCGTGGTGCGGTTCAACGCGGATGGCAACGCCAGCTTTAATTTCACGGAAGATAACGCGATCCGAACCGTGTTCTGGGTGCTCAAAAAAACCACTCCCGGCATGCACTTTATGCTGGGGAACAGCGGCGCTTACGATTTCCATCCGGACGAAAGCGGCGTCGCGCTTTGGGACAGCCGTTACGTAAGCGCCTCCATTAAAGATGGAACGACGAAGTTCATGGGGGTGGGGGTGGACGGAACCAAAACCATGCTGCCTTCCGCCTCATACTCGCTGGTCAGTCTGGTCACCACCGGTCCCGTGCGGGCGAATACGCTCTCCGCAGACCGCTGGATCGGCGGCCGGAGCTGGGCGGGTGACATGGCCGAGGTTCTGATCTACGACCACGCGCTGTCGCCGGCAGAGGAACGCGCTGTCGGCACCTATCTGGCAAAGAAATATGGTTTGGCAACGGCCTATACGTTGACCGGGCCGGCAGGAGTGTCCGATGCCGCCATCTGGCTTGACGCGTCGCAACTCACCGGCCTGAACAACGGCGACACGGTGACGGCCTGGACCGACATGTCCGGAAAAAACAACTTCGCCGCCGCCACCGGCAGCGCCGCCACGTATCAGACCGGCGCGCTCAACGGCAAGCCCGTGGTGCGGTTCAACGGCGATGGCTATTCCAGCTTTAATTTTACGGAAGATACGGCTATCCGGACCGTGTTTTGGGTGGTCAAAAACACCAATCCCGGCTTACACTTTTTGCTGGGGGACAGCGGCGCTTACGATTTCCATGCAGGCGACTTCGCTGAGATGTGGCACCCCACGCACGCGAGCGCCTCCATCAAAAACGGAACGACGAAGCTTATGGGGACGGTGGTGAACGGGACAGCGACCGTGCTGCCTTCCGCCGCATACTCGCTGGTCAGTGTGGTCACCACCGGCCCTGTGCGCGCGAACAGGCTCTCCGAAGACCGCGGCATCGCCGGCAGGAGCTGGGCGGGTGACATGGCCGAGGTCCTGATCTACGACGGCGCGCTGTCGTCGGCTGAGGAACTCGCCGTCGGCACCTACCTTGCGGCCAAGTATGGCTTGGCCACGGAGTATACTTCGGCAGGAATCACTTGGGAGACCGCCCAGACCATGTCGGCGGATACCGATGTGGCCACCACCGGAATGCTCAAATACGCCTACGGCTTCAACGCGGCTGCGACGGTGAACACGGTTCCTTTCGCGTTGGGAAGCAGCGTCAGTGCGCTTGGAACGGACGTGACCATGATCCGCAGTTTTTGGAGCCTTTTTCCCAACTACGGCTACTACACCGCCGCACCGTTCACCAGCCTTTCCGCCGAGTATCAGGCGATGACGACGGGCGGCATTTACGGTAACCCCGGCGACTACAACATCGCGCTGAACAATCTGGCGCCTGGCCATACCTACCGTGTGCAAATCTGGGTGAACGATAGCCGTGGCATTCCCGGGCGTACCGAAACCGTCACCAGTACCGGCGGCAATACGGCCACACTCGATTACAACACCACCGATGTTTTGGGTGGCGTGGGCCAATTTGTCATCGGCACGTTCACTGCGGGCGGCGCCTCCCAAACGTTCACCCTGAACGGGAACGCCAGCACACAGCTTAACGCCTTGCAACTCCGCGTGATGCCGGGCACGTTATACTGGGACAACAACGGAAGCGAGGCCGGTTTCGGCTCGGCGTCCGGAATCTGGGCCGCACGGACCATTGGTAACGGCAGCCAAGGCTGGAGCGCGGATGCGGCCGGAAACACGACGCCTGTCGACTTCAACAGTGCCCTGAGCGACGCCGTACACTTCGGCAACGGGGCGACCGGTCTCGGCGCGGGTACCGTCACGGTGGATGGCACTGTGTCTTCGGGCGACATGACCTTTGCTTCCGGCTCCGGCGCCATCACGCTTGCGGGCGGCACGATCACCCTGCCTGAGAGCGCAAACCTGGTTGTCAACAATGTTTCCGACACGATCAGCTCGGCGCTTGCGGGCGCGGGCAGCAGCCTCGTCAAGTCCGGCACCGGCACGCTCGTGCTCTCCGGCGCGAACACCTACACCGGCGGCACCGCGGTTAACGGCGGCACCCTGCTCGCGAATAACGGAACAGGCGCAGGTAACGTCACGGTAAACGACGGCGCAACGTTCGGCGGAACCGGAGCCATCGGCGGTAACGTCACCTTCCAGACTGGCGCAAAGGCGCTCTTCACGAACCCAGGCACGTTGACGTTTACCGGCTCGCTGACTCTGAACGACACGGTCGTTCACCTGAATCTGCCCGTCGGACTGCCGTACGGTTCCTATACTCTGGCGACCTACTCGACAGTCTCCGGCTCCTTCGCGAGCGTTCCGGTCATCGACAGCGGTTCTATGATCGGCGCGGGCAAGATCACTGCGGAAGGCGGTCAAGTTGTCTTGAAGGTGTTTCCTGTCGGCACGATGATACGTTTGTTCTGACCGTCCGCACAACCGGTCTGTAGAGCAAGAAGGCGGTCGGTTGGCCGCCTTCTTGCTTGTGGGATTGCTGTTCGGAGCGGGAGGTTTCACTTGGCCTGTTTCTTCCGCTCTTCGGCAAGCCACCCTTCAGAGGTATGGAGTGCATTTATGAATAAGCTTCGGATTCTGAGACCCGCAATACTGGTCGGCCGAAGGCTGGAAATGGAAACAGGGCAATACCCTCGACTACGCGGGAATGTACGGTAGCGTCAGTCGCGCCACCCGCCTCGCTGATGCCCCCGAGCGTAACGAACCCGAGCACTGGGCCGCTGAGCAGGAATGGATCGGCCATGGGCACGCGCATCCCCGCTTCACCCAGACGGAGGCCCACCCCGTCGTCGCCGTGACCTATTACGAGGCGGAAGCGTATTGCAACTGGGCGGGCGGGAGGCTTCCTACAGAGGCGGAATGGGAGAAGGCTGTTAGGTGTTTAGGTGCCTTACGAATTAACAAGCACAATAAAAAACAAGTTGTTTGCACCCTCGCCCTCTGGGAGAGGGCCGGGGTGAGGGTTGTGGGCTTGCCCACATTGGGCTGTTAGGGAGAGGGAGTTGAACAACCTAAACACCTAACGCGGGCTCTGCCAGCAACCCGGAATTTCCACCACAAAGACACCTCATGCAGAGTCCCGCAAATAACTAGACAGTGTACCTTAAATTCTATTGACAGGAAGGCAGGATGAAACAGGATGAATAACGAGTTAGTCCTGAAAATCCTGTCAAACCTGTCAAAATAAACCGGTTGAAGTTGACTGTCATGTGTATTGACATTTAAAAGACACTACTCTAACGCGGGCG
>JANYBJ010000326.1 GCA_025360845.1 bacterium
GTAGGGACGCCTCCCCGAGGCGTCCGCGGACGGTTCGGGGAACCGTCCCTACCAGAGTTACCCGTAACGTTTGTTCTAGCTCCGCTGGCGGTAGGCTTAATCGTCTCAGAAACGGTTTACTGGCAGGCGGGCAGCTTCTGATCGTGGTCGGCTGCTGGCTCTGGTTCCATACGCATCATTCGACTGGCATCCTCCTCACAGGGGATGCCAGCGGAATGTTGCTGGCGTGGGGCCGGCTGGCGGGTCTGCTGGCGGTCTTGGCGATTCTGTTTCAGCTCGTGCTGATCGGACGCATGCGGTGGGTGGAGCGGTCCTGCGGCATGGATCGCCTCACCCGCCTTCACCACCTGGTCGGCTTCGCGCTCGTTCTTCTGCTCCTCGCGCACCCCGTCCTGCTGACGTACGGCCACGCCATGCTGGCTGGGGTCGGTTTCTGGGAGCAGGCTGCGGATTTCTGCAAGACGTGGCGGGGATTGCTGGCCGCGGTCATCGGGCTGGGCCTGATCGTCGCCGCGACCGTGTTCTCGGCCCTCGTGCTGCTGAAGCGCCTGCGATATGAGCTTTGGTATGCGACACACCTCGTGCTGTATCTCGCGTTCGGGCTGACCTGCATGCACCAGGTGGTCTCGGGGAGCGACTTCACCGATCACCCCGCTTTTAAATATTACTGGGTCGCGCTCTATGCGTTTGTGCTTCTGAATCTGCTGGCCTACCGCTTTGCGCGTCCTTTGCTGGCTTTCGCCCGGCATCGGTTTGTCGTGACCGACGTCGTTCCCGAGGCAGGCGACGTGACCTCCGTAACCATCGGCGGGAAGGATCTGGAGGCCTTCCGGGTCGAGGCCGGACAGTTCATGATCGTCCGCTTCATGACCCAAGGTTTCCGGTGGGAGGCCCACCCCTTTTCCCTGTCCTGCTTTCCCGACGGCAAGCGGCTCCGGCTGTCGATCAAACGGCTGGGCGACTTCACCCGCCGCATTCCGGAACTGAAACCCGGCACGCCGGTGCTGATCGACGGTCCGCACGGCCTTTTCACCTCCCGGATGTGCGTCTCCGACAAGGTGCTGTTGATCGCGGGCGGCATCGGCATCACGCCGATCCGTGCGCTGGCCGAAGAACTGGTCGCGGGCGGGCGCGACGTGATCCTGATTTACGGCAACCGCAACAGCGGCGGCATTACATTCAGGGGAGAACTGGAGGCGTTGGCCGCGAGATCGGGCGGGAGGCTGAAGCTGTTTCATGTCATGAGCGACGACCCCGCGTGGCCGGGCGAGAAGGGCCGTGTGGACCGAGAGAGGATCGTGCGGCTTGTGCCCGACCTGTCCGAGCGTGACATCTATCTTTGCGGGCCGCCCCCCATGATGAAGGGCGTGCGTGCCGCGCTGGCCGCTCTGGGTATCTCCGCGTCCCGTATCCACGACGAACGTTTCGCGCTGTGAACGCGAACCGACATTGGGTGCAACCGTTTGTAGTGACGCCGTAAGGCGTTTCTTCATGCGGCGCCGAAAATGCACTGAAGGGTACGAACGAACACATGAAATGGAGGAGGGTGTCCATGATCAGTAACTCGAATAGTCGGTCCGCGATCATCCGTTTGGCCGCAGGTTTGCTTCTTGTGGCGGGGATCGATCAGGTTTGGGCGGCTGATCGCGTCGCACGCGAACTGTGGCTCTATTATCCCGTCAACCTGCAGGTCGATGAGAATGTGACGAAGCTGGAAGGGATCTGGCGTCGGGCGGCGGCGGCAGGGTATACGCATGTGATGCTGACCGATTCGAAGTTCTCGCGGCTCGGTGGGCTCGGCAGCATGGAGAAAATATACTTCAACAATGTGGACCGGGTGAAGCGGCTTGCGGAGGAGCTGAATCTCCAACTGGTGCCGGTCCTGTTCCCTGTCGGCTGGTCGAACGGCATGCTCTGGCACAACCCCAATCTGGCGGAGGGGCTGCCGATAAAAGACGCACCCTTTGTGGTGCGTGAAGGGCGGCTGGTTCCCGCCGGTGATCCTGCGGTCCGCCTCGGCAAGCCGGACTGGAAGGACGACGCTGTCGTGATCGAAGGCGAGACCGCGACGGTCGCGGACGGCACGGGTAACGTGCGCTTGGTTTTCAAGCGTAAGCTGCCGAAGTTCCGTTGCTACCATCTCTCGGTCAGCATCGAGACGAAAGATTTTCACGGCATGCCTGAGATCAAGGCGCTCGCGGGGGACAACTCTCTGCAGTATCAGAACCTGGGCGTGCAGCGGACGCAGGCGCTGACGCGTCACGACGTGGTCTTCAACACGCTGGACAATGAGGAGGTGGCCGTTTACTTCGGCGTCTGGGGCTGCGGCAAGGGCCGCCTCGTGTGGAAGGACTGGAAGATCGAGGACGCGGGGTTCGTGAATGTGCTGAGGCGGCCCGGCGCTACATGATGGCGCACGACGAGATCCGGACGCTGAATTGGGATCAGTCGTGCGCGAGCCTGAAGCTCGACGCGGGGCCGCTGCTGGCGGATCAGGTCAAGCGCTGCACAGGCTGGCTGGCCGGCTCGGAGGTCTATGTGTGGAGCGACATGTTCGATCCTTTCCACAATGCGCACGGGAACTATTATCTGGTGCGCGGCGATCTCACAGGTTCTTGGGAAGGTCTCTCACCGTCGGTCACGATTGTGAACTGGAACTTCGACAAGCGGGATGAGTCGCTGAAATTCTTCGCCGACCGCGGCCACCGGCAAGTCATCGCCGGCTATTACGACGCGCCGCCCGAGCAGGTCAAGGAGTGGTTGGACTCCGCGTCGAAAGTCAAAGGCCAGCGTGTAGACATAGGCGAGGTTTTGCGGCTGCAACTCAGCGGCCTTGCGACACCAACCGACGCCTTCTTCCGACACGCTCGTGCGGTTCAGCAGCACGCCCAGGTTGTAAGCCGCCTGTGCCATCGTCGCATCATTCGTTAGGGCGGTACGGAAGTGTTGCTCGGCTTCGACCCTATTGCCCTGTTCGGCCAGGGCGAGCCCGAGATTGAGATTCACGGCCGGATGCTTCGGATCGATCTTCTCGGCCTTTGTCAGATACCGCAAGGACGCCTCCAGATTGCCCTGCCGCGCGACCAGCAACGCGGCGTTCACGAGGGGAGGGATCACGTCTGAACGCAGCCGCATGGCCTGTTCGTAAGCAGCCAAAGCCTGTGTCGGTTTGCCGCATGCCTCGTAATAGTTCCCGATGTTGTAATGCGAACTCCCCGCGTCGGGGAAACAGATCAGGCCGGCCTCCAACTCCTTGAAAACGGATTCGGACACGGTGCGCTGGGGATACCGCGCCGGCGACGAGGCGGACGAGGTGCGGACCAGGCGGAAGTCGTCTTTGGCCGCTGCTGCCAACGCGTCGAACGTCGCTTGGCTGAAGTCGCCCTCCAGCGCCTGTGCGCCGCCGCGCGGACAAGCGGATGGCTATGTCCCTAAGGCTTTTCGCCGCACGATTCCAGCAGGCGGATCAGGGAGACGACGAAGACCGGATCGCTCTGTGCGTCGCCGATGAATGTCAGAATATCGTCCAGCCGACTCCACTCGCGCTTACGTGCCGCAGCGATCAGCCCGGCGCGGTAAAGCACGGGCGCCTGATAATCGCGTGTCTGCCATTTCCGCACGTTCGCATCGGCCCAGCCCGCATCCTTGTCCGTGTGGCAGAGGTTGCAGGCGTTGGGCGATTGGTAGGCCAGCGTGGCGGCCGGCGTGGGCGGAAGCAGGGAGTGGTCGGACCGCTGCATCCGCGCAAAGGTAGTCATGGGCATGTGGCACGAGACGCACTGGCTGCCCTTGCTGTCGGGTTTGTGGTGCGTGTGTTCGGTCGCATGTTCTTGCCGCCCATGGCGTGAGCCATCGGGTACGACCGGCGCCCCTTCGGGCCTTTCTCCCGAACCACGCATGCGGCGATGTCGGCTCTAAAGCGGCTTTTGCCGATTTCAAGCGCATTCGTCTGAGGAGTCAGCGACTGCCGTGCGAACGCTTCGGTCACCGGCTGCATCGCGAGGCCATGGCGGGAGGTGGACCAGAGCGTGTAGAACTTCTCGTGACACGGACGGCAACTGGCCGACCCCGTAAACGCGTCACCGGAATCGGCGGACCGCGTGTCGCGCGAACAGCCGGCACTCAAACAAATCAACCAGACTGTGCGTCTGATCACAGCCCCTGAGCGTGAGCGGAAGTCACACGGCTGATTCGGTTCCGTTCCCATAAAGCGACGACTCACTTGGCGCCGGCGGCAACGGGGTCGGTGACGGGCTGAAGGCGGTCGATCTTGGGGGCGGTGCGGGTTTTGACCGGCACGGGGAAACCGTTGGCGATCTGGGGCGGAGGGTCGGGTATCTGCCGGACCTCTTCGTCGCCGCGATAGACGCAGTTGCAATCCACCCAGGCCATCAGGCGCTGCAGATCCTCGCCCTCGATCTTCACCTTGTTGTGCTTGCCGCTTGTCGCCAGCTCGATCAGCCGGCTCGTCGAGGAGAGCATGGTCATCGGCTTGAGCGGCCCGTAGTGCTGGTCGGTTTCCACGCTGATGCAGCCGGCGAGTCCGAGGGCCGCGCCGGTGCCCTCGGGCTTGGGTCCGGCCCACGCGCCGGCGCCGACGAGCGTGAGGTACGGCTCTTTGAACGGCCAGAGCTTGGGATCGGCGATGCCCTCTTCCGGCACGCCGCCGCGCAGGGTCAGGTCGAGTTTGGCGCGGCCCTTGCCGTCGCCTTGGTGGCACTTGCCGCAGTACCGGTCAAGGACCGGCTGGCAGAAGCGCTCGTAGCTGATGCTGGTGTCGGCGCCCCACGGCGGGGGAGTGAGATCGGCGGGAGGCGTGCGGAGCGCGAGGACGTTTTGGCTCTTGTCCGGCGTCGCCGTGTGCAGGGCGTGGCAGCCTTGGCAGCCGCGGGTTTCGCCCGGCATGACGCCGGTGAAGGAGCGCATGATCTGCACGCAGCGCATGCGCTCGTCCAAGAGCTGGAAGTGCAGCGCCCGGCCCGCGGGCACCTTGAACGCGACCGAGCCGTCGGGCTGGATCGGCACGGTGCCGAGGATGCGCTTGACGCCGTCTTCCTGGATGACCGAGATGGCCGGGCCGGAATGGCGCCAGGACTTGAAGCCCATGCTGTAGGTCTTGGCGTCCATCTCGATCACGCGCAGAAATTTCGCCGTGCCGGGCGGAAGCCCTTCGACGCCGTCATAGACGTTCGGGCTGAACAGCACGCCGCCCTGCGCCTGCTCTCCGGCTCGCGGCCAGGCCACGCGCTCGGGTATGGCCGGCGGCGGCGTGCGCGGGCGGAGCGGCTGCGCGTACCAGACGGTTTGCCTTCCGGTGTAGAGCAGCTCCCGGTTGCCGTGGATATCCATCAGGAAGAGCGCGAAATCGCCGTTGGGGACGCGTGCGGCCGAAATCAGGAAATCCTCGGGGCCGAGCGGATAGGGACTGCGCACAGACCACAGCCCGCCGCTGGTGTGATAGCGCGGCGAGGCGATGGGGCTGCCGCCCTCCGGCTCGCCGACTTCCGGCCAGGGAAGCTCCTTGGTGACCTTCGTGATGCCGTCGGGCCACTGCAGGCCGCGGCCGACGTCGAGCAGGCCGAGGCAGCCGGTCAAAACGTTGTGGTGGCCGACGCCGACGAACATCACCTGCGTGCCGCCCGGCACGGCCCGCGCCTCCCAGAGCATGTCGGGATAGGCGCTGCCGTTGCCCCAGAAGACCGACTCGCCGGTGCCGTCGGGATTGACCGTCCAGAGCTTCTGCAGCCGCCAGAGCGGGCGCTCCGTGTATTCCCAGCGGGTGTAGAGCACGCGGCCGTCGGACAACAGCGAGGGCGTATAGTCGGGCTCGTTGTTGCGGGAGATCATGGTGATGTTCCGGCCGTCGGCCTCACAGCGCGCAAGCACGGTGCAGGCCGACTGCGGCAGACAGCGGACATAGGAGTTGCCGCGCGACGTGGAGAACAGGATGTGGCCGTCGGGCAGATAGATCGGGTCCATGTCGTCGTAGAGGCTGTTGGTGAGCTGGCGGCGGCCCTTGCCGTCGACGCCGATTTCGTAGAGGTGGAAGCTGGCCTCGCCCTTGGGCTTGAGGCTGAACACGATTTTCGAGGCGTCGAACGCCAGGTCCATGCGCATGATGTAGCCTTCCGCGCCTGGCACCAGCTCGCGCTCGACGCCGTCCGGCCGCAGTCCGTCCAGCACCAGCAGTCGGCTGCCCGACCAACCGCCATAATAGTAGCCGTTGCGGTGAGCGGACTCGTGCGGGCTGGTATAAGAGGGTCCGTCCGTGAGTAGGACGCGGTCGAAGTTCAGCAGCGGATTGCGGAGCATCAGCGTGCGCTTGAGGCGGCGCACGGCCAGATAAAGACCGCGCGTCGCGTCGTCGTCCTGCGCGGGCGGCAGGGCCTTCAGTTGGGTTTCGAGCGCGGCGAGCGCGGCCAGCTCTGTCGTGAAGTCCAGCTTGCCGGACCGCGCCGTCAGCCGCGCGGCAAGCTCTTTAGCCCAGTTGAGCTCGAGCAGCGCCCGCTGAGCGGTCGTGGTATCGTTGGCCTGAAAGATCCAGTCCTCTTCGATCATCACCTGCGCCTCGGCGGGGGTGACCGGCTTCTCGCTGCGCAGCTTGGTTAGGGTCATCAGCGGCAGACTGGCGTAGCGCAGCCTCCCGCTCCACGGCGCCATCGTCACCGGGCCAAGCTCCATCGCCGCCGGCCACGCCGCGTCATCGAACGCGGGCTGCTCCCAGCCTGGCGCGGGCTTGTCAGACGCCTTCCAGGTGCCGTCGGTGACGGCCACCACGCGTTTCTCTTTTTCCAGCCGTTCGACGAGCCAGCCGATCACACCGGCGGCCGAGGCCGAGTTCTGCGCCTCCACAGCCAGCACGTTGCGGCCGGGGTGCAGCAGGCGCGTCACGTCGTAGGTATCGAAGTCCAGCCACCCGTTGCCCTTGTGGGAGAGCGGCGTCCCGTTGACGTACGGCGTGCAGGCATCATCGGCGTTGATGATGAGTTGGGCGCACGAGAAGACGGCATTCGTCGGGAGCGTGACTGCCGCGCGGAAATAGCGTACGCCGACCGGGGCATCCTGGGCAGGCTGCCCTTCCGGAAACCAGATCCAGCGGAGCTGCGCCGGATAAGCCGCGACCTGATCGTTCGTCGCAGCGGCGCTCATGTCCGCACGGAGTTCACAAGACACAACAGAAATGGACAGCGCGATCCCCCACGCCGCCGTCAAACGGACAAACCCCTTTTTCATAATAGCTATAGCTTAACAGAACCGGCTGCCACGGGCCATCCGAATTTCAAACGCGTGACTCCTTGGCGGTCACAGCGTAGATGCTCGCGCTGCGGAGATAGAAGCGCAGGCTGATTTTCCGGCCAGACAATTCGCGGGCCGACTTGCCGCTCCAAGCCAACGGCAGGTCGATCTGATCGGCGCTCTTGAGCAGGCGTTTGTCCGCCTCAAAGCCCGTCACAACAGCATCTTTCTCATCCAAGACAGACACCATGACATACGCCTGCTGAGTGGCAAAGGCCCGCTCGGGCGAGGGGATGGCCGCGTTGAGCCGCAGGTCGGCTGCGGGCATCGTGAAAGGCAGCGTGGCGAACTCGGCGTTGGCGCAGAGGTGGCGGCCGACGCCGCGACCGCCACGCCGAACGCAGCACAATGTACAAGGGTTCTCATCATGGGGGCGGCCTCTGTGTTGGGCTGACTTCGCTTCGCTCGTTCGCGCTGACCGTGTATCCGAACAGGCGCAGTTTCACGGTCAGAAGCTCGCCCAGACCGGGCAGGTCACGCGGGTACACCGAAATCAACCGCTTGCCTTCTTGCTGGTAGAGCATCTGCTTTTTATACATGCTCATCTTGTACTGCGGCGTGTCGAGGCCCCAGTACTCGATATACACGTCGAGTTCCGGCAAATAGAAGTCCGGGCGGATCTGAAACTCGCCGATGATCCGGAACTTGGCGTCGTATCGATAGGCGAGGCCATGTGCCGTAAG
Source organism: bacterium (assembly GCA_025360845.1). Classification (GTDB taxonomy): domain Bacteria; phylum Verrucomicrobiota; class Kiritimatiellia; order RFP12; family UBA1067; genus JAHFSX01. Next base: position 7,980 of record JANYBJ010000326.1, read on the forward strand.
CCACTCGGCAAGGCGTCGCTCGCCTTGCGACTGCACGATCGTGCCGTCTTGGGCTTCAACCGTCTTGTTGAGTTCAACCTGCGTCTCAAAGTTGCGCCGCTCCAAATAAACTTCGTCGAAACAGTGATCGCAGAAAATACGCTGAAAAGCCTGCTGCGAACGGGCGAACTCGTTAGCCGTGACACGCGCATCGCAACGTTGGCAACGGTGTTCGGCCTGCGCGGCCGCGATGCGGATCGCCTCTTCAATGAAGGTTGCGGACGCCTCCGCGTCGCGCCGGACATAGTCCTTCTCGGCTGGATTGCGAGCCAGATCGTGTAAATCGTGCAGGCAGTTGCGGGACGCCGCTCCGTACGCCTTGAGGGCCTTGATCGCGTATTGGCGCGTCTGAGGATGAGGGTCGCGCCGCGCGACGGGCGCGAGCGCGGACACGGCGGCGGCCTGATCCACACCCAGCCACGCCAGCTTGCCGAGTGCCGACGCGGAGAGACGGCGGACATTGTCCGAAGACGAACGCAGCAGTTCGAGCAGTTCGCCGAAAGCCGCGGTCTCGCCTTCGCGCCCGATGGCGACGGCTCTGTCCGAAAGGCTCTTCTCGAGCTGTCGGTCCATCGGGTTCTTCATAACACCTCCGGCGTAGGGCATTGACGAACGACAGCGAAGTCAGCCTAGCGTGCCACGAACCGGTACGAACCAGACGCCACCTCGAGCACGGCGGCGGCACCCTCCATGCGGAGCACCTTCACGCCCAGAGCCTTCGATAGCGGCTTGCCGCCTTCGGTGATTTTCTCCGTGCTGGCGGCCGGCACGTAGACCGTGGCGGTCGCGTTCGGCGGGACGGTGATCTGCCAGTCGAACGTGCCGTCCTTCTTGTGCCATTCGCTTGCGACAAGCCCGTAGGGAGACAGGTGCGAGGCTTTGACGAAGGTCAGGTCGCCGACGGGCTGGGGGTGCATGATGATGTGTTTGAAGCCGGGCTGCGCGGGGTCGGACTTGATGCCGGCAAGGGTCTCGTAGAACCAGATCACGAGGTCGCCGACGAGCATGACGTGGTTGCCCGAGTTCATCGCGGGGTCGGCGGTGTTGCCGTTCCAGAGTTCCCAGATTGTGGTCGCGCCCTGTTCGATCATATAGCCCCAGCTCGGATAAGTTCTGTTCGTCGCAAGCCGGTAGGCGAGATCGGGCCGCCCGTTGTCGGTGAGCACGCGGTTGAGCCACTGCCCGCCGATGAGGCCCGTGCCCACATGCCCCTTGGTCTCTTCCGTGATCTTCTTCACCAGATGCGCGAACACGCGGCCGCGCTCCGAAGGCGGCACCATGTCGAAGGCCAGCGGCAGCACGCAAGCGGTCTGCGAGCCGTTGTCGTAATAGCCGAGGTCGGACTTGTAGAACTTCGTGTTCAAGGCGGCTTTGAGCTGGTCGGCCAGCGCGGTGAAACGCTTCGCGTCGTCTGGCTTGCCCAGCACGGTCGCGTAGCGCGCCATCTGCGTCAGGCAGTGGTAGAAATAGCCCGTGGCGAGAATGGCGGGCGCGGTCTTGCGGGCCGGATCATTCGAGTGGATCAGCTTCGGGTCTTCGGGAGGCACACACCAATCGCCGTAGCTGTCCTTGTCGATGATGCCGTCTTTGACGAAGCCCGTCATGTAATCGATCCATTTCGTCATGCTCAGATACTGCCGCGCGAGGACACGCGTGTCGCCATACTGGTCGTACAGCGAGCCGGGGATGATGACCGCGCTGCTGGGCCACGTGACGCTGTCGTTATAGAGCGGCCAGTAGGACGGGCAGACGTCGGGGATGCTGCCGCTCTCCTTCTGGGCGTCGGCCATGTCCCTCACCCACTTGGCGTAGAGCGCGGCGATGTCGAACAGGTAGGTCTCGCCTTTGGACTCGGCCGAGCGGTCGCCCAGCCAGCCTTGGCGCTCGTCGCGCTGCGGACAATCGGTCGGGATGCTGCGGTAGTTGCCGCGCACGCCCCAAAGGGTGTTCTGGTAGATGCGGTTGATCGTCGGGTTCGAACAGGCGAACTCGCCCGCGCTCGCCACGTCGTCGTTGACCACGCGGCCTTCGAGCGCCGCGAGCGTCGGTTTGCCCGGAAATCCCGTGACCTCGACAAAGCGGAAGCCGTGATAGGTGAAGCGCGGCTCGTAGATCTCCTTGCCTCCGCCTTTGAGCGTGTAGAGGTCCGTGACTCTGGCCGCGCGGATGTTGTCGAGGTACAGCGTGCCGTCGGGCAGCAGCGTCTCGGCGTGGCGCAGCGACACGCGCGTGCCCGCCGGGCCGCGCACGGCCAGCCGGCACCAGCCGACCATGTTCTGCCCCATGTCGAAAACGAAGACGCCCGGCTTCGGCTCGGTGAGCGCGACGGGCTTGAGCGTTCCGGTCACGCGGATCGGCTCGATCACTTGCGCCGCGAGCACGCCATCGGGCATGTCTACGAGCTGCGCGGGCGACCACGCCGCATCGCTGAACCCGGCGCTGGCCCAGCCGGGCAGCTCGCGGCGCGCGTCGTACGCTTCGCCGTCGTATTCGTTGTTCGCCTGGATCGGCCCGTCGGCGGTCAGCTTCCATGAGCCGTCGCTGACGACCGTATCGCGCGTGCCGTCGGCGTAATCGACCTCCAGTTGCAGCACCAGCTTCGGGAAGCCGCCGCCGAGGGTCTTCATGGGCGACGTCGAGCGGGGTGCGTAAAAGCGTCCGTTGCCGAGCCATACGCCGAGCGCGTTGCGGCCGCGCTTGAGCTGCCCCGTCACATCATACGTCACGTAGAAAACGCGCTTGGCGTATTCCGTCAGGCCCGGCGACAGCACGGCGTCATCTACTTTAGCACCGTTCAGATACAGTTCCGAAAGCCCCATCCCGCTGAAGTAGACCGTGGCGCGCGCGACCTTTTTCGGCGCGTCGAACTCCTTGCGCAGCATGCGTGCGGCCAGCCGGCGGTCTTCGGGGCCGGCTACGTTGCCCCACGGCTGCATGCCGACCGGCCCCAGCACGTTCGCCGGACACCACGCCGCATCGTCAAACGCGGTCTGTTGCCACTGCTGGACTTCCTGGGCGAACGTCTTCCACTGCCCGTCCGTGATGATGACCAGCGGCTCGCCGGCCTCGAATTCGACCGTCAGCTTGCCGACCAGCCCGGCAGGATTCGGTGTGTCGCCGAGGTTGTTGACCTGCACCGCGATCAGGTTCTTCCCCGGCCGCAGGAGCGGCGCGACGTCTTTCACGCTTGCGGTCGAGAAGGTGTTGCCGTTCAGCGAGCGTTCGCCGTTGACCCAACAGTCGAACCCGTTGTCGGCGGCCAGGCTCAGCTCCGCCCGGCGCACGGCGCGGCCCGCCGGCAGTTCGAACACGCGGCGGTAATAGCGCAGGCCCGGCGCGGCAGTCGTTCCTTGCATTCCCTCCGGATATCCGATCCACGAACAGCCGGTCAGCACGACGGCCTTTTCGGCTTCGTCCTTGCCGATCCAACGGCCCTTCCAATCGCCGGGTTTAAGCAGTCCCATGGTCCATGACGCGGGCTCACTCCACGGCGAAGCCTTGCCGGCCTGAGCGTAAATGCGCACTTTCCAGAAGCAGGCCTGGCGCGAGGCCAGCGGCTTGCCGGCATAAGCGACCTGCGTGCTTTGATCGGAAGCGACCTTGCCCGTGTCCCACAGGTCGCCCGCATCCTTCTTGAGCAACGTGGCGCTGCTCGCTACGAGGATCTGGTAGGCGGCCTGCTTCACGCCGCGCGCGTCATCCGCGTCTAGCAGCCAACTCAGGCGCGGCTGCGTCTCGTCGATGCCCTGCGGATTGTTCCGGTACTCGCAGCGCAAGGTTTCGACCTCGATCTCCGCCTGAACGATTTGATGAGCGAACAGAAGACCGGCGACCAGCGCCAAACGACGACAACAGATGTTTGTTTTCATCAGAACAGAAGGCCTTTCAACGAATGGATTGCGTTCCCCATGCTTGACACGTACGTATTATGAGCCGATGAAGAGAAGAGTCAATGCCGATTCATACTCTCATCCTTATCATCTAAATCGTATCTGTCCCAAACGTGACCTGAAGAGTTAACACTTTTCTGTTATAAACTAGGTCAGCGGTTCAGTTTTGTCAATTGATTTTAGTTGATTCTTTATGAAAAAAGGTGATAACTGTTCGCTGTAAGTCTGCTGCGGAATGAGATTGCAGAGAGGCCTCAAAACAGGGACACTAGTGCTAATGCTTTGAAATTCATTAATAATTTGACGTTGACGGTCGTATACCGATTGAAACCGGAGGAAAAGTCATGAAAATGCGTTTGATGGCGGTGTTAAGTTTGGCCCTGGCCCTGTGCGGCCGGGCGCAAGAGATCGGTTATATCGAAACCTTTAGCCTCGCGGGTGACCGTGAGGCGGCTCTTAAGGAGTTGGTCCCTGGAACAGACGATGACTATTACTACCATGCGCTGCACGCGCAGAACACGGGTGCGTGGCCGCAGTTCCAGGAGGTGATGGCCCGCTGGGTCCGCGCCCGCAACGGCGCGGTGACGGACGGCGCGCGCGAGTTGCTGAACCGCCAGGCGCTCCTCGATTACGACAAGGAGCCCAAGAAGACGCTCAATTACCTGTGCCGCGAGCTGGGCCTGAATTTCGGGCACGCGCGTAAGACCGGGGAACGTGTCAGTAACGCGCCTGCGGCTCTGGACAACACCTGCATCAGCGTCGAGACGCTGCTGAAGCGCGCCCTCGCTGAGGAGCCCGGCAGCCTTGCGCGCATCGAGGACGCCGGCCTGGCCCTCGCCGCCGGGCAGGCCATCAACGACGAGCAGCGCCGCAACCTCGTGGCGCGTCTGCGCCGTCCCGACTATCCGGGGCTGGTCGACCTGATCATCGCCGACCTGAAGTACCGCGACAGCCGCGGCTTCGGCTCCCATCCTATTCACCGTCTCCTGACGCTTGCGCAGATGGACGAGCTGTTGCAGAAGCAGCCCGACCTACGCAATGAGGTGAACTTCGTCAACGCCTATCTCGCCAAACTCGCGCCGGAGAATGAAGTCGACCTCGACACCGAGGCCGCCGCGCGAGAGGCCTACTATGACCGTCTCTGGGCCTTTGCGAAGACCCTCGACCCGGTCCACAATTCGCTCAAGGCGAACGTGCTCTACAACCGTCTGCGCCACGACCAGCGCATGGGCGTGTACGACCGCGACCGCTTTATGGAGTATGTCAAACTGCCGCGCGACGTCTATTACCTGCGCGACGAGGTCCGGCAGCAGTTGCCGCGCGGCGATCAGCTCGCGAAAATGGGACAGGACTTCCATCTCGTCTCCTTCCCTCCCATCGCCAACGAGGAGCCGCTGGTGAGAAGTTTTCTGCTGGAGTTCTTCCGCGAGGCGGCGGACTACGAGGCTTTCCGCGCGTACCTGCGGGACGATTTCCTCAAGCCGCTCTTCGCCGAGTCCAAGATCGTCAGCGGCGTCGGCGATCCGCAGCAATGGGCGCCGCTGCTCACGCCGGAGTCGTATAGGCAACTGAAAGAGCGCGTGGACATCGATTTCGCGGAGAACAACCCCGCCCTTTTCGGCGCGGATGACGTGGTGAAGCTGACCGCCTCCGTCAAGAATGTCCCGGCGCTGATCGTGAAGGTGTACGAGATCAACTCCTTCAACTACTACCGCGAGACCGGCCAGCCGCTCAACCTCGCCATCAACCTCGACGGGCTGGTCGCCTCCGCCTCGCGCCGCGTGGAGTACAAAGAGCCCTCCGAGAGGCGACTGGCGCGCGCCTTCGAACTACCTGAACTCAAGGCCCGCGGCGTGTATGTGGTGGAGCTGATCGGCAACGGCAAGAGCAGCCGCGCGCTGGTGCAGAAGGGCCGGTTCGACGTGCTTCAGGAGGTGACCGCCGCCGGGCACGCGTTCACGGTGCTGGACGAGGCCGGCAAGCGGGTGGCCGACGCGAGCGGGTGGCTGGGCGGACGCGAGTTCGCGCCCGACAAAGAGGGCCGCATCCTCGTGCCCTTCACTACGGCGCCGAAGGGTGAGAACCTCGTGATCCGCAGGGGCGGGTTCGCCTCTCTGGTGCGGTTCAACCATCTGGCCGAAACCTACGCGCTGAAAGCCGGGGTCTATGTGGACCGCGAGGCGTTGATCCGCCGCGAAAAGGCGCTGATCGCCGTGCGGCCGGTGTTGACCGTGAACGGCAAGCCGACGAGTCTCAAGCTGCTGGAGGAACCCGCGTTGGTGATCCGCTCGACCGACCTGCAGGGCATCGTGACGGAAAAGGAAGTCGCCGGGCTTGTCCTGCGCGAGGACGCCGAGACCGTGCAGGAGATCCTTGTGCCCGAAAACACGGGGGATCTCACCGTGACGCTGAAAGCCCGGATTCAGAATCTGAGCCAGAGCAAGAAACAGGATTTGGCGTCCGGCGAAAGCTTTGCGCTGAACGGGATCGAGCGCACGGTCGACGTGCAGGCCCTGCATGTCGGTCGGAACGCCGCCGGTTACTTCCTCGACGCGCGCGGCAAGAACGGCGAGGTTCTGCCGGGCGAGCCGCTGGAATGCTTCTTCAAGCACCGCTCGTTCCGCGACGAGGTGTACGTGCAGCTCAAGACCGATGCGCAGGGGCGTGCGCTGCTGGGGCCGCTGGCGGGCATCGAGCGTTTCCGCATCAAGGCCGCGGCCGGTGCCGAGCGCACGTGGTCGCCTTCGCGCGGCGCCTGTTCCTATCCCGACGCGCTGCACGGTCGGGTGGGCGACACCCTGCGCGTGCCGATCGCGTGGGGTGATGCGGCGGATGCGGTCACCGAGGTCTCGCTCTTGGAGACTCGCAACGGCCAGTTCGTGAAAGACTGGCAGGCGGCTTTGGCGGCGGCGGACGGCTTCTTGGAGCTGCGCGGCCTGCCGGCGGGCGACTACTCGCTCGTTCTCAAAGCCGAAGGACGCGAGCTCGCGGTGCGCGTCACCCAGGGCGACGAGCGTGACGGGTATGTGACCTCGCCCCGCCGCGCACTGGAGCGTCCGCGTCTCGCGCCGCTGAACGTGACGGCGGTCACGCCCGCTGCGGAAAGTGTGGAGATCCGGCTCGCCAACGCGACACCCTTCACGCGGGTCCATCTGTTCGCCACCCGCTATCTGCCCGCGTACGACCTGTTCGGGCGACTGGGTTATTCGGGCACGCCGGGGCTGTTGCAGCAGCCATGGCAGCCGGCCCGCACGTTCTACGAGTCGGGCCGCGACATCGGGGACGAGTACCGCTATATCATCGACCGTCAGCAGACCGTGAAATATCCGGGCAACATGCTGGAGCGTCCGGGGCTGCTGCTCAATCCGTGGGCGGTGCGTGCGACCGAGGCGCAGGCCGAAGCGCTTGCGGAGGGCCGGGCTTTTGCCGGGCGCGCGGCGGGGTTGGCGCGTGCAGGAGGGGCGGCTCCCGCATGCATGGCGCCGGAAGGCCCGTCCCCGGAAGGGTACGCGGCGCTCGACTTTCTGAGGCAACCCGCGGTGACGCTGTTGAACCTGGTTCCGGACAAGGAGGGCAAGGTGGTCGTCCCGCGTGCCCTTCTGAAAGGTCTGCCGCATCTGCGCGTCTTGGCGGTGGATCCGACCACCACGGTGCTGAAGCAACTGGCGCTGGAGGATTCGCCGGTCGAGACGCGCGAATTGCGTCTGGCGGCCGGGCTCGACCCCAAGAAGAGCTATTCGGAGCAGAAGCGGATCACGCCTGTGGCTGCGAAGGCGGCGGTGACGGTCGGCGATGTCACGACCGCCCGTTTCGAGACCTACGACACGGTGGCTAAGGCTTACCGTCTGCTGGCCACGCTGAACGCCGACGCGACGTTCGGCGAGTTCTCCTTCGTGGCGAATTGGCCCGACCTCGACGCCAAGGAACAGCGGAGGCTCTATTCCAAGTACGCCTGCCACGAGCTGAGCTTTTTCCTGTACCACAAGGATCCGAAGTTCTTTGCGGCGGTGATCGCGCCTTATCTGAAGAACAAAAAGGACAAGACCTTCATGGACCGCTGGCTGCTCGGCGATGATCTCAAGCCGTATCTGGAGCCGTGGCGTTTCGGACGTCTGAACGCGGCGGAGCGTGTGTTGTTAGGCAAGCATCTGCGCGAGCAGGAGGCCTCGGTGGCGCGAGACACGCGCGAACGCGTGGTGCTGATCCCGCCGGATATGGAGGCCTTCAACCGCCGCTTCGACACCGCCGTGCAGACCGGGGCGCTGGAGGCCGGTGCCGGCGGCGTGGGCGGTGCGATCGAGGAAGTGCGCAAGAGTGCCGGGGAGAAGCAGGCAAAGGCGCTGTCGGCACTCGGCGTGCTGGCGGGTGAAGCCCCAGGCGGTGCGCTCGCTCCCGCCGCACCTGCGGTGGCCGCTGCAGCTGCATCCGCGCCTGTGGCGTTGGCCGACGGCATGGAGATGGCCAAGAAGGATGCGCGTCTCGACGTGGCCGCGGCTAAGGCAAAAGCGGTGGACAACAAACCGCGGCAGAGGGGGTTGCGCAAGGAGGTGGAGTCCAAGAGAGAAGCGAATGCGAATGCGGAGGCTGAACCAGCCGAAGCACATCAGGAAGCGCTCTATTTCGAGGCGCAGGACAAGGGCCGGGCGGAGGCGCGGCGCTTTTTCCAAAAGCTCGACAAGACGCAGGAGTGGGCCGAGAACAACTACTACCATCTGCCGGTCGAACAGCAGGTCGCCGAGCGCGTGCCGGTCAACGCCTTCTGGGGCGACTACGCGGCGCATGACGGCAAAACGCCGTTCCTGTCGAAAGCCTTCCCGGAAGCGACGTCGAACTTCACTGAGATGATGCTGGCGTTGGCTGTGCTGGAACTGCCGTTCAAGGCAGCCGTACACGGCGAGAAGGTGGACGGGTTGAGTTATACGCTGCAGCCCGGGTCGCCAGTGCTGCTGTTTCACCGCGAAATCTGTGAAGGCGCACGTGAAACGCTGCCAGGTGGCGTGCTGGTGGCCCAGCAGTTCTTCCGCGCGGATGACCGCGAGCGGATCGAGAACGGTGAACGGTTCGACAAGCTGGTGACCGACGAGTTTCTGCCGCACGTCGTCTATGGCGCGCAAGTGGTGCTGACCAACCCAACCGGCAGCCGCCAGAAACTGCAGGTGCTGCTCCAGATCCCGATGGGCGCAATGCCCGTGAACAGCGGGTTTTACACGCGCGGCGTCTATGTGGCGCTGGAGCCGTACAGCACGCAGACGCAGGAGTATTTCTTCTACTTCCCGGCGACCGGCGACTATCCGCACTACCCCGTGACGCTCGCCCGCAACGACAAGGTGGTCGGCAGCGCGGCGCCCTTCACCTTCCACGTCGTCGCGAAGCTGAGCAAGATCGACACCACCTCGTGGGCGTGGATCTCCCAGAACGGGACAGAGGACGAAGCTTTCGCGTTTCTCGGCACGGCCAACCTGCACCGCATCGACCTCGACGAGATCGCCTGGCGCATGAAAGACCCCGCGTATTTCAAGAAGGTCACGGCGCTGCTGGAGGCGCGCCACCTCTACGCCAACACGCTCTGGTCGTACGGCGTGCTGCACAACGATCCCGCTACGATCCGGGAATTCCTGCGGCATCACGATTTCGCAGACCGGTGCGGGCTCTGGCTCGTCTCGACGCTGCTGGCTCTCGATCCGGTGGAGCGCTTCGACTACCAGCATCTGGAGTATGCGCCGCTGGTGAACCCGCGCGCCCATGCGGTGGGGGCTAAACGAACGATCCTGAACGCCTGCTTCCGCGAGCAGTATCAACGCTACCTGAAGGTGCTCAGCTACAAGCCGAAGTTGGATGCCGCCGACACGCTGGCCGTGGCCTACTACATGACCCTGCAAGACCGCGTGACCGAGGCGCTCGACTGGTTCAGCCGCGTGGACCGCAAGGCCGTGCCCGAGCAGCTCCAGTGCGACTACCTCGGGGCCTACCTCGCGTTTTGCAAGGGCGACATCGAGACCGCCCGCAAGCTGGCGAAAGGTCACGCGGACGAGGGCGTGGACCGCTGGCGCGACCGTTTCGCGCAGGTGCTGAGCCAGCTCGACGAGATCGGCGGCGGTGCGGCGGCCAAGGCCGACCAGGAGAAGCGCGACGAGGCCCAGGCTGCGCTCGCGGCAACCGAGCCCGTGCTGGAGATGCAGGTCGAGGCGGGCCGTATCCGGTTCGACACCCGCAACCTCAAAGAGTGTACGCTCAACTTCTATCCCATGGACATCGAACTGCTCTTCTCGCGCAGTCCTTTCCTGCAGGAGGGCGCGGCGCAGTTCTCCTACATCCGCCCCGTGCTGAGCCGCACGCTCGTGCTGCCGGCGGGACAGAACGGGCTGACCGTGGATCTGCCGCCCGAGTTCAAGGCCAAGAACGTGATGGTCGAGGCGCTGGCCGCAGGCGTGCGCAAGACCCAGGCCTATTACGCCAACACGCTCAAGGTGCAGATGATCGAGAGCTACGGCCAGCTCGTGGTGACGCATGCGGAGACCGCCAAGCCGGTGCCGGGCGCTTACGTCAAGGTGTACGCGAAGATGGCCGACGGCACGGTGAAGTTCTTCAAGGACGGCTACACCGACCTGCGCGGGCGCTTCGACTACGTCTCTCTCAACACGAATGAACTGGAGAACTCGCAGCGTCTCGCCGTGCTGGTGCTGAGCGATACCCTTGGCGCGGTCGTGCGCGAGGCCCCGCCGCCGAAACGGTAGAACCGGATAAGCTTATGAGCCTCAACCAAACACCTTCCGGCGAGCGCGTCCACATCGCGCTGTTCGGGCGCCGCAACGTCGGCAAGTCCAGCCTCATCAACGCCCTCACCGGCCAAGAGGTCTCGATCGTCTCGGCTGTCAAGGGCACCACCACCGACCCCGTCTACAAGGCCATGGAGCTGTTGCCGCTCGGTCCGATCATGATCATAGACACGCCCGGCCTCGACGACGAAGGTGCGCTGGGAGAGTTGCGTGTCCAGCGTACGCGCGACGTGTTGAACAAGACCGACGTCGCCCTGCTCGTCACCGAAGCCGAATTCGGCCTCGGCACATGCGAACAGGAAATTCTCACGCTCGTCCGCGCCAAGAACATTCCGCTGCTGGTGGCCTTCAATAAAACCGACCTCGCGCCGCCCTCCGAAGAGGCGTTGAAGCGCGCCGCCGAGCAGGCCGGAGTCCCGGTGTACTGCGTCTCGTCGGTCACGCAAGAGGGCGTGGAGGACCTCAAGCTTGCGCTCGCCAAAGTCGTGCCCGAGGAGGCCGACAAGTTCCAGATCGTAGGTGACCTGCTGAGCCCTTCTGACCTCGTGGTGCTGGTCACGCCTATCGACAAGGCCGCGCCCAAGGGCCGCCTCATCCTGCCGCAGCAACAGACGATCCGCGACATCCTCGAGGCCGACGCCATCGCGGTCGTCACGAAGGAGTTCGAGCTGCGCGAAACGCTGGCGACACTCGGCAAGAAGCCCCGCCTCGTCATCACCGATTCGCAGGTCTTCGCCAAGGTCGCGGCCGACGTGCCGCGCGACGTGCCGCTCACCTCGTTCTCGATTCTTTTCGCCCGCTACAAGGGCGACCTCGAAACGCTCGTGCGCGGTGCGAAAGCGGTCGAGACGCTGAAAGACGGTGACCGCATTCTGATGGCCGAAGGCTGTACGCATCACCGTCAGTCGGACGATATCGGCACCGTGAAGATTCCTCGCTGGCTGCGGCAGCATACCGGCAAGCGGCTCGTGTTTGAGCACGCCAGCGGCATGAAGTATCCCAAGGACCTGTCACACTACGCGCTTATCGTCCACTGCGGGGCGTGCATGCTCAACCGCCGCGAGGTGCACTACCGCATCCAGCAGGCCAGTGCAGCGAACGTGGCCATCGTCAACTATGGCGTGCTCATCGCCTACGTGCAGGGCATCCTCGCGCGTTGCCTCGAACCCTTCCCCCTTGCCGCACCCGCAGCCGCAGGAACTCCCAAATGAAACCAACCTGCTGCTTGCCTTTTCGTCCCCGAAGCGTTTAAACTTGAAAGCACAAGAGGAGGACGTATATGAAGATGTTCGCCATCACAGGTGTAATCGCCGTGACCTTGCTCCGCGGGGCGACCGCCGCGGAAGAGCCGCTGCGGGCGACTCGGACTGACCCTGCTAAACAGGAGGTCTCTTCCGAGGCGCCGGCGCACCAGGCCACTCACCACGGCTTCGGCCACAAGCTGCTGTATTACATCCCCAACCGGATCTTCGACGTGTTCGATGTCGTGCGTGCGAGGGTGCGCCTGGGTCCCGGAATGGCCGTGGGGTTCCGGGTCACCAAATTGACGGATGTGTTTCTCGGCTCCTATGCCTCGGCCTACCTCGGCTTGCCGGGGCCCCGCCAGGTCCCGCGGATACCGTGGCCGGGCGGCATCGAATCCCGCAGCGGGATGGCCGCCAGCGTGGCTGACGCCACGGTGACCAGTTACGATTCCGACCCGCGCTATTCGGTCACCGAAATCGGCGTCGGCGCTCAGCTTCTTTTGGCGGGCGCCGAGGTCGGCGTCGATCCCGCCGAGGTCCTCGATCTGGCTCTCGGTTTCTTGATGATCGATTTCCGCGAAGACGACCTGTGAGCCTTTGACGCGTGCGGCAGCGGGCCTCATGCCGACGCCGGAATCATTCCTGCGCGAGCGGACGGAGGCTCTTTTCAGCCCTCATCGTCTTCAAAATCCCGCGCGCGATCGGGAACGAGAGCAGTTGTAGCACCGCCACGACCGACAGCACGTAACGCAGCGCAACCTGATCGGAGATCCCCCGCGCCACCCAGATGAAGCCGCACGCGCCGATCAGCCGGCCTGCGTAAAGCCCCATTTCGTGCCCGCAGAAATAGGCGTACGCGCTGCCTTTCTCCCGCAGCGTCGCCCGGTCCAACACCTGAAGCAGGATCGGCGAATACGCCAGCTCCAACATGGGCTGGGAAATCTGAAAACACATGAGAAAGGCCAGCACCGCCGCAGCGTTAAACCAGACGGTGTTGCCCGCCGTCCCCGCCAGATTGATGACCAGCGCCACCGCCAGGATCGCCAGCCGATGCTCGGTCCTGGTGTTGCGGCCGATGAGATACATCAGCGCCGCGGCCAGCAACGCGCCCAGGCTCTGCACCACGCCGAGCGCGCTTTCGCCTGCGCCCAAGACCCGCATGATCAGCATCGCTGGCAGGGCCGCCTGAAACATCTGGACCGCCCCTTTGAGCGCGGCCAAGATCATCAGCCCGCACCAGACGTCGTCAAATCGAAGCGGAACGTAAACCGGCGGGGAACCCCGGTCGAAATTCCCGCGCAGAACCACGCAGGAAGCGCACAACGCCAGCGCGACCACGACACCCGCCACCAGCCGATACGCCACTTGAGCATCCAGCCCGAGTCCGTCCGCCCTGCCCCACCACGCGATGAACGCGCCGACCGCCGCAGGCATCAGCACGCTGCTCACACAGGAGACAAAGCTCTCCAGCCCGAAATAATAGTTGCGGCTGTCGTCATGCGTGTACGTCAGGGAGAGCAGATTCCGGTTCGCCCAATGAAATCCCGTCGCCATCCCCATCACCGCTCCGGCGAGCACGATATCCGTCATGTCCAGCGCCACGAGCGACGTCATCACCGCCAGAGCCGCGCCGCTGAGCAGCAGTCCGAGCGCATAAAGGAGGGACGCGCTGAACCGTCGCAGCAGCAGCCCGTTGAGGTAAAACGTCAGCGGAACGGCCGAATACGACGCGAGCTGGAACGCCATCACCTTCACCACGTCGTGCGAGTTGCGCATGATGTAGGCGGAGATGAACACGCTGATCACCGGTGCCGCAAACGCGAACAACGTCGACGTCCCGAGCAGGAACCGCGCGTCCCGCGGCAACGCCCGGAGCAGACCCCATTCGACCGACCATCGGGAGCGCACCAGCGACATCATGCACAAGCCTTTCATCCCCAGACTCGGAGCCGTACAGACGGCCCCGACATTCAATCAGCCCGTTACTGTATCTTACCGCCCGGAAGCGCTCAATCTTAAAACCGCTTCCGCCCTCCGGCCATTTTTCACTTTCAACCGCGCCGCCGCTCCGATATCCTATTGGCCGATTTCACGCCCCTGTAGCTCAGTTGGATAGAGCAACGGATTTCTAATCCGTCGGTCGCAGGTTCGATCCCTGTCAGGGGTGCCATCAAACATTACGATAAAGACCAGCAAAAGCCCAATAAAAGCGGGTTGTTTAAAAGATATTGGCTTCTATTGTGCGTTTGCCTCTGGTAACGGGACGGTTGCGCAGGGGTGGCGGAGAGATCCGCCGCCCCTTTTTTTGGCATTCAAACGGGTTCTGACTCGGGGTGAAAATCTTCGACGGAATGACTATTGGGATGCGGCAAAGGGGTTTGGAGAAACGCGGATGAACCCAATTTGACTAATTGCGGCATTTTAAGGTGGGTGGTGAATAGGCGTTGGTGGTGACAAATTGGTGACAAAATGATTGCCTAAACCTGCCTATTCATGCACGTCTGGAAAACGGAAAGATTCCGGGGTGGCGGTGCTAAAATCTTATTATACCCTTTTATTATTATGGATTTAAGATGGCGGAGAGGGAGGGATTCGAACCCCCGGTACCTTGCGGCACGCATGATTTCGAGTCATGTGCATTCAACCAGGCTCTGCCACCTCTCCAGCAAAAGTGGTCGTAACAATAGCGGAAAACGGGGGGAACGGTCAAGGCGGATTTAAAAATTCCATGCGACAAAAAAGTCACGGTGAATATTCACACGTGAGGCAACGCGCAGGTTCAAGAAGTCCGACTTGTGATTGACTATGCAGAGGCGTATGGTACACTTAACGGCTGTTTTTTGGGTACTAAAAAGGAATACCAAGAGTATGGATAAGAGCAAGAAAGCAGTAAAGAAAGCCGCGCCTGCCAAGGCCGTGGCTAAAACCAAGGTTACAAAGTACGTTTATTCATTCGGCAATGCCAAGGCTGACGGCGGCGCAGCGATGAAGAACCTGCTCGGCGGCAAGGGTGCGAACTTGGCCGAGATGTGTCTGCTGGATATTCCCGTGCCCGCCGGTTTCACCGTGAGTACCGAGTGTTGCACCGCGTATTATGCCGACGGCTGCAAGCTGCCTGCCGTGTTGACCGATCAGGTCTTGGCCGCGCTGCGCAAGACCGAGACAGTCATGGGCAAGAAGTACGGCGATCCCGTTAATCCGCTGCTCGTCTCCTGCCGCTCCGGCGCGCGCAGCTCCATGCCCGGCATGATGGACACCGTCCTGAACGTCGGTTTGTCCACGGCCACGATTCCCGGCATGATCAAGAAGACCAACAACCCCCGCTTCGTGTGGGACTCCTATCGCCGCCTGATCATGATGTACGCCGACGTGGTGATGGAGAAGGCGGAAGGCCTGGAGCCGGCCCTGGGCAAGGGCATCCGCAAGATCATGGATGAGACGCTGGACCAGTTCAAGCACACCCGCGGCTGCGCGTCCGACACCGACCTCAAGGCCGAGGATCTGGAACTGCTCGCCACCGAGTTCAAGGGCCTCGTGAAAAAGCACCTCGGCAAGGCCTTCCCGGATGATCCGATGGCGCAGCTCTGGGGCGGCATCGCCGCGGTGTTCAAGAGCTGGAACGGCAAGAAGGCCGTCTCCTACCGCCGTATCGAAGGCATCCCTGACGCGTGGGGCACCGCCGTGAACGTGCAGGCGATGGTGTTCGGCAACATGGGCGACTCTTCCGCCACCGGCGTGGCGTTCACCCGCGACCCGGCCACCGGCGACAACACCTTCTACGGCGAGTGGCTGGTCAACGCCCAGGGCGAAGACGTCGTGGCCGGCATCCGCACGCCGAGCCCGATCAATGATGACACCAAGAACGAGCAGAATAAGCACCTCAAGAGCATGCACGAGGCGATGCCGACCACCTACAAGCAGCTCTTCGCCATCCGCAACACGCTCGAGAAGCATTACACCGACATGCTCGACATCGAGTTCACCATCGAAGAGGGCAAACTCTGGATGTTGCAGTGCCGCGTCGGCAAGCGCACCGGCACCGCCGCGCTGAACATGGCCATGGACATGCTGGCCTCGCGGCTGATCGACCAGAAGACGGCTGTCATGCGCGTCGAGGCGCAGCAGCTGGATGAGCTGCTGCATCCGATCATCGATCCCAAATTCGAGAAGGACGCGAAGCCGGTCGTCAAGGGTCTGCCGGCCGGCCCCGGCGCCGCCTGCGGCAAGCTGGTCTTCACGGCCGAGGACGCCGTCGCCTCCGCCCGCGCGGGCAAGGCGTGCATTCTGATCCGCGAAGAGACCAACCCCGAAGACGTCGAAGGCATGCGCGCGGCGGTCGGCATTCTGACCGCCCGCGGCGGCATGACCTCGCACGCGGCGCTGGTCGCGCGCGGCTGGGGCAAGTGCTGCGTTGTCGGCGCCGGTGGCATGCACGTGAACTCCGCCGCCAAGACCGCCAAGATCGCGGGCACGGACCTCGTGCTCAAAGAGGGTGACGTCGTGACCCTCAACGGCTCGCGCGGCCACGTCTATACCGGCACGTTGCCGATGATCGACGCGACCGAGAATCCGCGCTTCCAGAAGTTCATGGCGATGGCCGACAAGTTCCGCACGATGGGCGTGCGCACCAACGCCGACACGCCGGCGGACGCCAAGGTCGCACGCGTGTTCGGCGCCGAAGGCATCGGCCTCTTCCGCACGGAACACATGTTCTACGGCGTGGGGAGCGACAAGCCGCTCTTCCTGCTGCGCAAGATGATCCTCAGCTCGACGCTCGACGAGCGCCGCAGCGCGCTGAACGATCTGATGCCGTTCGTCAAGCACGACATCAAGGCCACGATGGAAGCCATGGAAGGCTTGCCTGTGACGGTCCGTCTGCTGGATCCGCCGCTGCACGAGTTCGTGCCGCAGGGCGCCGAGAAGCAGGCCGAACTGGCCAAGGCGCTCGGCATCTCGGTGGACGATATCCACAAGCGCGGCGAGGCGCTGCACGAGAACAACCCCATGATGGGTCACCGCGGCGTCCGCCTCGGCATCACCTATCCTGAGGTGACCGAGATGCAGGCCCGCGCGATCTTCGAGGCGGCGGCCGAGCTTATCGCGGGCGGCATGAAGTGCAAGCCCGAGATCATGGTCCCTGTCACCTGCGACGTGAGCGAGCTGAAGCACCAGAAGGTGATCATCGCCCGCGTGCATGCCGAAGTGTGCAAGGCCATGAAGATCAAAAAGCTGCCCTACATGGTCGGCACGATGATCGAGATCCCGCGCGCCGCTCTGCTGGCGGACCGCATGGCGCTGGAGGCGGAGTTCTTCTCCTTCGGCACGAACGACCTGACGCAGATGACGTTCGGCTTCAGCCGTGACGATATCGGCGGCTTTCTGTCGGATTACCTCGATCAGAAACTGCTGCCGGCCGATCCGTTCCAGACGATCGACCAGGACGGCGTGGGCCAGCTCATCGAGATGTCCGTCCAGAGGGGCCGCACGACGCGCGCGGACCTGAAGGTCGGCATCTGCGGCGAGCAGGGCGGCGATCCGGCCTCGGTGAAGTTCTGCTTCAAGAACGGTCTCAACTACGTGAGCTGTTCGCCTTACCGCGTGCCGATCGCCCGTTTGGCGGCGGCGCAGGCGGCGATCAAAGGCTAACGCAGAAGAGCGTTGAATCACAAGGCGGCGTGTCCGGCGAAGGCCGGGCACGCCGTTTTCATGCTACGTAATTCGAAGGAGTCGATTCAATCGAATCGTTCGATTCTGTCGAGCCGTTTGGCTGTTTTCACAGGCCGAGATGTCCGGCCGAGAAGCCCAGCAGCGCGGGCCGCTCGAACGGCACGTCGACTTCGGCGCGGCCGGACTCGCCGACCGTGCGGCCGGTCCGAAGATCCGTGAGAGGCCGGGAATCGTTATAGGCAAAAATCACACGGACTGTCTTGCCCTTTTTGTCCGATGGCGCGCCTTGGGTCACGTCCTCGCCGGTCTGACCGAACTGGCGCTGTTCGAGTGCGTAAAACAACTCCTTGCCGATCTGGTAGCGATAGACGCACACGCCCGAGTCGGGCGTGGTGACGCGCACGGCGGGCGGAGGAAGTCGCGCGACGAGCTGCGCTACGGTCTGGGTGCAGGCCGGAAACAGGGGCTGTTTGCGCGGCGTGCCGTTGGCTTGGAACACGCCTGGCTCGCCGGTGTAGAGCAGACGGTTGCCGGGGCCTTGGGCGAAATGCTGCAGCGCCTGCGCCTCCCGGTCAGAAAGCGCGAAAGAGTCCGGCAGGAGGCAGATCCTGTATCCGCGTTCGGCGAGCGCGTTCTTTTCGATTTCCTCGTAGGAGACGAACTGCGGCGACCAGCCGGACTCTCGCAGACGCTGCCACAGCTCCGTGCGCAATGCGGCGTGACGGTTGTTCGTGGCTTCGTAGCTGGAGAAGCGCCGGTGCCAGGTGGCGCCGTCCTCGAACGACTCGAAGAGCCACGCGAGCTGGATCGAGGCCTGCGAGTAGTGGACGGCAACGGGGTCGTTCAGCCGCTCCGCCCGCAGCAGCAGGTGCGCGAGCGGCGTCTGCATCTCGCGCACGACCGGGGCCAGGGCGCGGCCCTTGGCGCTGAGGCGCAGCGCGTCGCACTCGCCCTCGAGCAGGTCTTCGCTCCACCACAAGACGGCCCCGCAATCGCCCTCCAGCAGCAGGTGCCACATCCGGCGCGAGACGGCCGCGGGGTCGCTTTCGCCGTAGGTGGCGAGCAGGGGCTTGCCGCGCATGAAGGAGCCGAAGACCGCACGCGCGGCGGTGATGTCGTAGGGCTCCACCCAGTCGAGCACGCGCGACAGTTTCCAGAGGTCGTAGCCGCCCCAGGCGCTGGGCATCTGCGTGCCTTCGATGCCGACCGGCGTGGCGGGATCGGCCGCGCGTGCGGCGTCGCGCAGGTCGGCCAGCGTCTCGGCCAGACAGTCGTCCATGAAGGTGCGGAAGTCGCACCACGGCGCGAGGCTCCAGCGCGCGGGTTCGGCACGCGCCGCATCCGGCGAGTAAGATGTGGCGCGCACGGCCTGCCAGTCCGGCTTCTGACCTTGGGCCGCGACGCGCCCGGCCATGCGGGACTTGACCTCGTCGGTGGAGAAGGGCGTGACCGCATCCCAGGAGGCGAAGGCTGTTGCCCATGCGGTGTTGAGCGCTTCGAGCGAGGGGTAGCGCTTCGGGAGCCAGCGGCGGAAGGCGGTCAGGCTGGCGGGCGCGAAGTCGTAGTCGAAGGGGTTGGCGGAGAGCGTCACGGACAGCTCGTCGCGGAGGTCGTAGAGCACCGGGGCGAAGGGCGCGTGGCGTGCGGCCGCCTGCCGCATGTCGCTGCGGGCGCCCTCGCGCCAGCGGGGATCGACGAGGCTGTAGTCGCGCACAAATGATTTCGGGTCGCGCGCTTTGGCCCAGTCGGTGACGAACGCGTCCCAGTCGGTGACCTTCGAGCGGAACTTGAGGCAGAGTCCGGGGCTGACGACGTTCTCGACGTAGTAGTCGAAGCCCGCGCCGAGCCAGGGCGAAGGATCGCCGTCGGGGCCGGTCATGAGCGTCGTGACGCCCAGCTCGCGGCAGGCGGCCGCGAGGGCGTTGGTGTGGGCACCGGTTTTAGCGATCCTGTCGCCGCACCAGAGGATGACGCGGTAACGGTCGCCCCACGGACGGACGGGCGCGACAGTCGCGGCTGCCACGGAGCAGGCTGCGAGTATGAGAAAGGCAAACAGACAGCGCATGACACGAGTTCCTTTTTTTGTAGTTTAGAGCGAGTCGTTGCCGTGCTCAAGCGGAATGTTGCAGCCATTCTAAATTTGGCAAGGAAGCGCCTCACGGCGCCACTACGAACGCAAGAAAGCTTAGGGAAATCCGTTTGTAGCGTGCCCGTAAGGGCATTCTTTCAGGGCGGCCTAAGCCAAATTTAGTGCCTTACAAACCAGCAACAGCAATAAAAAACAAGGTGTTTTACCACGAGGACACGAAGTGTACGAAGAAACACAAAGCCAGAGGGAGGGAGAAGGCTGTCAGGTGTTTAGGCTGTTAGGCTGTTAGGCTGTTCAACTCCTAAATTCTCCCTAACTCCTCACAGGTGGTTAGTGTAGTGTCCCTTAAAT
>JANYBJ010000006.1 GCA_025360845.1 bacterium
GATAGACGGTCAACTTCTCATGGTCAAACAGCCGCATTCATGATGACAGCGTAATAGAACGTGCGCGCCTAAATCAAGATTATGATTACGAGCAAGATTACGATTACGATGCGCCGACCTCAACAGAACTGCCATGCGCCCGCTTGCACCCTTTGATCCTATTGTAAGTTGACGTGTCCGGGCGAATCCAATACCTTATTCTCAACCATGTTCTACCCGATCATCCGTTTGGCCGTATTCACAAGCCTTGTCGCTTTTTCCCAGGTCACCTCTGCGGCCGAAACCGGCGTTCGCTGGTCGCCGCTGTGCGAGCCCGGAGGCGGCGGCGCGCTCGTCGCCCTGCAGGTTTCGCCTGACAACCCGAAACATCTGATCGCCAGCGGCGACATGCTGGGCGCGGCCGTGAGCGTCAACGGCGGCGATTCGTGGCAGCCCGCCTTCGGCTTCCCGTCATATGAGATGTGCGACATCACCTTCCACCCGACCGAGACCAACACGGTCTGGATGGGCACCTGCATGGGCGCGTTCAAAAGCACGGACGGCGGATTCCATTGGGTCTCGAAACGCAACGGCATGCCCGCCTCTCAACCCGGACGCTACACCGTGATCGTGGAGAAGGTCCTTTTCGATCCCGCACGCCCGACACGGCTGCTGGCCTTCGGCGGCTCTTCGCGGCGCTGGAACGAGGCGGACAGTTTCGGCTGGATCTGGGAAAGCACCGACAACGGCGAAACGTGGCGGCATCTGGCCACGCTCGCCAAAGAAGGCTTTTCGACCGAGGCCAAGAAGGGCGTGAACATCTGGTTCGCCGCGTTCGCGCCGGGGTCATCCAACACCCTTCACGTGCTGGCCGACGCCATCGGCTGGTGGACAAGCACCGACGGCGGCGCCACATGGCAAGCACGCCGAGCGGAAGGCGTCGATTCGGAAATCACCGGGCTGACCTTCCATCCGCGCAACCCCGGCATCCTCTGGGCAACCACCCACAACCATGCGACGGGCGACACGCAATCGGCCCGCAAACCCGGCGGCGTGTTCAAGAGTTCGGACGGCGGGAAAACCTTCACTCCCTGCGACCGCGGCATTCCGAAAGCCTGCGCGAACAGCACGGACGACAACCAGACGAGCTGGTTCAACGGCGTCGCGCTCTCGCCCGCCAATCCCGATGTGCTCTATGTCAGCGATCAGGCCTGGAGCGGCGCCACCGTCTACAAGAGCGCCGACGCGGGCGTCACGTGGCAGGCCGTGCTCTCGCGTAAGCCGACGGGTTCCGGCAACGCCGCGTTCTGTGCGGAGACGGCCTGCTGGGCAGGCACCACGCTGAAGCTGCGGGCCGACCCTTCGAGCGCCGACCGCATCTACGGCTTCAACACCGAGTTCATCCTGCGCACAGCGGATGGCGGGAAAACCTGGGACGATGCGACGGCTTACCGCCCCGATCCCGCCCTCAAGGACCACTGGCGCGGGCGCGGCTGGAATGGCTGGTGCTCGGTGAACTTCGCCTGGAATCCCTTCCGCAAAGGCCAGTCCATCGCACAAACCATGGACGCCGGACGCGGGTGGATCAGCGACGACAACTTGCACTCCTGGCATTACGCGATGGGTCAGACCCATCCTTGGCTGGGCGGCCAGGACGTGAGCTTCAGCAGCGACGGGAGCATCTTCATCACCACCGGCCAGTTCGGAGAGGGCAACGGCATCCAGCGCAGCACCGACTGGGGCCAGACCTGGACCACGCTGGCAGGCGCGGCGCGGAGCCTTCCCGAGGCGGGCTGGGGCAACAAGCAGGAGTATGCGGGCGTCTTTGTTCATCCGCAAGACAGCAAGCGCGTCTGGGCCGTGCTCCAAGGCAGCGTGCTTCACAGCGCAGACCGGGGCGAGACCTGGCAGCGGCTGTCAGGCGTTCGGGACGCCAATTACCTTGCCGGTGATCCGACGCGACCCGGCCGTTTTTATGTCAAGACCGCCACCGGCATCTTTGTCACCGGGGACGGCGCGAGCTTCACGAACATCGGCTTGCCGCAACTCAGCCGCCGCAGCCGCATCACGTGTGACGCCCAAGGCCGCGTACTGGCCTGCCAGTGGCGCGAAGGCCGCACCGGCGTCTGGCGCTACACGCCTTCGTCCAAAACGTGGCAGCGGCTGCTGGACGAGGAACAGGCACTCGCCTGCTGCGCCGACCCCAGCGCCCCCAACCGCCTGCTGCTCGTCACCTCCATGGACCCTTTCCATGACCGGGCGGGCGGCAACGGGGTTTGGCTCAGTTGCGACGACGGCAAGAGCTGGAGCCCCGCCAACGACAACCTGCCCATGCTGCGGGCCAACGCCTGCGCCTTCAACCCCTTCGACCCCGAGGAGATCGTCGTCGGCACCTACGGCATGGGTTTCTTCCGCGCGCGCTGGCCGAAGGACTTCAAGCCGGCGGGCACGCGCTCCTACACGTCAGAGGCTGCCGATACAAGGACAACAAGTGGCAGCAATTGATCTATTTGCAAGGCGATGCCGACTGGACTCGCTTCGAGAAAGAGATCGTCCTGCCATCGTGGACAAAGTGGTCAGAGCTGAAACTCTTCGCCGAAGGGAATGGACAGGCGTGGCTCGATGAGGTGAGCGGCTCGGACGGCGTGATTGATCCCGGGCGCGAAGTCACCGCCGATGATGAGATGCGCAACGCGCCGCCGCCCAAAGACAAGCCGTGGGTGCCCGGCTGGTGTATCCACGACTGGCGCGCGGCCGGGTTCGGCATGCACGACGGAAGCCAAACCGTTCGATGCGTCCGGCAGTGGGTGTTCAAGACCTTAGACCGCAGGCCAGGCGAGAGGAGGGCTCTGATTGTGTCGCCGTCACCCTTTCACACGGGTGCCCGTCGGGTGCGTTCTTTTCGGTGATTTCGTCGATCAGGCTCTTCCAGGTGTAGCGTGTCGCAAAGACGGCCTTGATTTCGTCGCGCCAAGCTTGATAGCTGACGGGGTTGTTCAAGCGAGCTTCAACAAGCGTCCGACAGGTGTCGATCCAGCGCTCAACACACGTTGTGTCAAGCGCGTAGCCTGTCTTGCCGTCGACGATGATCTCTTGAGGTCCGCCGCACTGCGAGACGAGGGCCGGAAGACCGAGAGTCTGGGCTTCCAGAACCGACATGCCGAAGGTGTCGGTCGTGCTCGGAAAGACAAGGACATCGGAAAGCAGGTAGAGGGCTTTCAGCAGGTCGCGGTCGAGCCGCCCGGTGAAACAGACGTATTGCGCCTGATGGGCGAGCCGCTGCTCAAGCGCGGCCCGTTCGGGCCCGTCACCGGCGATCAGCAGGCGCACGGGCACACCGTCCGAACGGAGACGTTCGAACAGGTCCACCAGCAGCTCGAAGTTTTTCTCTTTGCCGAGCCGACCGGTATACAGCAACGTCACGGTACCGTCGCGGAACCAGCGCTCCCCCGCTTCGCGGAGGTGACGCGCGTTCACCTGCGCGTAAGATTCGCCGAGCCCGCGGCGGAACAGGCGCATGCGGGCGCGATCGTGGCCTTGGTCGGCAAGCCGGGTCATGTAGTACTGGCTGGGCACGAGGATCGTATCCATCCGTGCGTAAAACCAGTTGATATAGTGTCCCACCGCATCGACCATCTGTCGGTCATCGGTCACCTCCTCGGCCTGTTTGGTGAAATCGGTGTGGTAGACGCCTATGCACGGTATTCCCAATATGCGTGCCGCGAGATAGCCGGTGAGTCCGACAGGTCCCGGAGTCGAGATGATGATTTTGTCAGGTCGGGCAAAGGCGATCATGTCAAGCGAACGCAACAGCGATGGGAGGCGGACGGTGTGGGAGCTGTAGAACGTGGGGGTGACCTCATAAATGCAGGGGAGACTGACCATGTGGTCGGTGATCGGCAGGCGGCGTTCGCTTCCCGTCGGGCATCCGGCCAGGCGGAGGGAAGCCTTTTCTTTGTGCGCGCTTTCGGAGAGTTCCTGCATCGTCACGGAAACGCCGTTCAGGTCGGCGATGGTGTCGGAAAACCAGAGGACCTGTTTGGCACACCCCTCCTGTTTCAGATGAAACGCTTCGCCCAACTGTTCGTTCAACTCGCGGCTCTTGTTGAGAATGCGCAGCGTACTGACGAACGGGGTCGCGAAGATCAAGGCCGGCAGCGCAGAACTGAGGTACTGCAGGAGATCATGACTGGCTTGGCCTCTGACGCCCTGTTCGATGCCGCGGGCAATTTCGGCAGTGAATTCGTCGAGCAAGACCGCCAGCGTGACGTAGGCGTGGTCGATCTGCCAGTCGGGGCCGAATTTGGATGCGTCCTGGGTGATTTCGCAGAGGCGGTTGAGGAAACGCGACATGATCTGGTCGCGGGCGGAGCGCCGGAAGCCGAGCTTGCGCAGGAACAGGCGCTCGCGCAGACTGGGGCCTTTTTCGTGGAAGAGGATAGACGTAAGCAGACCGGCGAGACCCGAGGAGTTGCCTTGCTTCTGGCGTATATGCTCGCTCGCGATTTTGAAGATGCCGTAGGCCAGCGCCTTGTAATCGCCGCAGCGTCCGCCGGGGGTGGTGCGCCGGTTACGGAGCGCATCCAGAAAGTCTCCTTTTGAATCCGCCTCGGCACTCGTCCACGTATATCCCGCAAACAATCCGGCGTGGTCGTCGGAACCTCCGGTCTGCCCTTTGAGCCACGTTTCGGCGGACCAGGGATCGAGGTGGTGCTTGGCGCTGAACCGGTGGATATCGTCGGGAGAGAGGTTGCGCAGAACCTGCTGCCACACGCGGTTACTTTCCGGGCCGCGGGTGCCGTTGATGCCTTCGAACACATCGAACAGCACCAGCAGCTTTTCCACATGCTCCAGTGTGAGCCGGTTATTGACGCTGTAGGTGGCGTGGGCGACCGAGCAGGCGATGTTCTCCTGACGCAGGTAGTCGCGAAGATTGTAGATGTTGTCGCGGGCACGCTGGATGATCGAGAACTGCGCGGACGTGAGGTCGTAGCACAGGATGTGGACCTTGCACCCGTCTTCCGGAAAGTAGGCGGTGGCTTCCGTGCTGACGAAACAGTCCTCGGGGTGCAGTCGGCAGAGTTCAAGCGCGCCGTCGATCGTGTTGTGGTCCGTGAGCGTGACAAAGGTGTTGCCCTGCTCTTTCGCCAGGCGATAGACGGTCTCGATCGGCGTGTAGGACTCGCTGGCACCCAGACGCTGCAGGATCCATTCGCCCGGATGCTTCGAGTGGTAGGAGTGGACGTGCAGGTCGGCCTTGACAACTGCTCGCTTAGCGAACGCTTTATTAACCATGGTCACAGTTAACACGATGTGCGTCTGGATCGTGTTAGCAAAGCGCTAAATTCCAGTTAAAGACGCTCATACTATTCTGACCGTGCAACGCCGATATTTCTAAAGAATATGCTTCAAACATATGCCTTTCATTTGGCCTGTTCCTTAAGGCGTGCTGAGACGGTAAAAACGGGTGGGAAAGTTCGTCTTTGAAGGGCTTTCCCGAATTGTCGGATCAACAAACAATTCCACTATCCTGCTTTTAGCAGACAGTCAGATGTCAATCAAGGCGAAATAGCGTGAAGCCGATACGCCTCAACTGCAAAATAAAGCCCGAGGCCGGTTTGACCCGGCCCCGGGCACTGTGTGACAGGAGTGTAAATATATTTTTCCGGCGGAGTGTTCTTTATCTTACTGGTTTTGTGTAACCTCCATCTATTCTGTCGCTGAAACGTGTGTGTCGACAAAGGTCTCCCCTTAGCGGCTTTATGGGGTACGGCGCACGCAACGGAACCCGATCGAACCATAGACCGGATCGCCGTCCGTACCGTACCAATAGCGGAAGGCGCAGCGCGAGTTGACGTCCTCGTTCCACCAACTGCCGCCACGCACCGCACGCTCCTCTCCGGTGTCGCTGCCGCGCGGATCGACATCCGCCTGCGCGCGATAGGCCCCGCGGCGGTCCCAGCACCACTCCATCACGTTGCCGGCCATGTCGTAGAGGCCAAACCCGTTGGCGGTGTCAGGCGCGGGCTGGTGCCCTGCGGCGACCGCCTGGTTGCCGTTGAAGGTTCCGACCGGCGTCGTCCACGGGTAATCGCCAGGATAGACGTCCAACTCGCGTACCCAGTACTCCCACTGGTTGGCCCGCTGGTCGGGATGAGCGTCGCCCCACGGGTACTGAGCCGCTGCGAGCCCGCCGCGCGCCGCATACTCCCATTCCGCTTCGGTCGGCAACCGGTAGCCGTCACCGCTCCAGTTGACATTGGCCGCGACAAGATCCACCTGACCCGTGCGGTAGACCGACTGACCTTCCATGTCGGTGTAGTAACACGCCGTGCGGCCCTCCATCTCGGAACGGGCGTTGCACCATTTGACCGCCTCATGCCAACTCACCGGTGTCACCGGATGGATATCCGGACGTGGCTGCCCTTCGATCTGCGGCGCCGGCGGCAGGTCATAACCGTGCGCGTTGGCCCACACCGCAACGCTCCGCCAGTCGCCACGCGTCACCTCGAAGCGGTCGATGGTAAAAGCGGCCAGTGTAACGGCGTGCGCCGGTTTCTCGACCGCCAAGGACGAGGCGTCATCGCCCATCACATAGCCTCCCGCAGGCACTGCGGACGAGGCGATCGGCAACGCATCCGATGACACGGGCGGTTCCTCGACAACAGCGGGCGCACGTACCGATACGCGCCAGAAACAGGAGCCGCCTGTACCGACGACGGGCAGTTCGACTTCCGTGCGTCCGTTCTGGCCTTGGATGTCTGTCAGCACCGTCACGAAACCCTGCGCCAAATTCGTGCTGCACAGCACATCGTAGACGCGTCCCGAAACCGAACGCCATCCCAGCCTGTTGTCAGAACCGAACTTCACGTCTGTTATGGCCAACACCGAGGCGGGATCGTCAGGCGATGTGCCGCTGACATATTCCTCGGCATCCGAAATACCGTCGCCGTCCGTGTCGATCATCTCGGCTTCTGCAGAAGTCCGTCCGCCGGCCGTCAGCCCGCGTTGCTCCATCCACCAGACCGGCGCTCCCGAGAGTGTGGTTTCGGGCGCGAAGCGCGCCTCCACCGTCCGCGGCCCGGTCAAGGCGACCGACACGCTCGGCGATTGGCCGTTCGCATCCTGCGCCCAACGGTCGAAGCGGTACCAGCGCGACGGATGAGCCTGAAGCGTCAGCTCGGTTCCGTAAAGGTGCCAGCCGGATACGTCCATCGGCGTGATGACGCCTTTTCCTTGTGAGGCCACGCGCACCAACACCTGTGTCTCCCAGAGCCATGTCAGAGCGGCGTTGTTCGTGCATGTGTAAACGACCCGGTTACTGCCTCCGCCGGTCGTCTCAAGTCCCTCCATCCGCCAGCCGGTGCAGACATAGCGCCAGCCGCCAGCGACCTCATCCGCAACCTCGTTAGTCACGACGGAGCCATGCGCGATGCTCACCGTGCCACTCGGCGAGGCAACCCCGTACGCGCTGATGATCGAGACCGTATGACTGTTGATGGCGAAGCGTGCGGTCACCGGACCGCGGGCGCGATCCACTGTGAGCGTCAGCGACGTTCCAGAAGGTGCGAGCCCTTCGAGATCGCCCTCCCACCCAATGAAGGCGGACTGTTCCTCCGGCAGTGCGGTCAGCGTGACGGTCGAGCCCGCATCCAGCCAAGCCGATGGCGTGACCGTTCCGGGCCCAAGGGCAGCCGTGACAAGCTCGTAGCGGCGTTTCCAAGACCAGGAGACTGTGCGGTCTCCGTGCAGGGAAACCGCCACAGAGGAACCCTCCCCGCTGGTGCCGTCGCTCAGCGCCCAGCCCGTGCAGACGGTCTGCGTGCCGCCCAGCGTGGTCAGCGCGGCGCTGCAGTTGACGACCGAACCGGAGGTGTAGAGGTAACTGCCCGGTGTCGGATTCACGCCCGTTTCGGACGAAGCGACGGTAAGCGTGTAGACCGGAGTCGTGCTCGGGGACGAGAACTGAGCGGTGATTGGTCCGCGTGCGCGGTCCATCGTCACGCTCAAGGCCGAGCCGATCACCTGACACCCGTTGGTGTCGCCGCTCCAGCCGAGGAAGGTCGCCCCGGCGTCCGGCAGGGCCTGAAGCGCGACCACGGTTCCCGAGGGCTGCCATCCGCTGACGACCGACACCTGACCGTCCCCGACCTCGGCCGTCTCAAGCCAATAGTCGGAGGCCCACTGCCAGGTGAGCTGGGCGTTGCCGTTCATGGTGACCGACGCCGAGTTGCCCGACCCCGAGCCGGACTGGCTGCCCGACAGCGTCCAGCCTGTCGCGCGGCGGCGGGTCTGGTCGCCCGTCACGTCCGGTGCCGAGCACAGCACCGCAGTGCCGGGTGCGTAGACATGCGCTCCGGCCGTCGGCGAGACCGGTCCCTCAGCCGAAACGACCGTCAGCGTGCCGTCGAAGCGGTGGTCAAAATCGAAGCTGAGCGTGAAGGCGCTGCCGCTGGGGTCGGTGAGTTCGAGCATGCCCTGCGAGTCGGTGGAGTTTGCGGGCCGGGTCATGAAGCGGTTGAGCGTGGTCGACCAGGTCGTGGAGACGATCTGTTTGCTCGCGGGCTTGAAGTCCATGATGCGCAGGAAGCCGTTGCCTCCGGCCGGCAAGGTCTGGTAGTCGATCATGATCTCGTGTACCGGATTGCCCGCGTTGTTCAGCGGCGCCAGGTTATACTGGGCGAAGTTGTGGCCGCAGAGCACCATGAAAATCTCGTTGTTGGGAAATACGAAATTGTCCTGTATCCACTTGCCGCTGTGACCGGTGACGTAGGCCTGGATGCAAGGGCCGCGCGCCCCGGTGCCGGAACCCGTGTTGCTGTTGCTGCCCACCTCGGCAAGCAAGTCGTGCGTGCTTAGGATCGTCAGGATGCCGCGGTGGCTGTTGATCACGGCCTGCGCCCAACCCAGGTCGGTTGCCGTATCCGTTAGAGAGCCGGGCGCGTCGACATCCAGATTCAGGAAGAGGTAGGTGCGTCCGCCGTACGTGATCATCTGGAAGGAGCTGTTGCCGCTGGGTGAAGCGCCCTTATACCAATCGCAGTAATTCCCGCCGGTCTTCCAGCGCGCGGCACCAGGGCCGAAGTTGGACGTATAATAGGTGCCCATGTCGTGGTTGCCCCGGCACGCGTTGTAGGGCACCTGGCCGGTGAGGATATCCATCGCCGCCGCGCACTTGGTCCATTCCGATGCGCTGGTGGCCGTGTTGACGAGGTCGCCCAGATGCGTCACGAATTGGATGTTGCGGCTCATCTTGTTGTCAACCACCCACTGACACTGGCTGTTGTAAGTTGCGGGGTAGGACGTGCTGTAGTTCTGCGTGTCGGGAAGTGCGATGACCTCGAAATCGCTGTCCGTTGCGGACTCAGCCGTAACGAAAATGGCGGTGACAGGGCCGCGGGGGTGATCCATAGGCACGATCAAATGATCCCCACCCAGAACGCATCCGTTGGTGTCGCCGCCCCATTGGTCGAAGCGTTGTCCGGCGGCCGGCGTCGCGATGAGCTGAACCGGCACACCGGCCGCTTGCCACCCGGCCGCTGCCGAGATGCTGCCGGCGCCGCTCACGGCCGTATCAAGCCAGTAGTTGGTCTGATACTGCCAGGCAAGCGAGGCGCTCCGCGTAAGGATCGTCGTGAACATTCGTCCGGTGCCCGCGTGCGGCGCGGCGCCTTGAAGCGTCCAGCCTGTACACACGTATTGCGTCAGGCCGTCGGTGAGGTCGCTGGCCGAACAGGTCACGGCCGCGCCGCTGGCATAGGCGTGCTCGCCTGCAACCGGCTCGCAATTCCCCGGCACGGGCATGATGGTCAAGGTGAGATCGGTACGTTCGAAAAGCGCCGTGACAGGGGCGCGGAGCCGCGTCAGCGGAACCGTGATGTGCGAGCCGTCAATCGTGCAGCCCTCCGTGTCGCCGATCCAGCCGATAAACGCCCACAAGCTGTTACCGATAGCCTCGACTGCAACGCTTCCGCCGGCCGCATGCCAGCTTGGCGCTTCGCTGAGTTCACCGCCGCCGGAGACTTGGACGTTCAGCCAATAATTGGTGGACCACTGCCAGGCGAGCCGCATGTCGTTAGTGGGCACGACAATGA
Organism: bacterium; assembly: GCA_025360845.1. Taxonomy (GTDB): domain Bacteria; phylum Verrucomicrobiota; class Kiritimatiellia; order RFP12; family UBA1067; genus JAHFSX01. The sequence goes on from JANYBJ010000006.1 coordinate 10,074, forward strand.
AACTCGTCCCTGTGCCGACAGCAGGTACTCCTCCGGTCAGACTCCAGCCCGTACAGATGAATTGGGCATCCCCCGATACGACCGGCGAGTTGGTCACCTGGCACACCACAGGAACACCGTGTGCGAGCATGTTGGTACCGGCCGGTGGCGTGACTCCGCCACACGCCGATTCAACTGTCAGACGATACTGACTGGCGTCGGCGGCGTTGACCGTCAGCGTAAAACTCACCTGCGCACTCAGCTCGCCGTCCGAAACCGTCAGCGTGATTTCCGCCGAACCGTATTGCCCGGCTGCGGGCGTAACCGTCACCGTGCGGTCTGCCGCGCTACCGCCGAAAACGATGTTTTCATTCGGCACCAGCAAGAGGTTTGAGCTGTTACCCGTGACGGTCAGACCGGACACCGGGCTCTCGGCGTCACCCAGCGTAAAGGAGATCGGTTCCGTCGCGCTGTTTTTGGAGATCGTCCGGTCCGGAAGCGCGCTGATCGTCGGCGCCGTGTTGGCAGCCGCGACAGCGAGACTTTGACTGGCGTACGCGGCGTTGTAGTTCGAGTTCCCCGTCTGCGCGGCCTGGAGTGTCACAACCCCGACGCCGGTCAGCGTGACCGTGCTGTTGTTCACCGTGGCCGGTCCGGAGACCACGCTGAACGTGACGCCCAGACCGGAGCTGGCCGAGGCGCTCACGTCGAACGGCGCGTCGCCGAAGATCTTATCGGCGATCGGATTGAAGGAGACGTTTTGGTCGGCTTTGTTGACAGTGAAGCTCTGGTTGGTGGAAACCGCGTTGTAGGTCGCATTACCCGCCTGCCAGGCTTGGAGCGTCACCGCGCCCGCGCCGGTGATCGTGACGGTGCTGCCGCTGACTGAAGCGGGCCCTGAGACCACGCTGTACGTGATTCCGAGACCGGAACTGGCCGAGGCGCTCACATCGAACGGCGCGTCGCCATAGGTCTTGTCGGCGACTGGACTGAAGGTTACGGTTTGATTGCTTTTCGGCACCAGTTCGTTGGCGACCGTGCCGAGGGAGGTCACATCGGCCGCGCTCAGCGTCGAGTTCCACACCGCGAAGGCGCTCAACACCATTGTGTCGTCCTCGCCATTGTCGTCTTTTGAAATCAGGAACGCCGGATCGAGCGCATAGGTCCCGTCACTTGTGATGGTGGTCTTGGTGCTGGTGTACCAGAGGGCACCATTGACATAGACTTTCACGTCGCCGGAAGCCAGCGTCGTATTGCAGGTCATCACAATGCGATACCATGTATTGGGAGCGGTCGCGTTCGAGGAATAGCCGCCCAATTGTGCCGCAGCACCGATGTTTCCCGTCGTATTGTTTCGTATAAACAGATCGCCATCGTTGCTGTTGCCAGCATTGGTCTGCAGCAGGCACTTCCATGTGCTTGCGTTGGGGTACTTCACGTCCCACATCATCGTGTAGTTGCGCACGTAGGCGCTGCTGCCGCCATTGGCCGACATCCCGTGGGTGCAGGTGTACCAGCCGGTGGCGCCGCTGAGCTGGGCCGCGCCGTCACTGGTGCCGTTTGGTCCCTGCACGTAGGCGACCGTGCCGTTCTTCGCTATCGTGCCGGAACCGCTGACCAACTGTTCGCGGTTGGCCGCATTATCGAAATTCCAGTAACCGAAAGGTGCGGGAGCGGCACCCGTTAGCGTCGCGCTCAATGCAATCGCGGCTGCGGCCCACATGCGCAGGCAGGTCCGCACCCTCCCTGTCCAAGAACGTTTCTTAAGCGCACCTGTACTTTTCTCGCTCGGGCGAGAACTGATCACCTTGTTCGACTCCATACCCATGTCTCCTTCCGCTTGATCGCTTTCACCTTGTCTGCCCTTGTCGAAAGACAACGGCATGTACTGCCAATGGGGCTAGAGTATGCTGTTCTCGCGTTAGCTCAGCATGATAGCCAAGCGTGTATAAAGTTAGTCTTTGACAAGCTTACGGTTAGGCCGGACGATGAACGAAGAACATTTGCGAAGGCCCGCAGTTGATCTCTTTTGAGACCCACATTCCCAACCGCCCGGTTTTGTGGTTTAATACCTGCGCCATCCATGTCAACGAAAGTCACAGATCACGTCCTTGAGGAAATCCGCGCGCGGGTCGACATCGTCGAACTCATCGGCGCCCGCATGACGCTCAAGAAGGCGGGCGGGACCTTCAAAGGATGCTGCCCCTTCCACAATGAGAAGACCCCTTCGTTCAACGTGAACCCGGTCAAGCAGTTCTACCACTGCTTCGGCTGCGGCGAGAGCGGCGACATCTTCACCTTCCTCATGAAGCAGGACGGGCTCTCCTTCATGGACGCCGTACGCACCCTCGCCGAACGCGTGGGCGTGGTCATCACGCAGGAGGTCGACCCCAACGCCCAGAACCGCAGCCTGCTCTATGCCATCCACGCGGAGCTGGCCGCCTTCTACCAGCGCTGCCTCAAGCAGACCAAGGAAGCCGAGCTCGCCCGCCGCTATCTGATCAGCCGCAAGCTCTCCGACGAAGTGGTCGCCCGTTTCGGCATCGGCTATGCGCCGGAGCACCCGCGCGACGCGCTCCTGCAGTGGGGCAAGAAGCACAGCTACTCGCCCGAGCAGCTCGTCGCGGCCGGCATCCTGACGCCGCCGAACAAGCCCGACCGCCCCGACGATTACTACGACCGTTTCCGCGGCCGTCTGATGTTCCCGATCTGCGACCGCCAAGGCCGCGTCGTGGCCTTCAGCGCGCGCCTGCTCAAAGACCGGAAGAATACCGGCAAGTACGTCAACAGCCCCGAGACCGACATTTTCACCAAGAGCCGCGTTCTCTACGCGCTCGACAAGGCCGCCGCCAAGATCGTCAAGCACCCGCGCCGCGAGGCCATCATCTGCGAAGGCCAGATCGACGTGATCCGCTGCCACTCCGCCGGCTTCGAGACCGCCGTGGCCTCCCAGGGTACGGCCTTCACCAAGGAGCACGTCAGCCTGCTCAAGAAACACGCCGACAGCGTGGTGCTGGTGTTCGACGGCGACAGCCCTGGCCGCAAGGCCGCGCTCCGCACCGGCGCGCTTTTCCTCGAAGAGGAGGTGCCCGTCCGCGTGGCGGTCCTGCCCACGGGCGACGATCCCGACTCCATCATCCGCGACAAAGGGCCCGACGTTTTCCGCGACCTCCTCGAAAACGCGCAGTCCATCACGACCTTCCAGGTCGAATCCCTGCAGCAGCTCGAAACGCTGCCCGAATCCATCGACGCGCTCAACCGCGTCACGCGCAGCGTGCTCGACATGCTCGCGGCCTGCCCCGGCGCGGTGTTGCGCACGCGCCTGCTGCAGGAGGCCTCCGCCTTACTGCACATCCCCTACTCCGCGCTTGAGGACGATCTGGAGAAACACCGCGAAGCGCTCAGAAGCCGCGCCGCCGTCGCCGCGTCCTACAAAGAAGCCCCGTCTGCGATTGCCACGTCGCCGCACCCGACAGATCCGCACGACAGCGACGAGCACCCGCCGCTCACAGACGATTTCTCACCCGAGTCAACGGATGACCAAGAGGCCCCTCTCCTAGACGAGCCCGCACCCGAGCCGCCGTCCCGCACCGAATACCTGTTGTGTGAATGCATGATCGAGCATGAACATGATGCGAACATCCTGGATCTGGTCGAACGCTTCCTCCCGACCGACATCATCCCGCACCCCTTCGCCCGCTCCGTGGTCGACGCGCTGCTCACCCAGCGCCGGTGCGGCGGGGACCGGCTCGCGGAACTTTGCAGAACCACGGACCCCGTGTGGCAGCCGCTGTTGGGCTCGTTGCTCGCGAACAAGCAGAAGATGCTCAGCGCCCGCGAGATGACCACGGATGAACTGGCGAAAGACCTGATCACCGCCCTGTGGATCATGCGGCTCAAGGAGCAGCAGGGCCGGATAAGCTCCGTCTCGACACAGGACAACGACGGCCAGCGCCTGACGCTCTCCTCGCTGATCAAAAGCCTGAGAACTCAGCCTTGGGAGAAGGCGAGCAAACTCATGACCACGACCTCACAATCTTGAGTGTTCCCGCAACGTGTGGCACCTGACGGGTTTTACCGCTGTCGATGCTTAACAGGGGTATCGGAAAAGTGTGATGATTCTTCACCATACAGTCCTGGATAGAAGTAATCAAAGTAAGGAGTACCTGTAGATTCATACGACTGGAAATATAGGTTCAAACAGAATGACCAAGGCAGATAGATTGGAAACATCAGTACACTTAGCGAGGTCTCTTTGATTGGGTGGTTCTTGAAATCGCGCAACTCGGGGCACGGTCCAATAACCGCTGTTTTCACCCCAATTGGAATAGAGACCAAAGGGATCGTTAGTGTATCGGCGACAACTATTGTTCCATCAACAAAGACGCCGCCCACAGCTGCCAAGGGTTTTACTAATGGATGTACACGCTCTGTGAATTCGACGGTCGCGTATTTGTACCGCCCGAGTGTTTTATATCGAATCGGCCCCGTTGCACAACCAAACGAAAAAGCAACAAGGATAACCGCCACTATGTTCGGTAAAATACAAGTTGCCCTGCGACTGACCAACTGACGCAACATATTACGCAAACCTCATTTCTTGTCGCAACATCCCTCACTGCCGTTCTTGGGAATCCAGCCATCTTTTGCTGTCTTGGACTCGCAACACGTTTTCTTCCATATTCCCACCCATATATCAGTAGTAGACTCTGCATCTCGCCATGCACTGTTATCAAGATCAGGCGGAACCTTAGCAAACGAATGCCCCAACTTCCACCACCTCCAACCATTGTCCCAGTGAACGTATGTATCTTGCCACTGGTGAAGAAGTCGCTCCGTCTTTTCCTTGTCACAGGCTTCAATGGCACCATCTACGTTGGGTTCTATCTCATGGCGACTTCGAAAGTGCCTGTGCATACCCCAAGGGGTGAACGGGTTTGAATCCCACGAATCGTCCTCCTTGTTAAATGCAAAAATATCGTGCCCGACGAAATCACCGTGTCCTTTGTAATACACGCCATTGTACGCTTGACTGGGGCCAAATAGGCCAAACAGATCAATGTTGTCGATCGGATTGTTATTAACGAAGGCATACAGGTTAGCCCCGCCCTCTTCCTCAATGGGGTCTCTGGACAGCCACCTTCCATCGTCCGGATGGTAATACGACAAAGCCGGAAGGGCGCACCTACTTAGAATCAAGCCGCTCAACAGCGAAGACCGAAGGAATCCCAGGCTTGCCTCTTTCATTTTCCGTAGCCCTCCATGAGTTTGTACTGGTCAATGTCTGGACCAACTGATTCGTACCGCTGAAAGCCATGATACCAGTTTTCTGGTTGGATAATCGCAGAAGCCGGTTAACCTTGTCAAGGTCAACGCCTTCTTTTCGGCGCAAATCGTCGGCGAAGAGCTTCACCGTCAGGAACTGCTTATCGCGTTTGTGCTGCTTCAGACAGAGCGCCCGCGACTCCAGAAACCCGGACAGTTCCCGCTTGGGCGGCAGGGATTTCATGTACATTCCGGTCTCAAGCTCATCCTTGGATATGGTCCACGGCCATTCCATGTATTCTTGGTCGGGGAAGCAATTCAACCCTCGCCCCGTTCCCTCGATGTTGAATCGCTCCTTGGCGTCTTCCCATCTCGCAAAGAGGTGACCCTTGCACTCGACGAGTTTCAGCGGGTATCCCAGCCGTCAACCGATGGCCACGTAAAAGACCGGCAAGGAGGAGCATGTCCCCTGATGCTCGCCCTCTGTCAGCCCGTGGATGAAAAGATCCTGCGAGTTTCCGAAGTAGGTTAAATCATTGGAGAAGAGCTCTGTCGGCCCCGCCCGCATCTTGGGATCCTTGTTGTAGCAGACTTTGAAATCCTCCTGCAGGATGCAGATCATCATGAGGATTCGGAAATACGACTCGGAATTGCTGTACTCCCCCGGCGCTTCCCGATATTTGTGGAGGCTCCGGTCTGTCTCTCGTTTGACCCACGCCGCCCACTGGTCGATGGTCTTCAGCGTTTTTTCCACATCAAGTTTCTCTGCGCCGGGAAGCCCTTTGGCCGCAAGCAGGTTGAGCTCAGCGATGTCGCAGTTTTTTTCGGATGCCTTCTTCTCCAGCATCTCGCACAATTTCAGTTCCCCCATGTCAAAATCGCTGACCACCGGCAGGGGTGGGATTTGTGACTGCGGCTGGCTGCTTCGCCGCATATCCTCCAACTCCGCCTGCATCAGGCTCAGATTCTTAACCGCGGTCTGCTTTTCCCGCTCATCCCAGGCCAGGAAAGAAACCTCATGCTCGTGGCTCTTCCGATCCTGCTCGCGACGCCGGGAAGCATTCGGGAACCTGTTGCCGTCCGAGACCCATTGCTGGTATCCGGCGGAATTGAGCCATTCCGGATATCGTTTTTCCCGCAACTCCAATTGCCGCCTGGTTTCTTCAAGCAGCCAATTGCCGCTGGCCAAAGACCGCTTCAGCGCCGCAATGTGGTTTTCAAGCGCATTGATTTCTCCCACCATTTTGGATGTCAGTTCCCGCTGTTGCGGGGTAAACGTATCAACGGGCGTGAGCGCCAGCGCTTCGAGATTTCTCTTGGCCTTCAGGGCTCGAATCTCAAATTCGCAGAGTATGAATTGCTGGTCGGCGATGCCTTTCTCTTCCCGAACGAGTTTCTTCCTGTAGGCCATGATTTCGCGTCCGTCGGGATCAGCATAAGAGGACTCTTCCACGGTCATGCGATGATTGAATTGAGCGCAGACGGAAGACGCGGTCAGCATGAGGCACAAGCCGGCCAATAAGAAAGTTTTGAAAAACCGGACGGACCTCATGACCATAAAGCCTTAGAGCGTTCGAGGTTGAGAGCCAACAGGCGTTCGAGGATGGCGTCGTCGGGGAGGTCGGCGGGCCAGCCGTAGGCGGCCGCAACGGCGGCGTCGAGCTTCGCGTGGCAGGTGGCAAGCCAAGCCGGGCGCACGTTGTATAGCTTGGTCAGGGTGCGGTCCTTGAGGCGGGCTGCGCATTCGGTGTCGAGTGCCACAAGGCGCGGATACCGCACCGTGCCCACCTTGAACGCGCCCCGGTCAATCACCGTCGCGGGATCAATGTGGCGGTCCCACGGGCCGCCGACCGTGCCGGAAAACTCCATGACATCCGTGCGTGTCCATTCCGGCGGGTTCAGCCAGTTTTCGCGCAGGGCGTTCAATTCCTTCGCGTCGGCGGCGATCGCCTGTGATTGTCCTTCCGTCAGGACAGGAAGCGGGAAGGTCTCGAAGCAGGTTGTCGGCGTGTAACGAAAACCGGATTCCTTTTCGCGTAACTGTGTGCCCTGTGCAAGCGACCAGACTTCGTGCAGGCGAGAATGCAATAGGCCGAAGAAACAATCGTCCGAATGCGCGAAGACGATGAGCTGATGGTCGGGCAGAACCGGGTTCTCCAGCCATATGAAAATTCTGTGCTTCGCCGTTGTGGGTGTGATGATGAAACGGGGCAGCCCCGCAATGGCAGCCCGCATTTCCGGCCGCATCCGCTGAGGGCGCCACCAATTATCATGGAGCCATTTGTCTCGGTTAGTGTCCCGCAACGGTTTGACACGCGTGGTTACGATGCCGCCAGGTCTTTCGTAAAGGCACAGTTCCTCACTCGTGAGATTAGCCGAATCGACAATCCATCGAATCTTCCTGGTCTTCAAGAGATCTTCGCTGTTCGCGACAGGCCGTATCACATCACTGTTGGGCCGCATGTGGGGATTACCGTTGCAGGCGAGCATTTCGAGGGCCTCGAAGTCGGAGACATCGAACGGCCCGCCCTTGCAACTGCCCAAAAAACCGATGGATGCATTTGCAGGCAGTCTAGCCGCTTGTGTTGTGTCGGCCGCTGAAGAGAGATCGGCATTTATGGTGGCGACGGCTTTGCCGTCGAGCATGCGCGTTGTCTCTGTCCCGTCATCAAACCCGACTATGCTGACATGGACATTGGCACCATCGAGAAACCAATCGCGGTCGCTCTCCGCCCAGAAGATGCCGCCGCTGTCTTTGATCCGTTTCAGGACTTCGCGGTTCGCACCGCCGCGTATGCCTTGCGTGGCGAGCAGGCCAGCGCGGCGGCACTTGCCCTCGGCGATGTGGGTGCGGGCCTTCTCAAACCAGTAGCAGCAGAGGTCGGACTGGCCGGGAATACGACCGTCGTAGAGCGCCCGCACCCGGTCAACGTAGGCGTCGCCCAACTCGCGGCGCATGAGCTTGTCGCCGAGGAACGGCGGGTTGCCGACGATGAAGTCCACGGCGGGCCATTCGGGTTCGCCGGTCTCGCTGACGATGGAATCCATGTGGCGGATGTTGTCGGAGAGCGAGCGCAACACGGGGTCGGCGGGAAAGCCGAAGCCGTTGGCGTGGATCCATTGCAGCCAGCCGATCCAGACGGTCATCTGCGCAAGGTCATGGGCGTAGGCGTTGATCTCGATGCCGTGGAGCTGCCACGGCCCGACGCCGGGGAGGAAGGTGTTCAGGCCGTTCTCGCTGGGGAAGATGACGGCGGCCTCTTTCTCAAGATCCTTGAGCCGGGCCAGCGCGACGTAAAGGAAGTTGCCGGAGCCGCAGGCGGGGTCGAGCACCCTGACGCCGCGCAGCCGGTCAAGAAACTGGTGCAGGATGCTTTCAGACTCCATGCGGGCCTTGCGGTCTTGTGCGGGCGTGAGTGTGGCATGGGCGTCTCGCCCATGTTGAGGGGACATGGGCGGGACGCCCATGCCACTTTTCTTGCCGGTAGCCATCAGATTGATGACCGTCTGGCGGGTCTCGTCCCACTCCCGGCGCAGGGGCGTCATGACTACGGCGTCGACCAGAATCCGGATGTCCTCTTTGCCGGTGAAGTGGGCTCCGAGCTGGGAGCGCTTGGCGGGGTCGAGCCCGCGTTCAAATAGCGTGCCGAAGATGGAGGGGTCGACCGCGCTCCAGTCAAGCCGCGCGGTGCCCACAATCTTCGCGGCCTCCTGTACGGTCAGGTCGGGAACAGAAGCGCCGTCGAAGAGGCTGCCGTTGAAATGGCGGATCTTTTCGAGTCCGAAGTCGCCGCCCTTGGACATGGCGGTGAACAGTTGGCCGATGAGGGTGGCGAAACGCGCAGGTTCGGCGGCGGCGCTGTCGGCGATGCGCGTGAAAAGGTGCGTGGGCAACAGGCCGATATCCTCGGCGAAAAGGCAGAAGACCACGCGGTCGAGGAAGTGCGCCACGGCTGCTGAGTCGAGGCCTCGGTTGCGCATGGATTCGGCGATGCCCGCGAACTGCTGGGCCGCGATTTGGGTGACCGACTCGCTGGTCTGGCCGGGGCGCAGCTTCTCGGGGTCGAGAAAGACGGCCCGCAGGATCTCGATGTTGCGCGGCTCTCCGAGTTGGGCCAGGGCGATCTCGTGCCGCGAGGAAACCGTGTTGGTGAAATTGGTGTGGACGATGATGCGGTCGAGGTCGCAAAGCACAAGCAGGGGCGGGTTGGCCAGAGAGTCGCGGTAGAGGAGGAGCTGGTTGTAGGCCGCGTTGAGATCCTTGTGTCTGCCCTTGTACTCCCAGCCGAAAAAGCCCTTTTTCCACACGTCCGCGAAACCTTCGCCGCCGCCGTGCTTGGCGATGCCCTTCTCGAAGCAGAAGGTTTCTCCGGTGGGATCGGCCTCTGCGGGAGTCGGGTGCCCCAAGAGGTGGCAGAGGTCAAGAAAGTGTTCCTGAGCGGCCGAGCGCTCCTTGAGTTCGACGTGTCTCCACTTGGCGATGAATTCGGCTACGGTCATAATGCTGACAGTGTAGCGCCGGGCGGGGCATTGCGGCAAGCGCGTAGCGGAAAAAAGCGCGGGCGGCGGGATAAGTACCTCGCCGCCTGTTCGTATGCGCGTCAACGCCGAACGGTGCTTTTACGGCGTCGTCGCCGCGTTGTTGACGGTGGTGCTGGTGTGGTTGGCGAGTCCGCCGTTGCCGAGGGCGTAGCCGAAGAAGGCCCAGGGGCCGAGGGTCTTGACGGTATCCCAACTACAGCCGAGGGCGAAGGCGTCCGTGAGCCGGCGCAGGTCATGTGGCGACGCGTGCCCAGGGCTTTGGCGGCGCAGACCACGGAGTCCATCCATTCGCCCCGCCGCAGAAGCCTGACTCTTGTGAAACCCGCGGCCGCCAGGTCCTCACGGAGCTCGGCAAACGTGAACGTCCCGCCTCCGGGAGTGTTGACCAGCATGTTGACGGCGAACAGTGCGCCGCCGGCGGGGCGCGTGCGGGTCGTGTCCATGACGATGTCGCGGATCAGGATCCTTCCGCCGGGCTCAAGGGCCGCGAATACCTTCGCGAACAGCCTGCGGTTCTGCGCCCTTGAGTTCTGGTGGACGATCGCGCTCACCCAGGCCAGGTCGACCCCCTCCGGCAGGGCGCCGCTCATGAAGTCGCCCGCGACCAGCCTCACCCTGTCCGCCAGGCCGGCCTTCCTCATCAGCCGCCTGGCCATGGGTATGACTTCGGGCCGGTCGAGGATGGTCGCGCAGGCCTCGGGGTTGAGCCGGAGGAGGGGGACGGTCCATGTTCCGGAGGCCCCGCCCAGGTCCAGCAGGTGCTTGAACTTCAGCGGCCCGAGGCCGGTGACGAGCGGCATCGCCATGGGCTCTGATATCTCGTGCATGGCCCGGATGAACGAGGCCAGGTCTTCTCCGGAGCCCAAGACGCTCGGGCGGCGGTTGGCGGGTTTACCGCTCAGCGCGACGCCGGCCAACTGCGACCAACTTCGGAGGCAGTTGCCAAGGTGGCGGACCATGCCAAGCATGCACTGCGACCCGGTCCCGGCGAGGACATCGGCGACTGTCTGCGGGACACGGTAGACGGGTCCGGCACCGGCAGATTTATCCAATAGCCCGAGGGCTGCCAGCGCGTCCAGCAAGACGGTCACGGCCCGGAGGTCCCCCTTGACCCGGAGGGCCAGCCGCGCCGCGGTCATCGGTCTGGCGTGGAGGATGGTGAAGACGTCCAGTTCCGCCGCAGCGATCACGACGCAGGACGGCTGGAACCCGCGCACCATGTCCAAGACGGCCTCTTTGTTCAGCTTCTTTTTCATTCCCGTTGCCCTCCTTAATATGTCATATGCCCTCAATAACGGATCAATGCGTTCCCGAGCGTTAAGCGAACGGTAGCACACAACCTAATCCCGGTTCAAGCCCAGCAATTCTAAATTTGGCAAGGAAGCGCCTCACGGCGCCACTACGAACGCAAGAAAGCTTAGGGAAATCCGTTTGTAGTGTGCCCGTTAGGGCATTCTTTCAGGGCGGCCTAAGCCAAATTTAGAATTGCTGGGTCTTTTG
>JANYBJ010000018.1 GCA_025360845.1 bacterium
CTTCGGGCAACTGCGCTTCTCCTCAGCCTGAGAGGACGCGCAGCAGGTCCTCCCGAACGAACCCGCCTGCCTCCAACGACAAAACGACACCTGCCGGCACCCGGCCGGATGGCCACGCTTTGCCGTTTATGCCGCTCCGCCGCCCCCCTCGCGCTTCCCAGCATCCCGACCCCTTTGATTTGGAACCGCTGCATGCGTAGCGGAACGGTTGTAACTTCTGCTTCAGACTGCTACCATGCGTTCATGCAAGAAACGGCAGCATATTGGGCACGGTGTGCCGAAGCGCTGGAGCTAGCGCTCGACGCGACCCCTTTCTATGCTGCGTGGCGTACGGCTGATCCCGGGCGGACGGCCTCGGTGGCGTGCCGCTATTCGGTATTGCCTGCGCTGACCAAGGCCGACCTCCGCGCCCATTTTCCCGAGGGCTTCGTCCCTGAAGGAGTCGATTTCGAAGCGGAGCTCAAGAGCGGACACGTCTCCTATGTCTCGACCAGCGGCTCGACGGAAGATCAAGTGACGCTCTTCTGGGCACAGGCGTGGTGGAACCAATCCGAGCGGGCCAGTTGGGCGCTGAACGCACACCTCCAGCGCATCGCGGACGGCACCCACCGCGAGGCGGTCTTGGCGTCGCCCAAGTGCGTCGGCCCTTATCGCGCCGGCGAAACGCTGCCCGTGGCGGAGCGCACGCTGGGGCGGCTGCTGTTTCTGAATCAGACGATCAACCCCGGAAACTGGGAAGCCGACGACCTGCGCAGGATGCTCGGCGAACTGGCCGCGTTCCGTCCGGCTGTGCTGGAAGCCGATCCCTTTTATCTGGCAGGGCTGGCCGCGTTCGCGCTCGATCACGCGTTGCCGGTGTATCAGCCCGAGGCCATCACACTCACCTACTCGTTTCCCGCTCAGGCGTTCCTCAACGTGATCCGGCAGGTGTTCACGGCGCCGCTCATCAGCTCCCACGGATCGACCGAGACCGGCTACGTGTTCATGGAGTGCGAACATGGGCGGATGCATCAGAACACGGCCTCTTGCCATGTGGATTTTGTTCCGCTCGAAACCCGTCCGTCGGGCGCTGTGCTTGGGCGTCTGCTGGTGACGCCGTTCGGGCATCCCGTTCAGCGCTTCGTGCGCTTTGACGTGGGTGATTTCGCTGAGCGGACCTCGGGGCAGCCTTGCCCGTGTGGGCGCCGCGGGGGGCTCACGCTGGAGCGGATCGCAGGTCGCGCGTCCGACATGACCGTGACGCGGGCCGGCCGGCGGATGACGGTGGCCGACGTCGACGCGGTCTTGGCGGAGGTGCCTTACGTTCGCGGATTTCAGATCGATCAGTCAGCCGCGGGGGCTCTCCGCGTGCGGCTCTGCCTCGCGCCGCATGCCGGAAACGATGCACTGAGGCACATTGAAAAGGCGTTGGGGCAGGTGTACGATTTCCCTGTGGCCGCAGCCTCTGTCCCGATGTTGGAGCATGAGCCTTCCGGCAAGGTGCGCCTCGCGAGGCGAACAGCCGGATAAGGAGGTTCACTATGAGCGGTGTCGTTTATCTGTTGGCCGGCAATCCGTATGCGCGCGGCGGGAAGCCCGATCCGGCCATGCAGGCATTCTTCAGGGAGGTCGGCAAACCGCGTCCCCGTGTGGCCTACATCGGAACAGCCAGCGGCGATGACCGCGCATTTTTCGAGGCCATGCGGACACGCCTGCTGCTGTGCGGTGCGGGCGATGTGGAACTGGCCCCGCTGTGCAGCGCCGACGCGGACCTTGCCGCAGCGCGGCGCGTGCTCTCGCGGGCCGACGCGGTGTTCGTCAGCGGCGGAGACGTGGCCGAAGGGATGGATGGCCTCCGCGCTCAAGAGGGGATGATCGAGCGTCTGCACGCGCTGTTCGCCAAGGGTGTCCCGTTCATGGGACTCTCCGCAGGAAGCATCATGCTGGCACGCGGCTGGGTGCGCTGGGCAGATGGGGCAGAAGATGCTGATCCCGGCATCTTGTTCGACTGTTTGGGCTTTGCGCCGATCTATTGCGACGTGCATGGCGAGGGCGACGACTGGGATGAACTCAAGACCCTGTTGCGCCTGTTGCCCGAGAAAACGGGCGGGTATGCCATCCGCGCGGGCGGGGCGCTCCGGATTTGTGAGGGTGTAATTATCGGAGGTTAATCAGATGCGTACAAAAGCAACGTTGATCCTGTCGCTTGCATTGCTGGCAAGCGCCGCGCTCCATGCCGGAACCAAAACGTGGGAAGTCGGAAACGGCACGTGGCAGACCGCCACCCACTGGGATCCGGACGGGGTCCCCAACAACACCGACACCATCTTCATCAGCAATGGCGAGGTGGAATACGTGGCCGGTGGCGATCTCTCCATCGCGAGCGGCGGCTCGCTGACCATCGGACCCGGCGGGAAGTTCTTCCAGACGGGCAACATCTCGTGGATGCAGCTTGCCGGAACCGTCGTCGTCGACGGCGGCGAGTTCGACACCGGCACGGCGGGGCAACTCCAACTGGGCGGCTCGATCATCGTGACCTCCGGCGTCTTCCGCGCCCGCGCGAACGTCAACTACACGACAGGCGGCGCGTCCCTCCGCTTTGTCGGCGGCACCACGTACGCAACGGGCAACTTCACGGTTTCCGACCGCAGCGTGTTCGCAGGGGGAGACCTCGTGGTCGGCGGCGAACTCCAGTACAGCACGCCCGTCACGTTCACGAAGGGCATGATCCGCGCGCGGATGATCGCCGCCCAATCCGGAACGGCGATCCTGACGCTCACGGGCGGTCATATCATCGTCACCGGCGACTCATGGGACGGGTTCTACCAGAACGGGACCTTCGTGAATTTCGCCGAGCCCTCCACGGGCATGATCACGTTCACGAACTGTACCCCGGCCACCGCCTACTCGAAATATTTCAGCGGAGCCAACCCGAAAATCCGCCTGGACGGCGCCGTGGTTTCCGAGGCTAACCTGGCGCTGCTCTTCACTGTCGCGGAAAGCTCCGTGCCCGGAATGGGGAACAGCGTCGATATCTCCCTGAAGCAAGCCGAAGCGGGTCAGGCGACGTTCGTCGATAACGCGTGCGCCGCCAGCGGGCTCACCGCCACGTCCGTCGTCATCACCGCCACGATCAATGATCCCGGCTCTCCCGTTGCCGACGTCTTCGCCTGCTACGGCACGGTCAACGGCCTGCTCAACTTCGCCGCCTGGGAGAATCCTGTGTTCCTGGGCGCGGCCCAGAGCGCGAAGGCCTACACCAACACGCCGCCCCTCAATCCGGATACCGTCTATTTTTACCGCGTAGCCGCGACGAACGGAAGCGGCGCCGCGTTCGCGGCACCGTCCCCCGCCTTCGTCATGACCGCGCCCGTGGGCGTCCTTGCCCCCAGAAGCATTCCGGAAAACAGCGCCACGCCCGCCGCCATCGTCATCTCGCGGCCCGCCGCAAACAACTGCTCCGCGGTGGAGCTGAGCGTCCCCTTCACGGTGGGCGGCACGGCCACGCCGGGCACGCATTACACGCTTTCAACGGCGAGCCCCGCCAATATCCCCGCCAACGCGGATTCGGTGACCGTCTCGCTGACCCCGATCGCGGACTGGGCCACCGGCACGGAGCGCACCGTCGTGGTCACACTCCAGACTTCACCGAACTACCTCGCGACGACGAACGCCAGCGTGACGGTGACGCTGTTAGACGCCGTGTTGCCTTCGTATCCCACCAACGCGTTCATCGGCTCCGTCTCGCAGGACTCCGCCGATCCGGCAAACTGGTCGCTGGGCGTCGTCCCCGCCGCATCGCACATCATCGTGTTCTCGCCAGAATTCGCCCGGAACCAGTTGTCCTGGAGCCCCGGCACGACCAACGTCGTCGCGGGCTGGCTCCAGGCTTATCCATTCCCCACTGCGGACTACCGGGTGCTGTTCCACACGACGCCCGAAGAGCCGCTGACCATCACGGGCGACTGCGTCCTCAACGGCGGCTACTGGATCCACGACGGCCCCTCCACGACCCCCTCCGCCGCCGTGGCGGTGTCGGTCCAAGGCAACCTCACGGTTGGCGCCGGAGCGCAGATCAACGCCGGCAATGGCGGCGTGAACCAGGTCAACGGCGGCGCCCGCGGCTACTACCTCGCGGGTCCGGGCTACCTCCCTTCCGCGGGTGACGCGGGAACGGGGTCCTCCTTCGGAGGCGAGGGCTCTACCAACGCTGTCACCTACGGCAGCATCCTCAACCCCCTGAGCTACGGCTCCTCCGGCCGTGGCGACAACGCGTTCTTCGCCGGCGGCGGACTTGTCGTCCTGAACGTCTCCGGCACCACCACGCTGAACGGCAGCCTCCTGTCAAAGGGGTTCGGCTACACAGGCACGGGCCGCAGCGCCTCCACGGGCGGCACCATCAACCTCACCACCGGCAGGCTTCTCGGCAACGGCATGATCGGTGTCGACGGCGGCCTCGACGCCAACTACGGCTCAGGCTCGGGCGGGCGCATCCGCGTGAAGCTGACGGATGTCGGCGCCTCGTTCGCCGACTTCACCGGCTCCATGACCGCGTACGGCAACGCGGGCGTCCCGGGCAGCGCGGCCGGCACGATCACCCTGCAGACCGCGGCGGACTCTGCCGCCACCGCCCGGGTCATCGTCGACAACGCCCGGTTCTCCGACTCCACCAACACCCCGAGCCGCGCGATGTGTACCCACCTGCCCCCCAAGGAGCAGACGGACGCCTCGTTCGCCGGAACCTCCTGGGTGCTGCGCGACTACGCTTCCGTGCGCCTGACGCGCGATGTCCTGGTCAACTCGCTGAGTGTCGAGGGAACCACGCCGCGTCTCTTCACGGAAACCTACACCGTAACCACCAAGGAGTTCCGGGTCAACGGCGTCGCGCTGCGCGGCGGAACCTACACGTCGGCGGACTACCCCGGCCTGCTGCACGGAAGCGGCGCGGTGGTCGTCGCGGTACGGGGCTCGGTCGTCCTTCTTTTGTAATTCACCCACCGCACAAAGTGGACGGTGTTGCTGTTCCTTTAATGAACGTTGGCGGAGCCATCCGCGCCGCCCTCCTCCCAATGCGTGGCGCGGGACACCGCTTTGCGCCAGCCGGCGAGCAAGCGCTGGCGCTGATCTTCGCGCATCGAAGGAATGAAACTTTTTTCCGACGGACGGGCGGCGAGACTTCCCTGCGTATGCCACCCGAGCGCCAGCGCGGCCAGCGACGCGGCACCCAAGGCGGTTGACTCCATACAGGCGGGGCGCTCGATGCGGCAGCCGAGCATGTCGGCCTGAAACTGCATAAGAAAGTTGTCGGCCGACGCGCCGCCGTCCACGCGCAGCAGCGAGATGGGATGACCGTAGTCCGCCTGCATAGCCGTCATGACATCGCAGCTCTGATACGCGATGGCCTCTTCAGCGGCACGCACGATCTGTCGGCGGCCCGTGCCGCGCGTCATGCCGACCAGCGTGCCGCGCGCATACATGTCCCAGTGAGGCGCCCCTAATCCCACAAAGGCGGGTACCAGATAGACGCCGCCGGTGTCGGGAATCGACGCGGCGATGGTGCCCGCATCTGCCGAGCGCGAGAGGATCTGCACTTCGTCGCGCAGCCACTGCATCACCGCACCGCCCATGAACACGCTGCCTTCAAGCGCGTAGGACGGCGAGGCTGGGAGTGTCTGCGCGTTCAGCGTGGTCAGGAGCCCCTGCTTGGAGCGAATGGCGTCGGCGCCCGTATTCAGCAGCAGGAAACAGCCGGTGCCGTAGGTGCTCTTCACTTGTCCGGGCTCGAAGCACCCTTGACCGAACAGCGCGGCCTGCTGATCGCCGGCCACGCCCGCGACGGGCGGCTCACACGCGCCGAATTCGGGCAAGTGGCAGGTGGCGGCGACGCCTGACGAGGGCACGACGGTCGGCAACAGCGCGGGGGGGATGTCAAACAGCGCAAGCAGGTCTTCGTCCCAGCGCAACGTGTGGATGTTAAAGAGCAGGGTCCGCGAGGCGTTGGTCATATCGGTGACATGCGCGGTGCCGCCGGAGAGCTTCCAGATCAGCCACGTGTCGATCGTGCCGCAAAGCAGTTCTCCGCGCCGCGCCGCCTCGCGGGCGCCTTTGACATGATCGAGGATCCACTTGATTTTCGTGGCTGAGAAATAGGCGTCGAGGACAAGGCCTGTCTTTTCACGGACAACCGCTTCGCGTCCTTTCTGCTTCAGCTCCACGCAGAGATCGGCTGTGCGGCGGCACTGCCAGACGATCGCGTTGTGGATCGGCCGGCCGGTGTGGCGGTTCCAGACCACGACCGTCTCGCGCTGGTTGGCCACGGCGAGTGCGGACACGGCGGCGGGCGAACCTCCGGCACCTTTCAGCACCTCGTTCATCACCGCCCGCTGCGAGAGCCAAAGGACCTCGGGATCATGTTCAACCCACCCGGAGCGGGGATAGATCTGGGGAAACTCCTGTTGCGCGATGGCACGGACTTGAAGTTCCTCATCGAAGAGAACCGCACGCGAACTGGTTGTGCCTTGGTCGAGAGCGAGGATAAAGGATGTGTCCGTCATCGGGGGCCTCCTGGTCGTTCACGTTTGAAGAATCATTTCATGCTCGGCAATACAATGCCGCGAAGGATGATCTTCTGGCACGCGATGAAAACAATCGCAGTCGGAATCGACACGACCACGAAACCCGCCATCACCGCCCAAGGCTGGTCACTTAACTGCTGGCTCATCTGATACATCCACACCGCCAGCGTCCAGTGACTCTGCTTCTGGCAGACCAACAGCGCCCACTCCCAACTGTTGTACGCGCTGACAAACGCATTCAACGCATTGACCGCCAGAATCGGCGTGGTCATCGGCAGCGTGATCTTCAGGAAGATCTGCCACTCCTTCGCTCCGTCAACCGTCGCCGCCTCGTACAGTTCGCGGGGCAACCCGTCGAAGAACCCCTTGAGAATAAAGATCGACATGCCGCTCGCCAAGGTCGGCAGCACCAACGCCGCGAAGGTGTTGAGCAGCCCCAAGTCGCGGATCAGCAAGAACCCGGGAATGGCGGTCACCGCAGCCGGAAACGCCATGGTCGCCAACAGAAAAAGCAGGAGCTTCTCTGACGACCGCATGCCGAAACGCGAAAGCGCATAGGCCGCCAACGGATTCACCGTCAGCGTCGCCAGAATCGAGAGAACCACCAGCAGCACCGTGTTGCCAAACGCCTGGCCCCGCAGAAAGAGAAACTCGCCCACCATGCGGTAGTTGGCTGCCATGCCCGACAGAAAGTCGCGCCAGCCGCGCCGCGCGAAGGTCACCGCCATCGTCTCGCGGATCGGGAAACGCGCCTCGCCGACGCCCGCGAGCGCCCAACCGTATGCGCGGTTGACTCCCTCTGCCGAACCATACTTCGCCAGCAGAAAACTTTGCCACGCCTGCTCCGCGCTTTGGAGGGTCACATTCTCAAGCGGCACCGACGGCACGAAGTTGCGCCAAAGCGTGCTGTTCTCATATTCCGGCAACCGGATCTCGCCGAAGTCGGCGATGCTGCGCCCGGTCAACCGGCCGTAGGCCTGCACGCTCTTGCAGGTGTTCCTCACATGCGCCTGATAGGCGCGTTCGAGTTCGGGCGTCACGCGGATGCGCAAGAGCCGCCGCGGATACGCCTCGCGCACAAACCTTTCCCACTCTTGCCGCAACACTGCGGGAGCGGACGGCGGCAGCGGAAAAGGCAAGCGCTCGAACGACCCGCACGCCGTACCCGCGAGCCGCGCGTAATCGTCCGGCGTTAAGGTGTGCCCCTCGGAGTAGCCGAGCCGCACCTGAACGTCCGAACGCTTGAGGTAGCTGAGCCACAGCGGCCGCGACTCGTACGGCACCGTACGCGTCATCGGACACTCGCGCCCCGCGTATTCCTTGAACCGCTCCCACACCTCGCCGCTGCGGCTCGCGGGGACGCTCGCCCTCCAGAGGGACTCTTGTTGGCACCCGGGCGTGAAGGCCAATTCGCGGTACGCGCGCTTGAACTCCTGATAGAGGTCCATCTTGGGATCGTCAACCGGATAGTCCCACCCCGCGTGCTGCAACGGCGCACGCTGCTGGGCGATCATGCGGATGCCGAAAAAGGAGCTGTAGCGGATCAGCCACTCGCGGTTGAGCGCGTCCAGCGCGGCCTCGCGCCGCGCCGCGGGCGACAGCCTCGCGAAGGCCTGCGGATCAGCGCTTTGGACCTTCTCCTCGAAGCGCTCCCGCACAAACCCGGCCACGTCCCGCGTGTCGAACGTGCAGACGCTGTTGCGGATGTCGTAGTCGAGGTTGAAGGCCGCGTAGTCCGCCGCCATCTGCCGCCACCGCGCCGCGGTCTGCGGATCATCGAGACCCTTCAGCTGAGCCTCGGCGAACGCATGTCCACCTGAGCGGTCGCGCGACACAATGATCCAGCTCCCCCAGTGCGGCGGCGCATCGGGGTAGACCTCCGAAGGAAAGCGCGGATAGCAGGTCGCCACGTAACGCATGAAGCGGTCGGGCCGATCCCACAGCGCGCGCACAAGCGGCGAAAAACGGTAGTAGTCGTAAGGCCCCGTCAGCGACGCCGCCAGCATCACGAGAAACGGCCACACCATCGTGATTCCGCCGAGCGAAAGTACGGCGTAAACCAAGGCCAGAAATATCCGCGCCTTCGCTGTCTTCCGCTCGACTGTGAGAATCACTGCCATAATGCATTCATGACGCGTGCCGCCTCTTTGCCCTCAGCGCCTCCACCAACGCCACGCCGCTGCTCGTGCCGATCCGCGTGGCACCCGCGCGGATCAGCGCCAGCGCGTCCTCCAGCGTCCGGACGCCACCCGAGGCCTTGACCCCCATCTTGGGGCCCACGGCCGCACGCATCAGCGCGATGTCCGCGACCGTCGCTCCGCCCGTGCCGAGACCGGTCGAGGTCTTGACGAAATCGACACCGGCCTCGCACGCCATGCGGCAGACGCGGCGCTTTTCGTCGTCGCTCAGGTAACACGTTTCCAGAATCACCTTACAGATCACCCCGTGCGGCCGGCACGCCGCCGCCATGTCGGCGATCTCCGCCAAAACCCTCGCGTCCTCTCCCGACTGCAGCGCGCGGATGTTGATCACCATGTCGATCTCGCCCGCGCCTTTGGCGATCGCGTCGCGCGTCTCGAACGCCTTGGTTTCCGCTGTGGACTGGCCCAAAGGAAAGCCGATGGCCGCGCCCGCGCGCACGCCGGAGCCTTTCAACAAAGCGACGCAGCGCTCCGTTTCGGCGGGGTTGATGGCCACCATCGCGAAACGGTAGCGCAACGCCTCGTCGCACAACTTCTCGATGTCGGCAGCCGTGCCGAACGGTTTGAGAAAAGTGTGGTCAATCATAGACGCCAATTGCTCCGGCGTCAACGTGTCAGCCTGATCCATTCTGTTCATGCTCCTTCACTACGAATGGGCGAATGTGTATTCGCCCCCACTAAAACCGCAACAGGCACTTGACGACCTCGCCCGAACGCACCGCCTCGACCGCCTTCGCGATCTCTTCGACGGGATAGGTGTGGGTGACGAATTGCGACGCCGCAAGCTTCCCTTCGCGGATCCATTGGCACAGCGGCTCCATCGCCTCGCGCTCGCGCCGACGCGTCGGCCACTGATGCACGATCAAGTTGAAGTTGTAGGGTCCGCGCGCTTTCTCGAGCGTCACGGTCTTTGCGGCGATGACGCCGTAGACGCCGACCGTTCCGCCGAGCCGGATCAACGGCAGCGCGGCGTTGATGATCTTTTCATTGCCCACGGCGTCGACCGCCGCATCCAACGTGCCTGCCAGACCGGCTTGCGCCGCCTCCAGTTCCGCCGGCGAGAAAACGGCGTCCGCCCCCAAGGCCGCCGCGCGTTCGCGCTTGTGCCGCAGCGGATCGACCAGCCCCACCCAGATGAAGCCCAGCAGCTTGCAGAACCTCACGAAGCTCAGGCCCACCGGGCCTCCGCCGAAAATCAGCACCTTGTCCTGCGGCTTCAGCCCGAAGTCGCCGATCCCGCCGTAAACTTCGCGCCACGTGCAGAGCAGCGCCGCCTCTTCGGCCGGAATGTCGGGCTCCACGCGGCGCTGGATCTCAAAACATTCAAACCAGCCGTGCGCGGCATCCGCCACGCCGTCGGCCACCATCGCGTCATGGTCGTTAACCAACGTGTATTCGCAGAAACCGCCCCAGCCGGACGCCAACTCCGGCTCGGCGAATTTGAAAACCAGCGCGCTGATCACGCGGTCGCCGACGGCGAACGCGCGCACCTTCGGGCCGATCTCACAGACGATCCCCGCGTTCTCATGCCCAAGCACGAGCGGATAGTTGTCCACCCCCGGGAAGTGCCCCTCAATCACTTTGGCGTCGGTCGCGTTGCAGAGCGCCGCGACCTCGGTCTTGACCAGCGCCTGATACGGCCCGGGCGTCAAACGGGCAATGTCGGTGACCACGAGTTCGCCGGGTTTCTTCACGATGACTGCTCGCATAAACGTTTCCTTTCACGATCCGGCAGCGCGGGCTCTCTGAGCGCGCCTTGCGGACGCCTCGGGGAGGCGTCCCTACCCTTTTTACCCCTTTGCCAATTCGGCATAAACTTCCACCAGCCCGTGATACGCGCGCTCCATCAAGGCGCGGCGGCGGCGGTAGAGCGCGACGCTCTCCGCGCACGGCGCGACGCTCTGGTCCACGGTCACGAAGCGGCTCACCACATCGAAATCCCTGAAGAGCCCGCACGCCACGCCGCCGACAATCGCCGCGCCCATGGAGGTCGCCTCGGCGCGTGAGGTCAGCGTCTGCACCGGACAGCCGCATGCGTCGGCCAAGATCTGCCGCCACACTCCGCTGCGCGCGCCGCCGCCGATCACCGTCAGCGCGTCGATCGGCACCTGCGCGCGGAAGATGTCGGTGATCAGCCCGAGGTTCATCGCGACGCCCTCCATCACCGCACGCATCATGTCCGCCCGCGTGGAGGCGAGCTGCAGCCCGATGAACGCGCCGCGGGCGTCCGGGTTCCACCACGGCGTGCGCTCGCCGAGCATGTAGGGCAGAAAGAGCAGGCCGTTCGCGCCCGGTGGCACAGCGGCGATGGCTTCGTCGATCAGCTCGTATGCCGACTGCCCCAGCGTTTTCGCCGCCTCGCTCTCCGCCCCGCAGAGCTGCTCCGCCAGCCATTTGAAACTCGACCCTGCGGTCTGCATCGTGCCGGAGGGATGCAGATAACCCGGCACGCAGTGGGCCCAGTTCATGGTGCGCATCTCAGCATCGACGATCGGCTTCTCGACCGTCAGCCCGATCCAGCTCGACGAGCCGAGACAGTTGTACGCCGAACCCGGGCGCACGCACCCCACGCCCACGCCCGCCGCGCTGCCGTCGCCGCCGCCCGCCGCCACGGGCGTGCCTGCGGCGAGTCCGGTCGCGCGGGCCGCTTCGGCGGTGACGCCGCCGATGATCGTGGTGGAATCCACCGCATCGGGGAAAAGCGAGCCGTCGATTCCCGCGAGGCCGAGCAGTTTTTCCGACCAGGCAAAGCGGTTCAGGTCAAAGGCGTTGGTGCCGGAGGCGTCGGAGTAGTCGGTCGCCATGACGCCCGTCAGGCGGCAGTTGATGTAGTCTTTCGCGCACAGGGTCTTGTGGGTCTGCCGGAGCACTTCGGGTTCATTCCCGCGCAGCCACATGAGCTTCTCCAGCGTGTAAGAGGCGCTGGCGCGGTGACCGCAGATGCCGTAGAAATCGCGCATGGAAATCTTCTCGAGCAGCGCCGCCGTCTCGCGCGTGGCGCGCTGGTCGCAATAGAGGATCGAAGGCCGCAGGGCGCGTCCTTCCTTGTCCACCGGCGTGCAGCCCATCATCTGTCCGCTCAGCGCGACAACCGCGATCTCGGCGGGCGCGACCGACGCCTGCGCCAGCAGCGCGCGGGTCGAGTCGCAGACCGCACGCCACCACTCCTCGGGGGACTGCTCGGCCCACGAGCCGTTGAAGTAACGCGTGGGATACGCGACCGTGGCGCTGGCCACCTGAGCGCCCTCTTCAGAATAAAGCGTGGCCTTGTTGCCGCTGGTGCCGAGATCGTGCGCCAAGATGTATCGCATGGCTTGGTCCTCTCACTCTCCGAACAGGGTTGCGCCTTACTTTGTTTCGCCCGCAAGGGTTGCGAGCGTGGCTTGATCCTCGGCGTTGGCGCGGTCGCGCTTGGCCTTGTACTTCTCGTACTTCTCCAGCTCCTTCTCGCTCCACGTGTTCGCCTCGGTGTAGTCGCCGCAGAAGGGCACGCCCAGATCGATCCACATCGCGAGCCGCGCGGCCGCCTCGGGCGTGAGCGTCTTGCAGTGCCCTTTGTCCAGCATCGCCTTGAACAGCCGACTGGTGTTCGAGCCGGCCGAATACGGTTTCTGTATGGGCGGCGCCGAAGCGGAGGAGACCCAGTTCACCACCTCGTGCGTGGGCTCGCCGCGCCAACCCGACTTCGCCTCTTTGTCGTCGGGCCGGGCATGCGTCAAGGAGAGGTACGAGCGCGTCCAGCGGCGTTTCGCGCCGGGGTCGATCACAGCCGTCGAAGTGAGGTCGGGCTTCTTGTCGTCTTTCCCGTCATGACACTTCACGCAGTGCGCGTCCAGCACGGGCTGCACCTCTTTGAGGAAACTGAAGCCGCGGCGCGGCCCGTTGATCGGCGCGAGCGGCAGCGCGCCTGCGGCCAGCGCGCGGGTCGGCCGCGCGGTGGCGAGCGGCACGCTGTTCTTGGACTCGTGGCAGCCGACACACGAGGCGTTCTCGCCGGGCTGCAGCGTGGTCCAGCTCCGCATGGTCTGCACCATCCGCCCCTTCTCGTCCAGCAGCATGAAGTAGACCGGGCCGCGGGCTTCCGCTGTGAAGAACACCGAGCCGTCCTCATGCACCGGCGCGTCACCGATGAGAATTTTCGGATCCCATACGCCATTGCCGATGGCCACCGGGGTCGAGATCATCGCGCCGCCCCCCGGCCCGCCGTTGCCGTTGTTGCCGATGCCGGCGATGCGGAAGTCGAGGCCGATCACGCGCAGCGTCTTGACCGTGCCGCGCGGCACGCCCGCCATCGCCTCGCCCGCATACACGTCCTGCACGTAGAAGGTGCCGACCGGCTTTTTGAGGTTCACCATGCTGGGCTTCACCGCCGGGCGCGGACGCGCACGCAGCGGCACGGGCCGCCCGCAGGAGAGCCCTTTGCGCGACACCAGCAGCTCGCGCCGCCCGTTCACGTCCATCCAGTAGATGCCGAAGCCGGTCATGCGCTCCTCTTGCCGTTGGCCGTTGATCCGCTGCCACCCGTCCGGGCTGTACATCACGAGCGTGCTGTTCTCATCGATCGGGTACGGGTACGCGAAGAGGTTGCCGTCTTGCCCGTAGTCGTCGATGATCACCGACTTGGTCTCGCGCACCGGCGCGACGAGCGTGACGCCTTCGGCCTCCTGCCGTCCCTTGGAGGGGTCGATCAGGATCAGCTTCCCCGGCTGCCGCGAGTGGTGGCCGGTCGCGATCGCGAAGATCTTGCCGCTGCCCGGGATGCCGCGGGCGTGGATAATCGTGGTGGGAAACCAGGAGTTCTCGCCGTAGACCGCGGTCTGCTGCGTGCCGTCCTGCGCCATCTGGAAGAGCGGCTGCGGGTACATCTGCGAGCGGTCGTTATACTCCCAGCGCGTGTAGAGGATGCGGCCGTCATCCGTGATCGTGGGGTAGTTCAGATGCACCTGGTCAAAGGTCATGCGCAAGATGTTCTTGCCGTCCGGATTGCAGCGGTAGAGGTTGCTCACCTCGGTCCACCAGCAGTCAACGATCTGCATGCAGCGCGAGGAGTTGAAGAGGATGTCTCCGTTCGGCAGATAGCAGCCTTCATAGTCCGCGATGCCCAAGCCGTCGGTCAGTTGGCGGATCTCCCGCGTGACGGCGTCCATCTCGTACAGGTGGTAATCGTCTTTGAGGTCCGATTTCTTGAGCGAGAAGAGGATCTTCTTGCCGTCGAAATCCAAGTCCGCATCACGGATGAGGCCTTCGGAGGTCTCGGTGAGCACCGTCTCTTTCCAGACGCCGTCTTGCCACTCGGCCATGCAGAGCTTGCCGCCCGCACGGAAATTGCGCTCCGACTGCGCGTCCGAGAGGGCCTCGGTGTAGGCATAATGCGAACCGCCCATCACAAAGTGTCGCGCATACACCAGTCGGGGCATTTCCGCTTTGACGCGCGCAAGCCGCGTCGCGCGGCGTGCGGCGCAGGCCTTCCGGTACGCCGTCAAACAGACCGCGTCACTCCCGTCTGATATCTTAACCCCCACCCGCTCCGCCGCCTGGCGGAACTTCAACGCTCCGCCGCCGTCGCCGAACAGTTCGGCCCCGCTGGCGAGGCCGATATCCTGACGCAGCCAGTCGGCCAACAGCTCATCGCTCTGCTCGAGAGCGTCCCAGAGCTTCTGCGGCGACTTGGCCTCGTCGTCCGACACGGCCCGGCCGATGAGCGTCTCCGCCAACGCCCGCGCTTCGGGCGCGGCCGCTTTGGGCACGTCCTGCGCGAAGCTGTGACCTGACAATAAAACGATGGCCAACACACGGGCCAGCAACCGACACGTCCGCATACAAAATCCCCCTCTTGATAAGCGAACCCTTCTTTCCCCCGGATCAAAACAAGTCACACCGTACAATATGTTCGGACATTTGGCAACAGGAAAAACCGGAGGGCCTACCGACGGATATTCATCGAAAAGGTGTACTGGTCGTAGCGGTACACGCCGCGCACGAACTCGAACGGACGGGTGTCGCCGCGCCGATAGGTCAACCGCTCGATGATCAGCACCGTCTCGCCCGTCTCGATGCCCAGCAGCCGCGCCTCTTCGGCGGTCGCCTTTCCGGCGCGGATCGACTCCATGCCGTGGCTGATCGAGATCCCGTATTTGTTTTCGAGCAGCACATAGAGCGACTTGGAGAAATCCTCGTCCGCCGTCACGCCCAGGCTCTCGGGCAGCTCGGAGGTCAGCAGCACCAGCGGAAAACACTGCTCATGGCCGCGTAGCCGCCGGATCTGCAAGGTGCGCTCGCCTTTCGCCAGCTCCATCTGCGCCGCCAAGACAGGAGGGGGAACGTGAGTGACGACGCTCACCATTTCGGTCAGCACCTGGCGGCCTTTAATCCGCATTTCCTCGGAGAAGCTCTTCATGCGCCCGAGGTCTTCGGTCAGCGGCGTGCCGATCACGCGCGTGCCCAGCGCGCGCCGGCGCTCGATCACCCCTTTGTTGATCAGGCTGTCGTACGCCTTGCGCACGGTGGCGCGGCTCACGCCGAAGCGCTCCACCAGCTCGATCTCGCCGGGCAGCAGCGTCCCGACCGGGCAGCGCGACCGGATGCGGTCATGGATGATCGTCTCCAACTGCTGCCACAGCGGCACCGCCGAGGCGACCTCCAGATGGAGCGGCTCGTTGGTGCGGAAGAGGGTCATCACTTTTTTATTCGCCACGGCACGGTTCCTTCCTGTTGCATTGCCTGAATGACCCGCCGGCCAGTGGCCTGTGCAACACTGGCCACTGGCCGGCGGGCGCGCGGGTTGTTTGTGCCGACAAATTGAGATTTGTGTCGGCAAAAGAGACTCCAAGCGCGTTCGTGTTAACCCCATAGTAAACGACGTTACTTTGCCCGATGCAGTAAGGGGCTGCTAATATGGCGGCCAGGAGAGAGGCCGCAATAAATAAGGTTGTTGTTTTCATTTCATTGTTTTCCTGTTGGCAAGACGGGACGCCTTTCGATGTACTTGTCTGTGTTGTCACCCTTGTAGATACAGGGGCGGTTGAGGTTGGTAGGGAATTGTTGCCTGAATCTGGTGATCAACCTTCGACTTGTTTTCAAAGAATCTCCGGACACCAACGCCACGCGCCATCTTTGTATACAAAAATTAGAGTCGTCTGAACTGGATTGCCGGGGCGATTCAACCGCACATTGAACCGGCAAGTTAGCAGCAGATTGCCGCCATCCTCCAATTGTTCTCGACTGAAAGACAGTATGGATGTCTGAACAAATGTTATCCAGTTTGTTCCCTTTGGTAACGCCTCTGAAATATCGGCCTCAAATTTGGTTACGTCTTTAGTCATCAGTTTATCCAACTCCGGATTCCATATATACATTTTCTTCTGTTCCAACGTCATGTTAGCGACGTCAAAGCCATTCGTAAAATGCCACATGACGGTTGGTATGGAAGCTATCTGATCAGCACATTGATTTGTTAGCGCAACCGCGTTGCTATAGATGGAACACCCTAATTCGTCGAGAATATAGCGCGTCATGCCATTAGTCACGAAATAGTAATTGAGAGGAAATTGGCTCGGACAGATGCGCCCTATCTCGGAAATGGTCATGATCCCGTCGGCCCCGTCATGACGTTGCTGACCTGGCTGATAGGCGATGAACTGGACGTTTGAAATGGCAATGCGTGACATGACTAGTTCGATATCATCGCGAATACTCGCTTTCACATCATCTGTTAGATTCGTCTGGCGAAAAACTATTCCATTCGTCTGCCCGTGCCACTGAAAAGGCAAGGGACTCGCTTGGGCCTGTAAGTTGACCGCTACAAGCATGGTCATAATCGGAACAATCCGCTTTTTCATCATTGATCGAAGGGGGTTCAGGATCGCTATTGATTGGGCCGAGGGTGCTATATGCCGCAGGCAGTTCGTACCCCATTGGAATGTCCGCGACCAATCTTCCGCTAGCACGAACATCGGAAGGGAAAGAAGTGTCAAAGTCATTTTCATTTTGGCATTTCGTAAGCGGGGATTAAACGCCACTGGCCTTCTTTATAGATAATCGGCCATCGACTCCATAAACTAGTAGCGTTAACTTTGCGGCGGTAAATCAGCGAGCAATAAGTAAGGGATTCCCCGTCTTCGATCCCCGTCCCAAAGTCAAAAAGGGACTGGAATTCGAACTGATATTTGGCGAGGTCGTTAACGATGAACAGATAATCCGCCCCCTGGTCGTTGAAATCCCCTTGTGTTGCCACCCTGTTCTTCTGAATGGTCCAGAATAACGATGCGAACGTGGTTTGGGAAAGTGTGTTCGTTGACGCTTGATTAATCGTATATACAAAATTGGAGAGGCAGGAATAGGCTTCGGGGGCTTGATTGCCCATCGCGATGCGAACAAGATAGTTCGATGTCATTCCCGCCGAGCAAACCAGAAAATTTGTACCGCCGAAAGTGTTATAGTATTGGACAGAAAATTGTGAGGGGTAAACACCCTTCGACAACGAGAACTTTCCTGCATATTGCCCAAAGAAAGGGTGAGTCGGAATAAGGGCGGTGAATGTGGCATTACTTGCCGCAGTGAAAGACAAGATACGTGCCACGTCATCACGGATCGCCATTTTGGCTGTGGATGTTACATTGGTATCCTCAAAATATATACCGCAATCTGTATTATCCCACCGAAATGTCCATGAAAGATCGGCCGCATTAAGAACAATTGCATGGAAACACAGTACTGACCATAACTTTTTCATCGGATTTCCCTTCCTATGGAGTTTCAGGCACCAACACTCCTGCACTGGGTGGCCTGCAATAAAGATAATTGTCCGTATGCCAGCGAGCATGTCTTAGGGCATTTCATAGCCGGGAATAAGATGCCATTGTCCCTCCCGATAAACGACAGGTAGGTCACCTAGCACTTGCTTTGGATCACTTTTCTTTCGTATTTTTATCTCCGCCATGAGCCACGTTTTTCCGAACAAAAACTCATTAGAGATGTCTAGTATTGAGAGCAACAGGTGTTCTTCGGTAGACATGTCATTAATTCTCTTCAGACATCCAGTTATGTCGTCTTCAAAGTCACCTGTCAGAGTCACAGTTCTGTCGTTCTGCAATGACCAATAAAGTGACGCGAACGCCGATGGCGACACAGTATTCGTTGTCACTTGGTTCAGCGTGGTTATAAAAGTTGCCAGAGAATCTGTAGCCAGAGGACATTGGTTAGTCAAGGCAATCTTCGTGAGATATTTTGTACAGGCAACAGCATCTACCACAAAAAAAATAGTCCCGTTATATGTATTGTAATAACGCAAAGGAGAGTTGCTCGGGACAAATGCATGGGCCATTGCTATTCGCCCGGTAACCACCCCAAAAAGTGTGTCGCCCGTATTGAAAGCAGTATAAGTGGAATTTGAGGGTACATTGAAACCTAAAATACGTACCACATCATCACTGATTGATGACTTAACAGCAAACTCCAAATTTGTGGTTTGAAACACCACGCCGACCGAGTTGGTTCCCCAAAGGAAGGTCCAAGACAAATCTTCGGTTGTAAAACCTATTGACGGAAGAAAGCAAAACAGCATGAACAGTTTTTTCATCACTTCTCCTTTCATTGGGTCACAGGATCGAGAGATCCGCTACAAATGGGGCGACATTCGATATACTTTTCGGCGTATACTGATCGACTTCCTGTTTCTGTGCTTATGGCACTCCCGGTATCCGTGGTTCACTGCGGCAGTTTGTAATGAGGATTCTCTTCCCAAATGCAGAATTTCCATTTGCCGTCATGCCAGATGGCGGGGAATGGCGACCATTCGACATATCCTCCAGACGGATACGTGGCACC
>JANYBJ010000031.1 GCA_025360845.1 bacterium
CTCGCGCTGCACTTGACGCGCAAACAACTGGCGGCGCTGGAGAAAAGCTTCCTGGAAGAGGGCGGGATCACGGAGAGAATGTACCGGCTGAGGCGGGAGAGACGCGAGAACACGGACACACGGACAAACAAGGACGGACACGGACAGACAAGGACGTGGAGATGACACCGAGCTTTCAGGAGGCACATATTTGCCAGCTGCCGGCGCTCCGGCTGCTGCAGCAGCTCGGGTACGCGTACCTGAGTCCCGAGGAGGTCTATGCCGAGCGGCGGGCGAAACTGCGGCATGTGCTGATGGAAGGCGTGCTGACGCGGCAACTCCGGCGGCTGAACGCGATTTCGTTCAAGGGGGTGGAGGCGGAATTCTCGGAGGAAAACATCGCCAAGGCGGTTGAGGCGCTGCGCGAGGTACCGTTCGACGGACTGGTACGCACGAGCGAGAAGGTCTACGACCTGCTGACGTTGGGCAAGAGTTTCGACCAGACGATCCAGGGTGAGACAAAAGGCTTCACGCTGCGCTACATCGACTGGGAGAACCCGCGCAACAATACCTTCCATGTGACGGCGGAGTTCGAGGTGGAGCGCACTGGCAGCCGGGAGACGCGGCGACCGGACATCGTTTGCTTTGTGAACGGTATCCCCTTCGTGGTGATCGAGTGTAAGCGGCCCGAGGACAAGCATTCGCTGGAACAGGCGGTCAAGCAGAGCATCCGCAACTGGCAGAACGACGAGGTCCCCCAACTCTTTCTCTACACCCAGCTCGTGCTGGCGCTGAACAAGAACGAGGGCAGCTACGCCACGGCGGGCTCGCCGCAGAAGTTTTGGGCCAAGTGGCGCGAGATGCGCGACGTGGACGCAGAGGTCCGCGCCGCGATCAACAGCCCTGTGCGGCTGGAGGACCACGAGCGGCTTTTCAAAGGCGTGTTCGCGTATACCAAGCAGGCCTTCGAGGAGATGGCGGTGCAGACGCGTGAGCCGACGGAACAGGACCGGCTCATCTGGTCGCTCTGCCGTCCCGAGCGGCTCATGGAGCTGGTGCATCAGTTCGTGATTTACGACGAGGGCGGTACGGTCAAGAAAATCGCCCGCTACCAGCAGTATTTCGCGATCCGAAAGACGCTGGAGCGTGTGCGGCAGCGCGATCCCGAGGGACGGCGCAAGGGCGGCGTGATTTGGCAGACCCAGGGCTCCGGTAAGTCGCTGGTTATGGTGCTGCTCGGCAAGGCGCTGGCGTTGGATCTGGAGATCAGCAATCCGCGCATCGTGATCGTCACGGACCGGATCGACCTAGACGAGCAGATCTGGAAGACCTTCCACCTGTGCGGCAAGGAGCCGCAGATGGCCAAGACCGGCAAGCACCTGCACGAGCTGCTGCGCGACGAGCGCGTGGCGGTGATCACCACGGTGATCGACAAATTCCGGGCCGCTGCTAATGTCTCAGAGAGTTTCAAGAATGCGGATGCCGACATCTTCGTGCTGGTTGACGAGAGCCATCGCAGCCAGTACGGCGAAGCCAACATCCGCATGCGGCGGTCGCTGCCGAACGCCTGTTTCATCGGCTTCACCGGCACGCCGCTGATGAAGAAGGAGAAGAACACGGCGCTCAAGTTTGGTGGCTTCATCGAGCCTGCCTATACGATCCGCGACGCGGTGGCGGACGAGGCCGTGGTGCCCTTGCTCTACGAGGGGAGGCACGTGCTGCAGGCGGTGAACGAAAAGGCGGTCGACTCGATGTTCGAGGCGATGTGTCAGGGGCTGACGCCCGAGCAGAAGGCCGACCTCAAGCGCAAGTTCGCCTCACGCGACGAGCTGAACCGGCTGGAGAGCCGCCTGTATCTGATCGCCTGGGACATCTCGCAGCACTTTTCGGCGCAGTGGAAGGGCACGGGGTTCAAGGGGCAGGTTACCGTTTCGGGCAAAAAAGAGGCGCTGGTCCTGAAGGCGTTCCTCGATCAGTTTGGTAAAGTGACGAGCGAGGTGGTCATCTCCGGACCGCAGGAGATCGAGGGCGAGGAGAGCGCGGCGGCGGTGGCGGACGAAAGCGTCGAGAAATTCTGGAAAGCCATGATGGACAAGTACGGCACGGAGAAGGCGTACAACCGGCAGATCATCTCGGCCTTCAAGAAGACCGACACGCCGGAGCTGCTCATCGTGGTCGACAAGTTGCTGACCGGTTTCGACGCGCCGCGCAACGTGGTGCTGTACATCGCCCGGAGCTTGAAGGAGCATACGCTGCTGCAGGCGGTCGCCCGCGTGAACCGGCTGCATCCCGGCAAGGATTTCGGATACATCGTCGACTACTACGGCGTGGTCACGCAGCTTCACGACGCGCTGGAGCTCTACAGCTCGCTGGAGGGCAAGTTCGACCCTGAGGATTTGGAAGGCACGCTGACCGATCTGATGGAAGAGATCAAGTCGTTGCAAGGGCTGCATGACGGGATATGGGACCTGTTTCGCGACGTGACCAACAAGCGGGACGAAGAGGCCTTTGAACTGGCGCTGGGCGATCCGGTCCGGCGCGACGAATTCTACACTCGGCTGTCGAATTTCAGCCGCGTGCTGAAGATGGCGCTCTCGTGCATCCAGTGGTTGAATGTGACGCCGCAGGAGACGGTGGACCGTTACAAGCGGGATACGGTTTTCTTCCAGAACCTACGAGCCTCGGTGAAGATCCGGTATGCGGAGGAGATCGACTATCGGGATTACGAGCGGCAGATCCAGAAGATGTTGGCGACCTATGTACGGGCGGACGAGATCATCCAGGTGGTCGAGCCAGTGAACATCTTCGAGCGCGAAGCTTTTGAGAAAGAGGTCGAGAAGGCGCAGACGCCGCGGGCCAAGGCGGACACCATCGCCAACCGCACCAAGAAGACCATCACCGAGCGGATGGACGAAGCCCCGTTCTTCTACCGCAAGTTCTCCCTGTTGTTGGAGCAGACGATCGCAGAATACAAGCAGCAGCGCATCACCGAGGCGCAGTATCTGACTCAGGTGCAGGAGATCATGGAGCGGGTGCGCGACCGCAAGAAAGCGGATCTGCCAACGGTTCTGGACGGGAACGACTTTGCCCAGGCGCTCTACGGGGCGGTCTGTGAGCAGGTGACGGCGGCGGAGGGCTGGTGTGTAAAAGAAACGTCAGCCGACTACGGTATGGCTCAGCCGCAAGTCTCCGAGATTGACAGCCTCCGCGCGGAGGTGAGCCTCAGATTGGAGAGGATCATTCGCGACGAGGCCATTGTCCGCTGGCGCGATAACCCGGATGTTCAGAACCGGATGCGCAACGCGATGGACGATTATCTGTTCCAGCTCAAGCAGGAACGCGGCATTGAGCTGAAGCTGGAGCAGATGGATGCGGTCATCGAGGCGTGTTTGAGCATCGCGCGAAATAGGCCGGAGGATGTGTGACGGGGAGAGACACGGGCGCACGGACAAACAAGGACTAACAAGGACGGGCACGGACGGGGATGATGACAGTGCAGACAGCCGGGGGGATCTTTCAGTTGAGGCGGTCGCGGAGGCGGACGCTGGCGATCAGCGTGTTGCCGGACGGTACGGTTGAAGTCGTCGCGCCGGTCGGTGCCGCGATAGAAAAGATACGGGAGAAGGTCGAGAAGCGCGTCGGCTGGATCACGCGCCAACGCTGTGCTTTTGCCGCGCTGAACGCTCAACGGCCGGCGCGGCGTTATTGTACGGGTGCCACGCACCGCTATCTGGGGCGACAGTATCAATTGAACGTGACGATTACCGAGGATCAGAATGTCAAACTACGTGGTGCGTATCTGTGCGTGGTTTCCCGGACCGGCTCCGACAAATCCGTTGCTGCGCTGCTTGCCGGATGGATGCGCGAACGGGCCAAGGAACAATTCAGCCGGCGGTTGGGGAGATGGCGGAAGTGGTGCGTTGAGCACGGTTTGCCCGCGCCGCAGGTTCAGCTTCTATCGATGCCCAAGCGATGGGGCAGCGCTCATAAAGACGGGCGTGTCTCGCTCAATCCCGAACTGATCCGCGCACCGTCCGTTTGTATCGACTACGTGATCGCTCATGAGATGTGTCACATGAAACACCCTCGCCACGACAAGCCG
Organism: bacterium; assembly: GCA_025360845.1. Taxonomy (GTDB): domain Bacteria; phylum Verrucomicrobiota; class Kiritimatiellia; order RFP12; family UBA1067; genus JAHFSX01. The sequence continues at coordinate 4,082 of JANYBJ010000031.1, forward strand.
TTCTTCAACGAACTCGAAAAGTTGTGCCCAAAATGGAGGGCGATCAAGTTGCGACTGGAGTCATTGGACCTGTGAGGGCTTGTAGATGAACGAGTTCCAGTAGAGACGGTCGATGGCGTAGATGTCCACGGGATCTTTGTCGGGGTCGAACGAGGCGGGGAGCACGCCGTAGCGCTTCATTTCTCGGAGATACTCGGGCCGCGGCTTGAAGCCGGGCATGTCGAAGCGTTTGATCTCGTCGAGGCGCTTGCGGCCCGCGTCGATCATGGAGAACAACACGCGATAGGCGGGGTCGTCCTTCGAGGCGAAGACCGCCGCGTTCACGTCGTTGGTGTTCTTGCAGAGGCCGAGCCCGCCCGCGGCTTGGGCGAGCGGGGCGCGGAGAAAGAGGGACTTCTCGGGACGCGAGAGGTTGAAGAGCGCGTGGCGGCTGTAGCGGATGCGCGGGTCGTTCATGTCCGGACTCCAGAAGCTGAGGCCGTTCTCGTCGCTCAGATAGCCCGGCAACTTCTTGAAGGCGTCCGTGTGGCAGGTGGCGCAGCGTTCTTTGACGACCGGCTGGGCGTCGCGCGAGGTGGGCCACTCCCTGTCATTCTCCAGGTTCTGTTCGTTCTGCTGGTAGCCGCCGATCATGCCGCAGGCGAGTGCTGCGTAGGTGCCGGGATAGGGCGCGCTGGCGTCGAGCCAGAGGGCAGCCGTGGCAATCTCGGACGGGGAAGGTTTGACATCGTGGTGCGCCCCGTCGAGTTTCTTCATGAGCGCGCTACCGCCGCTGCCGAGCGCGAAAGGAGGGTAGTTGCTTTTGGCGTAGTTGCGGCCGTCGGCGATCTGGCCCCACGCCGCGAGCGAGTAATATCCCATGGAGAACATGGGGCCGCGGTCGGCGCACAGATCCACGCCGCCCTTACGGTCGTCGGGGTTGTGGCAGCGCACGCAGTGCCGGTCGAGGATCGGCTGGATGTTCCGAGGGAAATCGGCCACGTCGAAGGCGCGGTCATTGGCGTCGATGGCGGAGGGCTCGCGTCGAGCGGCCAGAGTCATGCCGCGGGCGTAGAGTTTCGGCGCGCTGACGCGCTCCTCGTGGCAGCCGGTGCAGCCTTGGCGCTCGCCGGGCATGAGCTGGGTGAAGCTCTGCATGCGTTTGACGCAACGTCCGCGGGCGTCGAGGGCGACGAAAAAGACGGGGCGCAGAGCAGGCACGGCGAAGTGCGCCGAGCCGTCGGCTTCGACGGGCACGGTGCCGAGCACGCGCGGCAGGGTGAAGGTGCCGACGTAGCTCAAAGGGTCCATGCCGCCGGTGAAGTTGATGGGCTTCGGCAGCGACTCCAGGATCATGAGCTTCTTGACGGTGCCGGGGGGGACGTCCGCCATCTGGCGGCCCTGGTAAACGTTTTCGAGAAAGAAGACGCCGTTGGGCTGGGAGAGATCCGTTTTGTCTGCGATGAGCGGCTCGCGGTGACGCGGCAGGATGGGTCGCGGTTCGTGAAGGTCGCAGTCCTTGAACGCCTCGGGCAGGGCGAAGAGCGTCTTTTCGGTGCCGCGGTCGTCGATGAGAACAAGGTCGCGGTCGCGGGCGGCGAGGTAGAGGTCCTCGGTCAGAGCCCAGGGGTCGCGGTAGTTGCCGGTTTTGCTGATGCGGCGCAGATTCTGCAGCTCGTCCGGTCCTTGCTTGGCGGAGACGCGCGCGACAAACCCCTGGTGTTCGACGCCGCCGTGTCCCGGCGAGTCGATGAAGAGCACGTCGGCGCTGCGGGGGATGGGCTTGGCGTCGATGAAGAGGCCGCCGGGATGCAGGTTGCCGAAAAAGATGCTGTGCTGCGTGCCGTCGGGGTTCATGGTCCAGAGGTGGTGGTAGTTCACCTGACTGCGGTCCACATACTCCCAGCGCATGTAGATCAGGCGTCCGTCGGAGAGCGGCCAGGGCGTGTTGTCCTGCTCGATGTTGGCGGAGAGCATGCGGATGTTGCGGCCGTCCGCGTCGCAGCGGTGGACCGTGGCGACCTGCGTCAGCCAGCAGTTGACCCAGCGTTTGGCGCGTCCCGAAACGAAGACGATGCCGCCGTCGGGCAGGTAGCACGGCTCGATGTCGTCATAGATGCCGTCGGTCAGTTGCCGCAGGCCCTTGCCGTCGACGCCGATCTCGTACAGGTGGAAGTGGGGGGCCCCGGCTTTGCGGTAGGAGAAGAGGATGGTTTTGGCGTCGTAGCTGACGCACGGGTCGCGGACCGCGCCTTCGGGGTCCTCGATGAGCAGACGCAGCGCGCCGGTCTGGAGGTTCCAGGCGCAGAGGCGACCCTGGCGTCCGTAGGCCGTGGTCTCGGGCGAAGAGCAATAGTAGCCGAAGTTCGCGTACCAGTGGCCGTCGCCGACGTGGTTGCGCGTGGCGAAGACGATCTCTTTAATGAGACCGTAATCGCCTGAGCGGAGAGCCTCGGCGCGCGGCGTGAGGTCCGGCGGCTCGTAGGCCTTGGGGACCTTGGTGCAGAGCAGGACGAAGTCGTAGATGATCCAACTGCCCTTGTCGAGGGTCAGGACGATCTCGTTGTCGCCCGCCTTGAAGCGGTCGGCGGGGATTGTGAAGAGGGTGCGCTCGGGTTTGGCGCGGTCTTCGGCGCGGCCCGAGGGGTTTCCCGAGCCGTCGGGTGCGACGCGCTTTTCGACCTCTTTGCCGTTGACGGCGAGGAGCAGTGTCGGGCTCTGCAGGGAGTTCACCTGGCCGATCACAAGGACGAGCGCTTGGGTGGGGGCCTCGGCCAGAGAGAAGCGGATGGTGAAGGGGTGCGTCTTGCCGCCGGCCCAGAAATCGGCGGTGTTGGGGTGGATGTAGGGCCAGTCGGTCTCGGGCTTGGACGTGCCGACCGTGAAGCAGACGGGCTGTTTGAAAGTGTCGGCATACTTCTGCCAGCCGGCGCCTTGGGCCAAGGCGAACTCGGCGGGGCTCTGGTCGTCTTTGCCGATCGCGAAGAGCACGTCCGGCAGCGCGGCTTGGGCGGAGGAGCCCGCGAGCGCGAGAAAAAGGAGCAAAGCGCGTTTCATTAAATGACCTTTCAACTCTCCGCACCCAGCACCAGCACCCAGTCGACGGGATGGAGCTGGCTGGGCGGAGAGATTTTCAGTTCGCCGGTGTTGTTGCGGACACCTTGGTCGTGAGTCACGCCGGTGCGCGGATCGAACCACGCCACACGCAGCTTGGGTTTGCCAAGGGCCGAGGTGTCGAAGACCGCTTCGGCGTTGTGCGGGAAGTAGGCCATGATGAAGGTGGCGTTCTTCTGTCCCGGCGTGCGGTCGCTGGTGACGGCGATATGCTTCCACTCCTCCTGCGGGCCTTGGCGCAGCAGGGCCTGGTCCGGAATGCGCGTGAGATAGGGCTTCGACTCGATGAGCGCGCGCAGGTGGCTCATCTGATTCGCGCCGGGGAGATTGAGCGCGTCGCGCCACGAGGTGAGAGGAAAATTAATGGGCTCGCGTCCCGGCTCCCAGAATTGCCACATCGCGTGGCAGCCGTACGTATGGCCGCAGGCGCCCGAAAAGACCGCCCAGTAGGCGCTGCGCCGCGCGTCGTGCTGGCCGAGCCAGCCGTTTTCGGGCTTGAAGCCGTTGGGGTGGTCCTCATAGCCCGGCTCGCCGTCGAGGCAGGGCTTGGCCGGCGTGCGGCCGTAATCGCGGTCGATGAACTCGTAGTTCTTGGCGTTGCGGGCGTGGCCGGTCTGCGACATGTTGAAGCTCAGCCACGGCGCGTCGTGGAAGTATTGCGAGGACTGCTGCTGGCCGCACGGGTGGAAGGTGATGAGGTGGCTGCCGCCGTCGCCTGCTCGCAAGCCTGCCGCCATATTCTCGATGATGGCGCGGTGGGTGTCGTCCTTGACCGGCCGGTCGCCGCCGAGGATCCAGATCACCGGTTTGTCGCGGTAACGCTTGCCCAAAAATTCCCCGTAAGCGCGCGCGTTCTCCGGGTTGAAAATGACGGGGCCTTGACCCCACAGCTGATTCCACTTGTCGCCCCAGGTGGGCAGCAGGCCGGCCACCAGGCCGCGCTCCCGCATCAGCTCGAGCACGCGGTCCACATGCCGGAAATAGGCCTCGTTGGGTTTGGCCGGATCGCTGTTGATGAGCGGCAGGTCGCCGTTGGCATTGGGGACGCGCAGGCCGTCGAACTCCGCGAGGAGGACGCATTGGATGACGGTGAAACCCTGTTCCGCGCGCTTGGTGAGATAGTCGGCCGAGTCTTTCTCGTTGAGCCGGTGGAAAAGCTCCCAGGCGGTGTCGGCGAGGTAGAAGAAAGGCTTGCCTGCGCCATCGACGAGATACCGGCTGTTCTCGCTGACCTTCAACGCGGCGGGTGTCGGCGCGGCAAACGCCAGTGACGGCACAAGCAGCAACAGATAACACAGACGAAGCATGATCAACCCCCTTCGCAATCCGGATAACGACAGAGTCACTCTTCCCGATTCATTATTATTGAAACAGTAGCACACTCTAAGCGGCGGTATCAAGACGCGAGGTCGTTTTTTGCGGGATGGCGGGGCTACGCTTGACACCCCTGTTCCATTCAGGCATCCTCATGCCGACAAAAACGTTGCTTCGGGCCGATCTCAGCGGGTGAGTGCCTGTGGCGTCCCGAAGTGTTTCCGCCGCCCTGGAGCAAAGGTAAAGATGACAACAATGAAGATGGTGATTGCTGGCGTGCTCGTGGCGCTGCTGGACAAGACCGTCTTTCCGTTCCTGCGAAGAAATAAAAGCCCTATGCTGATGACGCTCTGGGATAAACGGATCGCCAATGAAACAGCCCGTGCCAAGCGTTCGGGAGTGAATGTCATGTCGCCCAAGTTCACCCAGCAGATCCTGCCCAAATTGCAGTGGCCGCGTGCGTGCGATCAGGTCCTCATGGGAAATGAGGCGGAAGGCTTTGCAGCGATGGTCGGAATCCTGCGGCAGAGTGCCAATCTCGCCGAGTTCGACACGTATGCCAAGGAGCTGCGCGCCCTGCTGGCAGGCGAAGAGACAAAATCCGCCGCTCCTTGAACGCCGGGGAGCGCGGCCATGGACAGCGACACAAACGGATTCATGAAATAAATGAAGATCTTAATCCTGCATGCTTCGGCTGGAGCCGGTCACAAACGGGCCGCTCAAGCGTTGGAGAAGGGCTTTAACGGGGTCTGCCCTGAGGCGGAAATACGAGTCTGTGACATCCTCGACTTCACCCCGTCCATCTTCAAAAAAACATACGGCGAGAGCTACCTCGATGTTGTCAAGAAGGTGCCTGAGCTGTGGGGCTATATGTACTCACAGTCCGACAAAAAGGCGCTGGACCCCTTGCGCAGAAAACTGCGGTCGTTCGTGAATAAAACAAACACGATCGAGTTCTCCATGTTCTACCGCGAATTCGCGCCGGACCTAGTCGTTTGCACTCACTTTATGCCGCTGGAAATTATCTCCACCAGAATTCGCAAGGGGAAAACCGACGCCTCGCTTTTCTGCGCGGTGACCGATTTTGCGGTGCATGCCCTCTGGATCATGGAAAACGTGGACTGTTATTACGTTGCGACGGAGGGGGCCAAGCGGCAGATCGTGCGGCACGGCCAACCGGAGGACGGGGTTGCGGTAAAAGGAATTCCCGTCGATCCTGTCTTTGCCAAAGGGCTGTCCTGCGAGGCCGCGCGCAAACAGTTGATGATCGATGACGGCCGGCCCGTTGCGCTTGTGCTCAGCGGCGGATTTGGTGTCGGGCCCGCAGTGGAGCTGATCAAGGCGGTCGGCGAATCGGGCATGACCTGCAGGTTGCTCGTGGTGGCCGGCTCTAATCAGGAGCTTAAGGCGAGCGCCGAGGCGGCCGCCCGGGACATTTCAACGCCGGTCACGGTGTTCGGCTTCGTCAACAACATTCACGAGCTGATGGACGCGTCCGACCTGATCATCAGCAAGCCCGGCGGACTGACCACCTCCGAGGTTCTGGCCAAAGGCAAGCCCATGCTCATCCTTGATCCCATCCCCGGACAGGAACAACGCAATTGCGAGTATCTGCTGGAGGCGGGCGCGGCCGCCCGCCTTTTCGACATCGAGGACGCCGGTTATAAAATCAAGAGCCTGCTCTCGGACAAGGGCCGGCTGGCCCGCATGGGCCGGAGCGCCTCGAGCATCGGGCACCCAGCCGCCGCGATGGCTATCGCGACGGACATTCTGAAACGACACCAGAGCCGAATGGATAAGCCGTGCATTTGACGGGCGGTTCCGATTTCTGTTACACTATTACAAATGATTAAACATGTGTGTCTGGCGGGGATATTGGCAACAGGGGCGTGGGCGCAAGCGCCTGCGTGGTATGTGAAAAAGGGCTCGCTGCTCGAGACGTTCGAAGCGTCGCTTGCGGCGACGGAGAAGGTGCTGCCGGTCACTCGGCCGGCCTATGGGCCATGGTACGCTATGGCGCCGTTCAGTAACGGGGGCAAGGCGTTCGACACGGCATATCCGCCCGAGAAGGCCGTGGATCTCGCAGCCGAGTGCGAAGGCGCGGAAGGCCGCACGCTGCGCTGGAAGCGCATGGACGCCTTCAAAGACGGCGCGAGCAACGACCTGATGGTCTTCGAAAAGAATTCGGATGCCTGCGCTTATCTCTATCGCGAAATCGACGCGCCCGCCGCGATGGACGTGCCGGTTCTGCTGGGCAGTGACGACACGTTGACGGTCTGGCTGAACGGCGAGCGGCTGCTGGCGAGAAATGTGGACCGCGGCTGCAACTTGGGCGATGACCGCGTGACGCTCTCTTTGAAGCAGGGTCGCAATCAGCTCCTGCTGAAAGTCTGCCAGAATGGGGGCGGGTGGGCTTTCGCCTTTGCTGTCCAGCAGGGCGTTTCGGTTCTGCCGCAACTCGCGAAGTTGCTGCGCAAGGATTTTCCGGAGCAGGAGACGGAGGTGGCCCTGCTGATGGACGCCGTCGCGCAGTTCGAGCGCCTGGAGGCGCTCCGCAGCGGCAAATTGCCCGCGAGCCGGTTCGGCACCCCGGAGCTTGTTTGCCGGCCCGAGTCGTTGACGCTGCCGACCGACCGCGACCCGGTCGATATCGTCCTGAGGCGGACCGAGGCGCTGTTAAAGGATCTGCAAGGCATGAAAGGCGTGCGCGATCTGACGGCTGAGCGGCAGGCCGTGTCGGAATTGCGTCAGCAGAGCGAGCGGACGGCCGTGAGCGACACGGTGGCGCGGCAGATGTTGCACCTGAAGTGCTGCGAGGTGCGGAGGCGTATCGCGTTCGCCAACCCGCTGCTCGACTTCGACAAGATCCTCTTTATCACCCACAAGAAGAACCGCCGCGGCGAATTGGCGGGCGACCACATGGCCGGGCAGTATTACGGGATACACGCGAGCAAGGGCGAAGGGCTGTTCGTGCTCGAGAACGCGTTCGGAGAGAAGCCCGCCGCCAAGAATCTCCTGTCCGGCGCGGTCTGCGGCAACGGGCGCTTCGCGGGCTCGAAGCTGCCCGACGGCGCGTTCCTGTCGCCGGACCTCTCGTTCGACGGCAAGCGCGTGCTCTTCGCCTATACCGAGGCGGCAGGCAATCTGCCCGAGAAACTGGCTCCCGAGGATACTGCGGACCTCTACAGCTACAGCGGGCTGAAGTGTTCCTTCACGGAACAGAACAGTTGGCATCTTTTCAGCGTGAACGCGGACGGCACGGGGCTGCGCAACGTGACCGACGGGCGCTGGAACGATTTCGATCCCTGCTGGATGCCGAACGGCAAGATCGCTTTCATCTCTGACCGCCGCGGCGGCTTCGGCCGCTGCCACATGACGGCCAACGGCGGCGCGCCCTGGTTCACCTACACGCTGCACGCGGTGAACCCTGACGGCAGCGGCATGGTCCGGTTGAGTCACCACGAGACCTGCGAGTGGCAGCCGAGCATCGCGAACGACGGCATGATCGTCTACACGCGCTGGGACTATGTGGACCGCGGCTTCTTTCAGGCGCACCACCCGTGGACGACCACGCCCGACGGACGGAACGCGATGTCCGTCCACGGCAACTATCCGCGCAACTGGCAGGAGCGGCCCTGCATGGAGATGGACATCCGGGCCATTCCGGGCTCGCGCAACCTGGTGGCCGTGGCTGCGGCGCATCACGGCCAGACCTACGGCTCGCTCGTAAAGGTCGATCCAACGGTCGAGGACGACGACGCCATGGCGCCGGTCAAGGTGATTACGCCGGACGAGCGCTTCCCCGAGTCGGAGTACGGCTACTTCTGCCGCGAGGCCTCCTACGCCACACCGTGGCCGCTCGGCGAGGATTACTTCCTCTGCGTCTTCGGCTATCCGTCTGAGAAGGAGTGGGACTCGGTGGAGAACTACGGCCTTTATCTGCTCGACAGCTTCGGAAACAAGGAGTTGCTGTACAAGAACCCCGACATCGCCTGCCTGAGCCCCATCCCGCTGAAGGCGCGCACGCTGCCGCCCGTGATTCCCGAGACGGTCGTCCCGTATCCTGTGGACCCCGACCAGCCGCGGCTCAACCTCGACCGTCCGCAGTGCGTCGCGCAAGCCGGCAAACAGCCCGTTGTCGCGGCGACCAACGACGCGGTGGTCTCGATCATGAACATTTACGAGAGCCAGCACGCGTGGCCCGAAGGAGTCAAAATCAAAGCGCTGCGGATCGTCCAGATCCTGCCCAAGAGCACCCCGGGCCGCAACAACCCCGCGATCGGCTACGGCACAGAGAAGAACGCGCGGGCGGTGCTCGGCACCGTGCCGGTGGAGGATGACGGCAGCGTTTCGTTCCGCCTGCGACCCTACATTCCGGTTTATTTCCAAGCTGTGGACGAGCGGGGCATGGCGGTGCAGTCGATGCGGACGGACGTCTACGTGAGCCCGCGCGAGAGCCTGAGCTGCGTCGGCTGCCACGAGAAGAGAAAGACCGCGCCGCCCTCCGCCGCGCAAAAGGTGTCGCTCGCGATGAAGCGCTCGCCGTCGGTGATCGCGCCCGAACCCGACGGCTCCAACCCCTTCAACTTCGTGCGGCTGGTGCAGCCGGTGCTGGACGCCCGCTGCGTGGGCTGCCACGTGAAGAATGTGAAGGCTCCGGTGCTGACGGCCGCGAAGGACGATCCGCAGCCGTGGTCGGCGGCCTACCGCAACCTCAAGCCGTTCGCCTTCTACTACGACGGCGGCGGGTCGTTCACGGAATCCAAGACCTATCCGGGCAAGTTCGGCGCGTTGGCGTCGAAGCTGTACGGCATGCTCGCAAAGGGTCATCACGATGTCAAGCTGTCGCCGGAGGAGCTGCACCGGATCACGCTCTGGCTGGACTGCAACTCCGACTTCTACGGCACGTACGAGAATATCCAGGCGCAGGCGCGTGGCGAGAGCGTCCGTCCGGTTCTGGAGTGAGGAGCGTGCTTAGCCAAGCTGGGAACGTGAGAGCCGGGCTGACTGCGGTTTGGAGCGAGGCGGGAGCGGTCTTCGGAGCGCATAGCGCATGATCGTACATGGCATCCTGTCACCGTGCGCGGAAGGGCGATCAGGCCCGAGGTGCCGAAAAAGCGCCGCGATGAGGCCCTTGATCTGGCGGCGAAGGCTTCCGGACCGGAGCGAGCCAAGCATCTCGGGGCCGCGCTCGACCTGCTGGGCGAGCTTGCGCTGCAGAACGGGCGGCAAAGTCACCTCGCGTTGCTCGACGAGCTCAAAAAGCTCGATCCGCAGGACGCGGTGGGCACGCAACGCCGGCTCACGTTCAACCCCGATCAGCTTGCGGAGGCGAAGCTCTGGCCGCTCGTGAATGAGAAAAAAAACGCCGAGGCCCTGGCTTTGGTGGACAAGGAGCTGCAGGACCCGCGCAACAACACCTGGCTGCGCCAGCATCTTCTCGGTCTGCGCTTCTATGTGTTTCAGTGTCAGGAGAAGCTCGACGAGGCGGCGGAGGTGCTGCGGCAGATCATCCGGATGGACGGCACGACGGACATGGCGAAGCTCGCGCGAGGCTACCTCGACAACCTCACCCAGCCGGTCGTTCTCACAGAGGCCAAATGGAAGCCCGAACACCTGCGCGCATACTTTGCCGACTGGCGGCTGGACGTCAGCGGCTTGATCCGCGAGAAGGGGAGCTGCGAAATCGAATTCAAGCGTGTCGATGGCGAGAATATCACGGTGAAGGATGTGGTGCTGATGGCCGGCAACCGGGAACTGGCCAAGGCCGACGTCCCGTCCGGCGGTTCCAAAGTGGAACTCGCGGTCTCATCCCTGCCTGCGGGCCAGAAAGCCTGGCTGAAAATCGCCGCGAAAGGGCAGGGGTGGTTCGGCAGCCGCGGCGACATCCTGATCCGGGAAAAAAGCAGCGGACGAGGACTGGTGCGCCTGGCGGGGGAGAGTTAAAGCACTTACCGAAGCATTGAACGTGCTGGCGTCCTTGTTGCCGGCGGCCTAAGAGTACGAAAAAGAAAGGTCAGCCGTCAACATGCAAGCTGATGGCTGACCGATGAATTCTGATCGCTATTATTGGGCCGACATGCCGTAGGATGTTGCCGATATCACTACGGGCAGGTTTGCGACAGAGCCTGTAAAGCCAAGGCGTCGGAGCGCGGCCCACATGGCGGCGCGGTTGGCGGCTTCGTCGAGGTTGATAATCGCGGCGTCCGGATGCGCGGAGTGATAGGCCTGACATCGGCCACAGGACGGGCGGCCGTAGATTCCTTCTCCGGACGCGCCGGGAGATCCGCCGTAGCCATCTGTGCTGTAGACGACTTCGTTTGAGGTGGAGGCTTTTGACTTCTTTGCGGAGACAACAGGAGGGGCCGCCAGTCCTACGGTAGCGTCGGAAGTCGGTTCGGTGCCGACTTCCGATGTTTGGCCGATGACCTCTGACGATGGGCTCGCCGCGCTTGCCTGCGCCTTGACTGGGATGCCTTGTGACTGTAGTCCCAGCAGCAGCAGATTGCCCAAAATTTTACCCATGTCGGCTTGTCCCTCTGATCCAGCTTTGTCGATGCCGACGCCGCGCTCGGTGACCACTTGTCCCTTCGCGGTTGTGGTCTCCGTGATGTTCAGACCGGCTAATGTCGTGCTTGCCTTCTCGCCGAACGCCAGGCCGACGTAGTGCGATTCTCCGGCCTTGCCGCTGATGACCGCACAGCCCGTCATGAACAGGGAGGGGACAAGCGCGATCAGCAGAATAAGCGCGGCTGGCGGAAGAGGCTTGGTTCCGGTTTCCGGCGGCGTGGCGTAGAGCGCCTGACGCTTAGCCCAGATGGACCAGATGCCTGTGACCACGATGATGGCGGCGCCCCCGATGGAGTCGAGGGTGCCTTGATCGGAGAGGCCCTTTTGTGTGAGCCAGCCGCCAAAAACGGCGACAAAGAGTCGGACGATTCCGCCGATGTAGGCGGGCAGTGTGCTGTTCATGGTGTGAATCTCCCTTTTATCCCGGCACTATGCCGGAAACTGTTAAAGATGCTTGCCGAGCCACTGCATCGCGAATGTCAGCACGGCCCCGACTAAAACGGCGAAAACGGCCAGCTTCCCTTTTCCTTCGGCCTGCGCCTGCTCGACCAAGCGCAGGCGTGAAAAAATCTCCCTGCGGTCTGCCGAGCTTTCGGTGTGGGATGAGGCACGGGCGCAGCCGTTCGCTTTCATCTCGTCGAGTTTTTTTTCAAGTTCGTCAAGTTTCTTGAGTATTAAGTTCGTCATGTCGTCCATGATGTTTGTACCTTCATCGCCATCGGGGGATTCCCCGCCGGTTGATCTCCTCCACGCCGTTCTGGTGGATTCTTTTGAGTTCGTCGTCGGTCAGCCAGACCGGGAACACGCGGTAGTCGAACATCTCGGTCGGCCATCCCAAACTACTGCCACTTTATGAACCACCCTTTCGCGGACAGAGCATTGGATGCCGAAGAGGGAGCGCCGTTCGTATACCAGATCATGCCGTCCGTTATTCCGGGGTTACACCGGAAATTGATAGTCTGCGGATTCGCGGAAACGTTGTTGGTGAGATTAAGTATGAAATTGGTGATGCTGGTAAACGAAAGATTGCAAAGCGAAAACGCATCCAAGCCGACTGATTTTAAATTCGGCATCGGGGTAATGATCGACAGTGCGCTGCTGCCGTAGCAAAAATAGCTTCCAATCGTCTCCATGTTCGGTATATCTAAGTTTTTATTTTCAAAACAACAATAAAATGCATAATTATAGGCGTTTGTCACACTCGGAAATGTTATGCTGTCGATCGTCGTGTTCATATACATAGCCGAATCTGCAAGTATTTTTATATCCGGTCCAATTATTTTTTTAGTGCTGGAAGACCCGACAAGAGACAGTGTTTTGGAATTCCCACAATGCACGTATTTCAGTTCCGAAGCATTGTTAATTGCAATGTTTTGCGATAACAATGAGATCGGGGCTATAACTTCTCTGACTGTTGAAAACTTCCCGTTAGGGATCAGTGTCGACACTCCGTAACCGAAACCCTGAATGCCAATGGGGGGACTTGTCGCGACGGCTTTTATCGCAATGAATTTGCCTAAGTATGTCGCGGGATATGAATATTGCGCAGATTGCAATGAGCTGTAGTTGCTGACCACCGACCCGTCTCCGTACCAATCCACACTATAGGATGCCCCCACGACCCGGAACACCGTACATATATCTCCGATAAAAACCATCTTCAACATGTTGGTTTCGGGTGTTGTCCATGTCTCGGCGGTGTAGCCTAATCCTACTGGCCAGTTCAGCGGGCGCGTCCACTCCAACGAATCGGTATACGTCACGGAGCTAAAAAAATTTGTGACTGTGCCGCCTCCCACCCGCCACACCTGCGCCGTTGTTACTCCGGTCGCGTTTGTGAACGTGGATGATAGGTATGAGGATACGGCGTTGGCTATGTTGGTCGCTGCGGTTGCCGACAATCCCGCAGATATGCCCGTGAGCTGTGACCCGTCGCCCGTCCACTGTCCCGTCGTGTTGACGCTTGCGACCTCGGTCCCGTTGGTCGACCAGACCTGTAGTTTCCCGGTTCCGGTGGCGCTGCGGTTGAGTTGCAGCAGCGGCTTGTTGGTGTAGGCGCCGGCCTCGCCGTTGACGTACACCTTGGCGATGGTGGTGTTGGTCGAGCCTATCGTCAGGAAGGCGTTCGTGTTCACCTGGGAGAGCGCCCCGATCTGCGCTGCCGTCGTCCCGTGCGGGTTGTCCGTGCGGTTCGTGTGTGCCGCGATCATGGCGGCGTTGTTGTTGACCGCAATGATCTGGTCGTTCAAAAGGTTGGTTGAGGCAACCCATGCGTCGAGGGTCGCGTACCGCGAAAGGTCGTTGGTAGAGGCGATGCGCGTGTACAGGTTGGTCGTGGCAGGTCCATAAACCAAATCTACTGTCGCCGTTCCTTGGGCGTAGACGGTGACAGGTATCAGCTTCATTGGATATGTCGTCCCATACGTCCCCCAACTGATTCCCGGTCCAGAATGCCGAATCATGGCGGTATAGCCACCGTAGTCAAAAGCCCCCGTGAAGTTGTTTGTATAGAACGGGAAACCATTCAGGACGGGCGGAAATAGTCCGGAAACATTGAATCCCGCGCTAACCACGACTCCGGTGCCTATCACCGGAATCGTAACTTTCCACACCAGCCCCGTCCCGCCCCGCACCGTGGCAAAATAGTTGCTGTCAGCCGCATCGTACCAGATCGGCGCGCCGGTCGGCGGGGGAAGCGCCGCGACGGTGTTTGAGAGCAGTGAGGGTAACATACTGGCGAGCGCGAGCGCCTGAAGCGCGGTCGAATAAGCGGGGCTGTTTGTGATCCACTGCGCCGGCAGATAGTCGCGCGAGGGGTTCATGCGAACGATCATCGCGCCGCGCCCCCACTCTTCCACGCGGTTGGAAATCGCGCCGAGGATTTGAACGGAGTAACGTCCGTTGGTGGGCATGGAGTAGACGGGGATGCTCCACGTCATGAGACCGTATCCGGACGCCGAGTTGGTGAGCGTGTATCCGCCTGCCGTCGTGCCGTACCATAGAAGTCCGGTCCAGCCGGTCGGGTCGAACTCGGAACCGGACGCCAGCAGTTGAGCGGAAACGGTCGAGTCAGTCGCCTCGGTGAGGGGTATGACAAACGGCTGCTGCGGACGTTCTAGGTCGATCGATATCGTTTCGATTCTGGCCGCAAGACATGCGGACGCGGCCAGCGCGAGAATGGCGGCTAGAGTCTTCATGGCTATGGCCGGTCCGTCAATCTACGGATCGAAGCGGTAATCGATGATCCACCAAAGCGTGTTGAGCACGGAGAGCGATTTTGTGTCTCCGGACGGTGCCGCGTTTATCAGAGTGGTCCAGTCTGTGAGTTGCGATGTAAGCTCCGACCATGTTTCCAGAGCCGCAAACCCGGGATGGAAATCGCTGTCGGTTGTGTTTGTCCAGTACCACATCATGTTGTACTTGTTTTGGACAAATCCCGTGCCCCAGTCGAAGTAATCCGCGCCGTCAAACCCCATGTCGGTCATCAGGTAGGTGTGTATGTCTTTGGGCTCTGACGTTGCGCCCGTCAGCGGGAAATCTGCAATGTATGCCGACTCACCCGACTCGGCCAACGTGTTGTCTTCAACCCCTCGGTGGGCGTTGAGTTTCAGGCCGAAGGTGGTGTTTGCGGTGGCGTAATTCGGGGCGCTTCCGGAGATGGCAGGTATGGCCGGCGGCGCAAGCGTGCCGGATGCCGATGCGGAGGCCAAAAGGCCAGAGCCGAACGATGCCGTAGAAAACCGGGTCATGTGGTCAAGTGCTGTCTCCAAGTCCTTGAACAGCCAAGGCCCCGCAAGGTCTTTGTCGGATATGAGCCCGTAGTTCCATCCCGCGTCGGCGTAAATTGTCCAGTCAGCCGGCGCGGACTGATCGTGCGGTATCCTTCGGAAATAGCCGGAGTAGCCCAGCCCCGCCGCCGTGAAAAAGTCGGCTTCCGTAGGATACCCCCACGGGACGCCGGCAAGCGTGGGTGAGAGCGTCACAGACGGGTCCGACCAACGAGAGGACATCAGGATAAGACCGAGCTGAACCGTGTGAATGAAGTCGTGGACCGTCATGTCTCCGTTCGGCGCGATCGGCTGAATGGCCGCAGGATAGAATGCGTTGTAGACCGCGACGCGCTTGTTGTACGCGGTCGCGATCTCTTGCGCGATGGCGAGCGATTGCCACGAGGTGTTCGCGTCTATGGCGGTCCAGCTCATGTTTTGAGGTAGCCTTTCGCCAGGTCGAGCGTAACTGTCGAAGAGTGTACGACAGGCTGCAACAGCAAGCGCGCGTCTGCGGAGGCGTAGTCGGTTTCAACCTTCCCGGAAGTCTTGACAAGGAAGGTCCCGTTAATCATTTTTTCTTTCAGGTAAATGGTGCCTGTCACCTCCTCATAGCCGGCTGGTATTCCGCCGCTGTCCGTTGACGACCCGCGCCCGCCGAAGTGCCAACCCTGACCCTGCGCACTGCCGGGGCCGGAGCCGCGGTCGACCCCCGTGGAGTTTTCGAGGATGTTGAAAATGATGTTGAAGGAGTGCCAGAAGGGTATCTTGCAAAGGGGCGTCCCCTCTATCCAGCGCCTGAAAAGTCCCTGCATCGGCATGGCGGTTTACCTTCGGGTTAGGCGAGTGCGGTTTCAACGGTCACGGAGTCGGCGAAGCAGACCTCCACGTCGTATCCGTTGCATTTGTAGGCTCGTCGCGCGGTGACGGTGGCGATCTTGCGGGGAGGGGTGAACGCGGCCCCCGTGGCGTCGAACGCTCCTTGAAGGGCGGTGACCATGGCGGCGGCGGCCGTGGCTGTCAGGAAGCAGCGGCGGTAGCGGTAGGTGACGGTGACGGTGATGGCGCGGTACGAAAGATAGAAGCCGTAAACGAACTTCTGGTAGACGTCGCCGTACGTCACTTCGGTGTGCTGAAGCTCGTCGTCGATCCGGGGGGCTTCGCTGGTGGCGGGGTCGCCGTCTGTGTGGAGTGCCATGTCAGTTCACCTTAAGGTTCTCTTTCAGGAAATCGAGGTTTTCTTTGATTCCTTTAAGCGTCGTTTTGCTGTCGATGGTTGCTTGCGCGGCGGCTTCGAGCAGGGCGTCGGCCGCTTTCATCTTCCCTTGGGCGATGAAGAGGTCGCCGGTCTGGTTCAGGAACTTCCGCTCGCTCTTGTTGAGCTTTCTTCCGGACGCCTCTTTGTCGTAGAGTTTCCAGTAGCGTTTCTCGTCTTTGGACCATTCCTTGGCGTCGGCGTCGGCCGCGTCCTGGTTGGCGACAAGGGCAAGCCGCGCCGCATGTTGCCGGGGAGCTCCGTTCATGAGCAGCGCGGCCTCGTCGTTGAGCTTTTTCGCTTGTCCCGCGAGGTTGTCTGCCTTTTCCTTGCGCTTGGCTGCGGCGAAGTCTTCCTCCGCTTTGACGATCTGCTCTCTAATCCGTTTCTCGCGGGCCTGTTTGTTCAAACTCTGCTGGACTCTGTCATTTTCCAACTCTGCGCACTCTTGCGCGTATTGGGCTTCGGCTGCCTTGGCGGAAGCAATCTGCCAATTGGCCAGCGCCGTTTTCTTCATGTCGGCATCGACGAGGTTAGAGCCTATGGCGGCCATTTCACCTTGAGCGCTCAGGTCCGCGCTCGCTGCGGAGTCGGCATGCCATTGATCAAGAGCGGCCTTCTGTTTGTCGGCTGCGTCTTGTTCCTGTTCGGACTTGTATTGTTTGGCGAGAGAATTTTCGCCGCCGTGTATTCTGTCGTACAGCGCCCGAAGCCGGGGGCTGCTGTTGTACACCGTCTGCCTGAAAGTGTCGGTCGCGCTCGCACCGTTTTCGCCGCCGAACATCCCGCCCATCGCCGCGCCAGCTCCCTTGAACAGCGCACGGGCGTCGTTATAGAAGCTGGCGGCTTTTCCTGCCCAAGAATCCTCCCACGAGGACTTGAGCTCCGGAAGAGCGTCGATCACGCTTAGGATGTTCGCAACGGTTTCGGTCGCCCATGTTTTCAGTGTTCCGTCTTTGGCGAGTTTATCGAGCCACTCTATCATGTCGCGCAGGGCCTCTTTCGCTGGACCCTGCATGGTGTCGCCGACCTGCACGATGGCGGCGTTGAGATTGTCTTTGAGAGTGGAGACCAAGCCATCGCCTGTCTGTGCTAGTTTGGCCATGCCGCCCTCTGACGCCATCAGTGATTTCTCGAACGCGTGCCAAATGTCGATGTTGCTGGCTCCGGCCGCCTGCATCTGCTCGAGTTTCAGACGGGTGTCGCCGGACATGATGCCCATCTCGCCCAGGCGCTGCGCGGCTTCGCCGAAGGGCTGACCGTTCTTGATGGCGGAATACGTGCGTCCGACCCAGTTGGCGACCTCGGCGAAGGGCTGACCCACGGCGGCGGCGGCATCGCCAACGAGGCGCAGGGACCGTTCAGTCCCGAGCGCGTTGTTGGAGAACACTCCCAGCGTACGGGACGCCTGCGCGATCTCGTTGAATTCGAAGGGCGTCTCTGCCGCGAACTTCTTCAGATCCCCGATCCGGGACTTGGCGGCGTCAACGCTGCCGAGAAGGACGGAGAACTGTGTCTCGGCGGTCTCGAACCTGAACGATTCGGAAATGGCTTTCTTGATGCCGTAGAAGACGCCCGCTACGGAGACGGAGACGCCGAGTATGGAGGTGAGGCTGCCGATGACGGACGAGGCCATGCCGGACGCGCTGGAGGTGATTCCGCGCATGACGCCGGTGGCCTTGTCGATGGCCCGGATGATGAAGGACAGTTCATTGGGCATGGTCGAGCCTCCACTTCCAGAACAGTCCGGTGAGCCGCCCGCAGACGCGACCGGCAAGGCACGCCAGCACGATCAGGACGGAGCCCGCGAGAAAGGCGGCCTTCAGGATGAGCCTGTCACGTTTGCGGAGCATGTTTCTCCCTTTCGCGTTTGACGATCTCGACGACGGCGGCACGGAAGCGCGTGACGGCCTCCGCCGCGCCCCCCAGCGCGTTGCAGCCGGTTCCCGCAGCCAATGCCGCGTGACGCATGGCGGCGCGGTACGAGCGGCGCAGGGCCGCACACGGCGCGCGCGTCCACATGGCGGGATCGGTGCCGGTGCATGCGGCGATCTCGTGGCAGGCGTCTTCCCATGAGGTTTCCGGCTTTTCCGGACGCGGGGGCAGCGCGTCGAGGAGTGTCCGCAGGGCCGCGGATGTCTTATCGCCCCGGAAGTACCCGTATAGTTCCCGCAGCGCGTCGCGGGCGCGTCCTTCCGCCGGCAGAGTCGCGTCGGCTTCCATCTCGCCTATGGCCGCGTCGATCTCGGCGAGGGTGGCCGTGCATGAGAGCATCCACGCGCGTACGGCCCGCCGGGAGGAGCAGCCGCCTTGCACCTGGTCGAGCGTCACGTCGTCGCGCATTCCCGTGAGGCGGCGGCAGAGGCGTTCCTGCCATGACAGGACGCGGGGGGCGAGAGGCAGTCCCCGGCCATGCGCGAGCGCGAAGGCATAGGCAAACAGACGCAGGTCGCGGGAGTCGCCGAACGCGCCGGAGTTGTCGGCGAACCATTGCAGCGCCATGGCTGTCGGCTGGTGCAGCAGAATGTTGCCGGCGTGGTAGGGTACGGAGGCCGTATCGTCCTCGCCGTCCACGCCCCAACCCAGTTCGTTGAGGCGCACCACGTCGGCGTCCGTCAGGGCGGCATGGTGCTCGTTGCGGAGTTCGGCGAGGCCGTCCGCGGCGTGGGGGGATAGGGCGGAGCGGAACATCGTGTCTCCTTGGCGCTTTTAGACGACGTCGTGAGCCGCGATGCGTTTGCGGATCGTGATCTCGAAACCTTCTGCGGTCTTGTTTCCGGCCGATCCTCCTTTGGACACATAGTTCCAGCCGGTCGCGAGCGTGATCGAGGCGGGGACACCGGCGAACCCGACGGTGATATCCTCGTACGCGTTGCAGAATTCGCCGTCGGTGAACTCGTCGGTGTCGGGCGTGACGAATTCGGCCTTGATCGCGTAGCCGAACTTGAGCATGCCGATGCCGGTGTCGTCGGTGCCGAGATCCACGACGCCCGTGAGCCCGCGCGGGATGCCGCGTTTGCAGGGGAGCGTGACGGAAGGGGTGTATTTGCGGTAGGTTCCGTGCGCGGCGCCCGTGACGGACTTGTGCCCGGTGACGGAGAGCGTCGGGAAGTCCTTCACGGCATACTCGACGCTTAACTCTTTGATCAGGTAGCCCGAAGCCGCGACAGTGCCGATCTTGGGCAGGGTCATGTTGCCAGTAAGCCCGAAGTGCTTATACGTGACCGCGCCTTCCTTGATCTTGTTGAAGATGGAGTTGGCGGAAAAGTTCCCGTCGGCCTTCAGTCCGACGGCCTCTTCGGACGATTCGGCATGGGTGAGCGGGTCTTCCTGTACAATGAATCCGTTTCCCGAAAGGGCGAAGACGTCGACCGGGACAAAGAAACCGATAAGTGTTGCTGCCATGGATGGACCTCCTTAGACGCGTGTTGGTCTGTTGCCAATGGCCGTGGCGTCAAACGGCGGCGGTCGAAGAGTTGGCTTTTCCGCCGGTCACAAACACGAGGTCGAAATCGACGCGCAGGGTCCACGCGAGCAGCTCCTTGCTTTCGTTGGGGGGCTGCACGTACGTTTCCTTGACCTCGCCCCAGCCGTCGGCACGGATGCGCAATTCCGCGATGTTGGTGTTGTCCGCGTTGCACACGGGGAGCGCCGCGGCGATCCGCATGGCCCAGCACTGGCACTTCGCCCGGTGCAGGAAGACGCACTCGGCATAGGCCGGAAGGCAAAGGGACGGGAGATCGTCGGCATAGAAGACCTCGCCTCCGTCCGAGATCTTTCCGCAGGTGAAGTGCCAGGCGTTGAGGATGCCGGGATTGCGCCCGAGGTGGGCGGATTTCCCGTTCTCGGTGCCGGTCGCGGCGCAGAGGATCTGAAACGCGGCCTGTTCGGCTTCTGTCCATGAGGTCTCGAAGGAAGTCGGGTTCATAGTTTGAGGGCCTTTGCGAGTTCGTCTTCAAAGACGGTCTCGAAGTTCTTGCGGTTGCCGGCGATGGCGCGTTCGATGAACTTTTCGCCGACGCCTTGCGCCTTTCCCGGCTTGGCGAGGCTTCCGGGGCCGAGCCTCTGCCATTTCACGCCGCGCTCGTCGTGGATGTAGGCGGCGTATTTGCCGGCTTCGGAAGAGGATGCCACGAAGACGCGTCCGTAGGTTTCCTTGACCTCCATGGAGATGGAGCGTTCGAGCCCGCCGGGGGAGGGGACGGGCGCGAGACCTTTGCCGGACATGACGCGTTTCAGCTTCAGGTCGGCCCGGTTGGCGGAAAGCCATTTCTTGCTGTGCTTGCGAGTGGCGTCGAGCTGCTGGCGCGTGGGGCCTCTCGGGGAGTTGGCGCGTGAATCCCTGTGGGCGACGATGGTGCAGCGGGTCAGTGCGCGTTTCTGCGCCTCGATGAGCTTGGCTGGCACAAGGGCGAGGGCTGTGAGGAGGTCTGCCATGGATATGGCCGGGGCGTCAAAGGGACTTGCGCGGTGGGAGGAGGCAGCAGTCCGGACAGCCGTTTGTTGATTCAAGGGATGTCCCAACCATGAACCGATTACGCGGTTCAACAGTGGACGTTACACAGCCTTTTTGACAGGCTTGTCATCAGCAACGCATTTGTCAAGGAAGGCTTGCGTAGCTTCTTCCTTGCAGTCCAACGCGAGAACGGTCACAAAATAACGCGCTTCCTCACGCCCCACACCGGGCGGTTCTTTGCCAAACATTTCCTTGTAATCGGCAATGGCATTGTCGAAATCGGCGGCGGTTGGAAACACTAACGGGTGTTTGGATTCCATAAAATTTCTCAGTTCCGATTAAAACCGTACTTCATTCCTGTGGACTTTGCAACAGCTTTCCACGCCATATGACTGATTAACGACTGGGCCTGATCCACGGTCATATGCCCTCTTGACACTTGTTTGCGCAATTTTGCGCGGGCGTTTTCGGCCTCGTCTTTATACAGAGATGACAGGACGTTCGGTTTCGGCCAGCCGCTCCACCCCGGCTTAATCCAGTAATCCCGCTTTGGAGAAACGGCGCGGATTTCAGCCATCCTTTGCTTACTGGCTGTCTTCACGTCGTCAATTGAAAAACTGGTGCCGAAACCGTTTCTTTCAGGGAGAAGACCTGACGGATGGTTGTGTATAAACGTGGCATCGGTAAGATTCATGTTCCAGGAGACAGGAAAATTGCCGCCCGACACACCGCTCTTGTATCGAGTAAACCGTTCAGTCCCGTCCGCATTGAGAACAGCAAAAACCTCTGTCTTTTGGTTTACTATTTCTTCCCGTATCTTTTTGACAGAGACCAACAATGGGTCTGGCGCGGCGGCTGGATCACGACGCCACCCTGCGGCTTCCTTGCGGCCAGATCCGGAAACTTGCCTGTGCTCGCCCGCGATCCGTCCAAGGCCCCGGCCATATCGGCTGCTCTGCGCGCCCTCGCCAACGGGGTCGCCGACAAGGGGATGACACTGCTCGCCCTGCGCGCGGCCGGCATGCCCTCACAGAGCGCGTCACGCTGTCTGCGCCAGCCCGTCTATGGCGGCCTGATCCGAAGCACCCTGACCGGCGGTGCCGACGTGCTGGCCGCGTTCCCCGGCCTCGTGACGCCGGCCGAGTGGTACCGCATCGAAGTCGCGCTCGAGTCTCCGCAGAAGCCCGCGCCGGGAGCAAACGAAGGATTTCCATTGGCCGGTTGCCTGAAGTGTCCCCAGTGCGGAGGATCGATCACCGGATCGGCGTCGCGCAACCGACACGGCAAGAAGTACGGCTATTACGCCTGTCACGAAGGCCACGTCCGCGCCCGGGTCGAGTCCGTGCATGCGGATCTGTACCGGCTGCTCACGGAATCGTCTGGAATCTCCGCACTATTCGCCCTGATCATCAAGCGCGTGGTCAAGCGTATCGCCGCCGGCGCGGCTGACGCGGCTAAAGAGAAATCACGGCATCAGGCCGAAGCGACCAAGGCAGAGGCCCGGATGGCGAAGCTGACGGCCGGCTGGGCTGACGGGCTGATCGAAGACGACCAGTACCGCGCACAGATGGCAAAGCTTCGGCGCGATCACGCGACTTCGAAAGAGGCGTCTGAACGTCAGGACGGGACCATGGATTTAGCCACCCTGATGGGGAAGGTTGAAACCCACATGAAAAACGTCCCTGCCCTATGGGAAACCCTTGATTTACAAGGCAAAAAGGCGGTTTTCGGTGCGCTATTTGGCAATATCGAGCTGTTGCCAGACGGGAAGCTGTCGAACCCTAGTCAAACCTCAATATTTGCAATGGTTTATGACTTGTCCGGGTCTGATATTGAGGACTGGTGCGCCTGGCGGGGGTCGAACCCACAACCTTCGGCTTCGGAGGCCGACACTCTATCCAGTTGAGCTACAGGCGCAAGAAAAAGATGCGTATATCATAAAAGGGGGGGCGGTAAACTGCAAGCCTGATGTTGGTCTATTTGGGCCACGGTTTTTCGTAGGCACCTTGATTTGCCGGACCCTTACCGCATTGCGGGGCGAGAGTTATCCTGCGGGCGTCTTCGTCGGTTTTGCCGAACGCGATTATGAATAAAAAAGGTGCTAAAAACTTTTTACTAAAAAACACTCATTGGTAAAGGCAAAGGAAATTATCCCAGATGTTTTTTTGGTACTTCAAATATGTTAAGCTCTTCCGTTTCACATACTTCGCGGATTTGGTGACGGATTTGGGGTTGACGGAGTTGGGGTTGTAATTTGACATTAACACATTGCCTTCGATTCTTGTCATGGCAATCTGATTATGAGCCGACGCGGCCGAAGGAATGGGGTAACACATGGTTGGTTTTCTCCACGACCTCGCCGCTTTCCAGCAGCCAAAACTCCGCGACGATGCGCCAGGCTTTCCAGGCCTGGTGCGGGGTGTCGCCTCCCGTTTCCGCGAGCAGTGCGGCGGCCCTGAACGCGAGATCCCGCGCTAATTCCGTTCTCTGCCACGCGCTCAGTATAGCACCGCGGGGACGGGCGTGGAAGACCTCGCAGGAACATTTGGGTGGAGCGGGGGCGGTTGGTCGGTTTCAGGTTAACAGGGACGGGTTGCTCTGATATGATAAAGCCACATGCAGTATACGGAACGGTTATTTCGCCCGCCGGCAGAGGCGGAGAGTTTGATTTTCCAGGTGGCGACGGGGTGCCCGCATAACACCTGCCGCTTCTGCGCGATGTACAAGGGCGTGCCTTACCGCGTGCGGCCGCAGGAGGAGGTTTTGGCCGAGTTCGCGCAGGCCGCGCGGCGCTATCCCGAGGAGCGGCGCGTCTTTCTGGCGGACGGCGACGTGATGGCGCTCTCGTTCGAGCGGCTGCGGGCCATGCTGGAGGCGCTGAACCGGCTTTTCCCGAAGCTGGCGCGCGTGAACGTCTACGCCAACGGCAGCTCGATCTTGGCCAAGAGCGACGCGGAGCTGGAGACGCTGCGGCAGCTCAAGCTGAACACGCTCTATGTCGGGCTCGAGAGCGGCGACGAGGAACTGCTCAAGAAGGTCGACAAGGGCGAGACGGCGGCGGGCCTGTGTGCGGCGGTCCGGCGCGCGCAGGCCGCGGGCCTGAAGGGCTCGGTGATGGTGTTGCTGGGGCTCGGCGGGCGCGAAGGGTCGGCGCATCACGCGGACGCCACGGCGGCGCTCCTGAACCGCATGCAGCCGCGGCTGCTTTCGGCCTTGCGTTTCGTGGAGGTGCCGGGCACGGACATGTACGAGGGATATCAGGCGGTCTCGGAGTACGAAGCCGTGAGCGAGCTGATCCGGATGCTGCGCGGGCTGGAGCTGGAGAAGACCGTGTTCCGCGCGAACCACACCTCGAACCCCGTGCCGCTTGAAGGCCGGTTCCCCAAAGACCGCGAGGCGCTCGTCTCCCTGCTAAAATCGCTGCTGCCACGGCTTGACAAGAGAGGGCCGGGAAGATTACCGTTTTCTCTGTAACCGCAGAGGCATAAGAAGCGCCGCGTTCGCACCCGTGAGCTTGGCCGCATCGGGACTTGGGCGATGAAAAGCGGATTGGGCAAGGGGAAGAAGCGCGTATGGATGGTCCGGGAGTGTCAAACAAGGTTGAGGCAAAATCGGCAGTGTGGCGGCGCGTGGTCGGCCCCGTGGCGGCTCTGGCCTTGTGCGCGTTGGCCCTGTATGCGCTGCACCGTGAATTGCAGACCTACCATCTGCACGACATCCGGTATGCGCTGCGGGCGATCCCGTTCGGGAGTTTGGGGTTCGCGGGCTTGCTCACGGTGCTGAGCTACCTGGTCATGACGGGGTATGACGTGCTCGCGCTGCGGTACGTCGGCCATCCGCTCGCCTACCGCAAGACCGCGCTCGCCTCGTTCATGAGCTACGCCTTCAGCAACAACTTGGGTTTCAGCGTGCTCACCGGCGGGTCGGTGCGCTACCGCCTGTATGGGGCGTGGGGAGTGCTGGCGCTGGATATCGCCCGCGTCATCCTGTTCTGCAGTTTCACCTTCCTGCTCGGACTCTTCGCCTTCGGCTGCGCGGTCTTTCTACTGTTCCCGCTTTCGATCCCTTCCGGCTTGCATCTGCCGTTCTCGACCACGCGCCCGCTGGGTGTGATTTTCGCGTGCGTGGTGGCGGCCTATGCCGGAGTGAGCCTGTTACGGCGTGCGCCGCTGCGCCTGTGGGCGTTGGAGTTTCCTGTTCCGAAGTGGCGCCTTGCGGGCGCGCAGGCGCTGATCGCCTCGCTGGATTGGGCGCTGGCCGGATCGACGCTCTACGTGCTGCTGCCACACGGTGCGGGGTTCGCGTTGTCCCATTTTCTGGCGGTCTTCATTCTGGCTCAGGTGTCCGGCATCGTGAGTCAGGTGCCCGGCGGGCTGGGCGTGTTCGAGACGGTCGTCGTACTCCTGCTTTCGCCGGTCCTGAAGGCGCCGGACGTTGTGGCGGCGCTGCTCGCCTTCCGCGCCATCTACTACCTCGGGCCGCTCGGCGTGGCGACGTCGCTGATGGGGGCGCGCGAGTTCTTCCGCAAGCGTCAGGAGCTTTTGGCCGCGGCGTATGCGGTGGGGCATTGGACGTTCGGCCTGGTGCCCTCCGTGATGGCGCTGCTGACCTTCATCGCGGGCGCGACGCTGCTGTTTTCGGGCGCCACGCCCGACCTCGTGTGGCACACGCGCCACATCGCCGTGCGCCTGCCGGTGCCGCTGGTGGAGGTCTCGCACTTCGCGGGCAGCATCGTGGGCGTGTGGCTGCTGGTGTTGGCGGTCGGCATCCGGCGGCGGCTCGACGCGGCTTATCTGATGACCGTCATTCTGCTTGCGGCCGGCGCGTTCCTGTCGATGACGAAGGGCTTCGTCTACCAAGAGTCGCTGGGGTTGCTGGCGGTGCTGGCCGCGCTGGTGGCGTGCCGGCACAGTTTCACGCGCCGGGCCTCGCTGCTGAGCGGCGAGTTGACGGCGGGCTGGATTGTTTCGGTGGGGGCCGTGCTGTTCGCCACCGTGTGGCTGTCACTCTTCGCCTACAAGCATATTGAGTACACGTCCGACCTCTGGTGGCGCTTCGCGCTCGACGCGCAGGCCCCGCGTTCGCTGCGCGCGCTGGTCGGTGTGGCGTGTGCCCTGCTGGCGTTCGCGCTTGGGCGGCTGATGCGGCCGGCGCGGCCGAAGTTGGAGCCCCCGACGCCGGAGGTCACCGCCAAGGTCGAAGCGGTTGTGCGGCAGTCGCCGGAGACCTCGGATAATCTCGCGCTGCTGGGGGACAAATCGTTTCTGTTCAGCGAAAGCGGGAATGCGTTCATCATGTACGGCGTGCAGCACCGCTGTTGGATTGCCATGGGTGATCCGGTGGGGCCGGTGGAGGAGTGGCCGGAGCTGCTGTGGCGCTTCCGCGAGGAGTGCCACGCGCATGCCGGGTGGCCGGTGTTCTACGAGGTGGCCTGCGATCACCTGAACCTGTATCTGGACCTGGGCCTGAACCTGCTGAAGCTCGGCGAGGACGCGCGCGTGGCGCTGCCGACGTTCTCGATGGAGGGCGGCAGCCGCAGCGCGCTGCGGGCGGTGGTGCGCCGTCTGGAGCGGAACGGGTATACGTTCGAGGTGGTGCCTGCGGATCAGGCTGAGGCGCTGTTGCCCGAGCTGCGGCGCGTGTCGGATGCATGGCTGGAAAGCAAGCGCACGCGCGAGAAACACTTCTCGCTGGGGTGCTTCGACGAGGCGTACGTGCGGCGGTTCCCGGTCGCGGTTGTGCGCGGAAAAGGGCGCATCGAAGCCTTCGCAACCCTGTGGGATTCAGCCGGAAGGGAAGAGTTGAGCGTGGACCTGATGCGTCATCTTCCGGACGCGCCGAGCGGGATGATGGACTACCTCTTCACGCAACTGATGCTGCGCGGAAGCGAGGATGGCTACCGCTGGTTCAACCTCGGCATGGCCCCGCTCTCGGGCCTGCCGCAGCACGAGCTGGCGCCGCTCTGGAACCGCATCGGCGGCTTCCTGTTCCGGCACGGCGAACACTTCTACAACTTCAAAGGGCTGCGGAAATACAAAGAGAAATTCGATCCGCAGTGGCGTCCGCGCTACTTGGCCTCGCCGGGCGGCATGGCGCTGCCGAAGGTGCTGGGCGACCTCTCCTCGCTGATCTCCGGCGGCCTTGGCGGGCTGGTCGGGAAATGATGACGCCACAAGTATCTCGTCGACCTGATTCGACTCTCTTCGACCCGTTTCGACTCGAGTCGATTCATGTCTTGGCGTCGGCGCGCGTCGGAAAAACAAAAGGAGGTTCCCATGTCCGAGAATCTGTTCGTCCCGCATGGCGGCTATCGCACGCTCGACACCTTCATGCTGTCGACGATCGTCTATTACGGGACGGCGGCATTCTGCCGGAAATACATTCAGAGCGGGCGACAGACGGAGCAGATGGTCCAGGCGGCGCGTTCCGGGCGACAGAACATCGCCGAAGGTTCGGAACGGTCGGCGACCTCCACGCACACGGAGATCCAACTGACCGACGTCGCGTGCGCCAGTTTGGCGGAGCTGCAACTGGACTACGAGGATTTCTTTCATTTCAGCGGCACCGATCCATGGGCGGACGACGACGAAAACAGTCTGCTGATCAAGCAGCTGCGTCTCGACCGGATGCAGCACGGGCCGGACGAGATTCGACGCTTCTCGCAGGCCGTCCGTTCCGAGATGGCCAAATTCGACCGCTGGCTGAAGAGCGATGATCCCGCGGTGATTGCCAGCAATTCTAAATTTGGCGAGGAAACGCCTCACGGCGCCACTACGAACGCAAGAAAGCTTCGGGAAATCCGTTTGTAGTGTGCCCGTAAGGGCATTCTCGCATGGCGGCCTAAGCCAAATTTAGAATTGCTGGGTGATTGCCAACGCCATGGTCCGCCTTTGCGACCGGACCTGCTTTCTGTTGCGTCGCCAGCTCGCCGCGCAGGGCGAACGGTTTGTCGAGGAAGGCGGCTTTAAGGAGCGCATGGCGCAGGAGCGTAACAGAGCCAAAGACGAGGAGCATGACACGCCTGCCTGCCCCAAATGCGCAGCTCCCATGCGCATGCGCACGGTCAGGAAAGGCCCCCGCACCGGCGAGACCTTCTGGGGCTGCTCGAAATACCCCGCCTGCGACGGCATCGTCGAAATGAAATAGCCGACCCGAAGCGACCCTTTTCGACCTGATTCGACCCGCGTCGATTCATGTCCTGTCGTCGGCTCGCGTCGACAACCTTCTCGTCACTTTCTGACCAGTACGATCAAAAAGTGACCACCCATGTGCCGCTTTTCGAGCCAAAGCCCGCCTTTTACCCCTTGGCACGCCGCGTGCGATAGTCAGCGCACGCATGAAAATAACCGTCATTGATTTCGAAACCGCCAACCGGAACCGCGCCAGCGCGTGTTCCATCGGCGTTGCGGTCATTGAAGACGGCGAGATCACGACTCGCGTCGAGCGGCTGATCAAGCCGCCCAAGGGCATCGGCTGGTTTCGGGAAGATTTCATCGACATCCACGGCATCACGCACGCGGATGTCTGTGACGCGCCGGGCTTCGACACCGTGTTTCAGGAACTCCGACCGTATTTTGAAAACACGCTGCTGGCCGCCCATAACGCCGTTTTCGACATCGGGGTGCTTGGCGCTCTGCTCGGGCACTACGGCATATCCTATTCCTGCGACTATTTCTGCACGCTTGCGGCCTCCCGTGCCGTCT
The DNA here is from genome assembly GCA_025360845.1 of bacterium. Taxonomy (GTDB): domain Bacteria; phylum Verrucomicrobiota; class Kiritimatiellia; order RFP12; family UBA1067; genus JAHFSX01. The sequence goes on from JANYBJ010000031.1 coordinate 32,240, forward strand.
GGCCGCACCTGCCCGCACACGATCTCGGGACGGTCGCTCGCCATCTGGGCGTCGCTTTGGATCACCATCATGCAGGTTCCGACGCAAACGCCGCCGCCCGCATGATCTTGGCCATGCTTTCAGAAAACAGATTTGAACGCTTACAGATGATAGTTTCGCAGACGAAACGCTTCGATTCTGACACAGAAAGACGAGTATGACACAGCGAGACGATATCAGCGACCCTAACCCATTGGCCGGTCAATTCAACCTGCCGGATGCAGCGCGACCCGATCGTATGGACCACAGCCGGATGATGGATGAAGGTTGTCTTTTATTGCTGTTGTTGGTTTGTAAGGCACTAAAGATGACGGTGTTGTTAGAATCAAAACAGACCGACAACGAAAGGAATTGAGCGATGAGTTCAGAATCAATGTTGGCCCGACTTTACCAGTATTATATTGAGCAAGGTATCTCGGCGGTTGGCTTTAAGTGTCTGCACCGTGAGAAGTGCAGCTCGGTTTGTGCCCCCGGGCAGATGGCCACAGC
>JANYBJ010000274.1 GCA_025360845.1 bacterium
CGCAATCACGCGTAGTTGTGCATGCCCGCGAAGAGCCGCGAGACATTGATCCACGTGAGGGTCAGCACCACGAAGAGGAATCCCAGCCACAGGAACGCGGCCACGGTCTTGGGCTTGCGGAGCCCGGTTTTCAGACGGTAGTGGAAGTATCCGCCGTACATCAGCCAGGTGGCCAGCGACCACATTTCCTTGGGGTCCCACTGCCAGTAATGGCCCCAGCAGATCTTGCCCCAGAGCGAGCCCAGCAGCAGGCCCAGCGTCAGGAGCACAAACCCTACCGCGGCGGTTTGCCGCGACGCCGCATCGGCCTGCCGCACGCGCACCGCATCCGTCGCCGCGCGCATCATCGGCAAGGCGATCAGCGCCGCACGCGCCAACAGCACATATCCCGCCACATAGCTCGCCACGTGCGGAATGAAGAGCGGGCTCTGCAAGGCCGGCGGCAGCCGCCGCGCCTCTTCGCCGAAGACAAAACCCGCCGGGATAAGAATCAGCGCGCCTAGCAGCGCGTCCTGCATCTCGGTGTCGATGCCGTTGCGCCGCCGGCTCCACTGCGACAGCGGCCAGAGCGCCGCGCCCATGCACAGGAAGAACTCGAAGAGGTTCTGCATCGGCGGATGCCCCGTGTGGACGCCGCGCCACACGACCGACAGGACGGCCACAATGAAACCCGTGAACCAGAAACCCCGTCCGACCGTCCGGCCCCCGCTGCGCAACGCCACCGCAGTCGCCAGAAACAGCGCCAACGTGAGGTAGATCAGCCCGCCCTGAAGCGTCATCTTCACCATCATGACGCCACCCCTTTCACGTCAGGCGCCTTCGCGCGGAAGACCCTCGCCACGAAAAGCAGGAGGCCGACGAAGAGAACGGCAAAGCCCGCATACACCACCGGCAGCCCCGGATCGCGGATGAACTGCAAAACCGTGTAGGCCACGGGCCGTCCGTACGCATCGGTGCTTTGCCCCCAGCTCATCTGGTAAATGTGATAATCGCCCACGCGGGCCGGATGGTTGACGCGGACATTCGCGACATACGCCGGCTTGTCCTGCTCCGTGATGGTCACGCGGCTGCGGTACTCGCGGACCGGCGGCATACGGTCCTCTTCGCGCTCCTGTCCGCTGGCGTCGTAATACTCGACCGTGAACTTCTCAAGCTTCACCGTGAACGGGACCCGTCCGACCCAGTTGGTGAGGTACGGCCCGTCCCACAGCTTATCGGACGCATCCCCGTCGATCATCGCCATCGCGCCGAGCGCCGGCTTTTCGGTCGTGGCCGTACGCAGCGCGAGCTGTCCCTGCAGCCACCCCGCCATCACGCACGCGCACCCCAGATGCAACAAGGCGGAATCGAGGCGCTTGCGGGTGACCGCGCGCACGCCGTTGAAGAGCAGCGCGGCGGCCAAGACCGCCGTGACCCCCAGCATCGCGGGGTGCGACATGAACGTGCCGGAACGCTCGGGACCCGGGAACGCCAAGGCCACCGCGCCGAGCGACAAAACCCAACACAGGCACGCTGCCGCACCGGGGCCGGTCGCTCTGTTGAACAGACTCATCAAACCTTCTTTACCGTATCGATCTCAAGCTCCACCAGCAGATTGTCGCGGCAGACATCCGCTTCGATCGTGAGCAGCGGCATCGACTCCAGGTGGCGCTGCTTGAGCCACGCCTGCCAAGCTTCCATATAAGAGGCTTTTTTGAGGTACATCACCGCCCGCGTCGCGTCTTTCCAGCCCATGCCGCGCGACGCCAGAATCGCCTCGACCACCTCCATGGTCAATTGAATCTGCCCCTCCGCATCGTCCACAAACGCCGTGGCGCCGCCCGGCTCAATGCTGGCCGTGCCCGACACCATCAGGGTGCGATACTCGGGCGTGCCGATCTCGACCGCACGGCTGAACGAACTCCCGTATTCCAGCGCCGCACACTGCAACGGGGAGGGCACCGCCTCAACCGTGACCGCGCCGCGAAGCTTCGGGCTGACGGCGATCGCGCACGCCGTGATCGCCGCGCCGCACAGGTTGGCGCTGCCGATGCCGGTGCTCGCGGGCACCAGCCCGTCATACACCTTGCGCGAATGAAAAAAGGCATTCCGCGCACGGTTGAAGGGATCGTACCACTCCAAAATCTTGTCCATGTAAAGCCAGGTGCGGGCCACATTCGCGAACGTCATGTCCGCCTCGCTCAGAGCGTCCTCGATGCCTTCGAAGACCGCCGTCGTTTGCGCCTCGCGCGACGCGCTCAAGTCCGACGGCAACACGCCCGTAAGCAGGCAATACCGGGCATACTCGTCTTCGTAACGGACGCCCACCGTACACCCGTGGCGGCGGATGAGCTTCGGCTCCGCGCCCTCGACCACCAGACGGTGGTAAACCGGAGGCAAAGCGCCTGTGCCGCCGCACAGCCAAAGCTGCGGCACGTCCGTACCTTTCGCGCCCACCGCCGCACGGGTCAACTCCGCGCAGGAGCCCCATCCGGTCTGCGAAAACGCACGGCCGGAAGTCATTGCCGGCACCCCTTTCGACACCTCCAGCAGCCCCAGTTCCTGACGCCGGGTCACGCCCCCGTGAACAACACTCATTCTTGCCATTCGCTCCCCCTGTGCCCTACGCCCTAAACATCCCCATGTGCCGAGTTATCAGAACGACAGAATATACTCCGCCAGCGCTTTGATTTCGTCCGGCTTGAGATTCTTTGTGGAGCCGTGCGTGTCTTTCGGGTTACAGGTCGTCAGCACATCTTCCATGGTCAACGCGCGGCCGTCATACAGATACGGCGCGGTGCGCCAGGTCTCGACCAGCGTGGTGGTGTCGAACTCGCGACCCTCCTCGTTGCCCACGCCCAGCTCCAGGTTATATTTCTTCAGGTTGGTGAAGAGCCGCTCGCCCTTGGGTCCGTCCTTGCTGGCCGGATGACACTCGGCGCATCCGGCTTTCTTAAAGAGCTTCTCGCCCTTTTTCGCGTTCTTGGACAATGAGCCGCCCACCAGATAAGGACTCGGCACGGGCTTGAGCGACATCACATACTGGTCAATGCAGACCGCATCCTCCTCGGGCCGCACCACGAACTGAATGTGCGTCATGCCCTTGCGGTTACAGGTCTGCATGTCGGCGCGGATACCCGTCACCATCGTCGGCGGAGTCAGATAAGAGTAGACCATGTTTTTAGTCTGTTTCGGATTGCCGATGCCGTCGTTCACCAGATCCCAGTTCAACCCGTCCATCCGCCCGTCGGGATGGCAGCTCGCGCAACTCTGCCACTGCTGGAAACACATCGACCCGTCGTTCCACAGCATCTCGCCGCGCCTGACGCGGTCTTTTGCCAAATCCACCGCCGCGCCCAGCGCGATCAGGTTGGACTTGGCCACCGCATCGCCCAGCTTCACCTCGGCCAACGCGTCCGCATAGTAGAGCGCCGCATAGACCGAGCCGCCCACCACCGCCACACCGCGCGGCCCGTCGCCGTTAAGCTTCACGCGGCGGCGGATGGTCACGAGAAACGACAAGTCGTTCGGCACGTCTGCCGCCGATTTGGTGACCTCCGTGACTTTCTCGTTCTTGGCGGCCTTCTCCAAGCGGGCGTGGAACGCCTCGCGATCGATGATGCTGATTTCACGCGTGCCCGCATGCGCCACGACCAGGTTCTTGCCGTCCGGCGAAACCGCCACGCCCCACGGGTTGGCCGCGCCCAGATCCACGTCGTCCAGCAGCGCCGTGTTGATGTAATCGCCCGTCTCGCCGTTGAACACGCTTAGCCCCGCCGTGTTCATCCAGCCGCGCTCGAGCTGCGTGGTCGGCAACTGATAGCGCCCGAAGGTGTGGGTCACATAGATGAACTTGCCGTCCGGGGTTGCGCCGATACCGCGCACACCCGTGGAACCGTTGGGCAGCATGACGTTTTTGACCACCTTGTTCGCCGCCGTATCGATCACCGAGACCGAAGCCGCCACCACGTCGTCCGTCGCACGGCACAACGGCAGATGGTTGGCCACAAACAGCAGTTTGCCGCCCGCGCCCAGCACCGCGGCATGAGGCTCGCGCAACACGTTGACCGTCGCCGCGACTTTCATCTTGGCGGCGTCCACAACCGACACGTTGTTGTTGAAGCGGTTCAGCACATACACCGTCGCGCCGTCCTGGCTGACCACCGGCGACATGGGCGTGTGCCCGGTCTCGACCTTGGCCAGAATCTTGCCGCCCGCGCCCACCTTGAGCAGCACGCCATCCGCGCCTCCGCCCGTCACATAAACCGTGCCGTCCTTCGCCACGGCCACACCGCTCGGGTCGCTCTTCAGCGCCCATTCGCCCGCGACCTTGGCTCCTGCGAGATCGAACACCAGCAGTTTGCCCGAGGTGGCAGCCGTCACGTACATCGTCTTGCCGTCCGGCGCGACGGCCATGTACTCAGGCGAGAGATAGGTGACCGCGCTCGCGCCACAGACCAATCCTGTTGCAACCAACCCCAGCACTCCGTTCTTAACTGCCTTCATTCCTGAATCTCCTCACCCGCACCCACGCGGGTTGTTTTTGTTGATAAAAATCAGACCGTTCTGCCCACCGCTTCGGCGATCGCGCGAAGCTCCCGGACGACCCTGTAGAACATTTCCGGCGTCTCGCTCTGCTCGCCGTCGCACAGCGCCTGCTCGGGATGCCCATGCACCTCCATCATCACCCCGTCCGCGCCGCACGCCACAGCCGCACGCGACATGGCCGGAACCAGCGACGCGAGCCCTGTCCCGTGGCTCGGATCCACGATCACCGGCAGCCAGGTTCTCTCTTTCAGCAACGGCACGGCGCTCAAATCCAACGTGAACCGCGTGGCCGTCTCGAACGTCCGGATGCCGCGCTCGCACAGCACGACCTGCCGCGTCCCCGCGTCCAACACGTATTCGGCCGCAAGCAGATACTCTTGAATGGTGGCACACATGCCGCGCTTGAGAAGCACCGGTTTGCCACACGCACCCACCGCACGGAGCAAGACCGAATTGTGCATGTTGCGCGAACCGACCTGCACCATGTCCGCGATCGCCGCCACGGTCGGAAGGTGGGCGGTTTCCAACACTTCGGTCACGACCGGCAATCCCGTGCGTGTACGCGCTTCGGCCAGAATATCGAGCCCCTTTTCGCACAGGCCCTGAAACGCATACGGCGAAGAGCGCGGCTTGAAGGCCCCGCCTCGAAGCATGGTGGCGCCCGCCTCCTTGACCGCACACGCGATCTCCAGCATCTGTTCGCGGCTTTCAACCGTACAGGGGCCGGCGATCAAAACCAGCCGATTGCCGCCAAAGACAACCCCGCCGGCCTCGACAGACCCGCACCCAGCCCCCACGTTGTTCTTGTCGAAAATCATGGTTTTAAACGATCCGCACGATGCCCCCGAAGTCTGCCGCTTGAACCCGTTTCCCCCAAGAACAAGCCGCTTCAATTTCGTCACAAAGCACCAATAGTCGGGAAGTATAGCGTATTTCCGCTGAGGCAATCAAGCATCGATCATGCGAAATTCCGGCTTTTACGAGGATGTGCTTGACTTTTCAGACGGCCCCTTTTAGAAAAGCCTCATGAATATAAAAAGCCTGTTCTCTCTTTTCTGGGCGGTGGCCTGCATCGCCGCTGCCGAGTCTCCAGCCCTCCGTTCCCCCGCAGGCCTCATCACCTTCAGCCCCGAAAACGGTTCGATCCTCGCCGTCACGCCCAACCGCTCCAACGCCTCGGTCTGGCAGAGCGGCGAAGCCGGCCTCTGGTCCGCACGCTTCGCAGACAATACTTCCCTTGACGCCTCCCGCTTTCATGCGACCGACACCCTCCACGCCTTCTCTTGGCAGCCCGGACCCTCTGCCGGCGCTTTGACCTTCACCTACACCTGCCCGGCCATCACGCTCCGCGTCGTCGCCTGCCCTCGCCCCGACGGCGTCGAACTCAGCGCCGAAGCCACACCCGCCGTCCAGCCGCTCCTGCGCCTCGACCTGCCGGGCCGCCTGCGCTTCACTCCCGCCTCGGTCTCGCGTTTCGTCTGTCCCCTCGACGGCAACATCGCCGTCGGCGCCGCTTTTAACCGCGCCTTCTTCGAGCGGCAGCCAGACGAGCGCCCCTCGGGCTGGACCTCCGTCGTCGTCGGCCCTTCCGGCCACGACACGCTCTGCGGCGGCCCGCCCGTCCAGCGCGAGGTTCAAGACCCCGCCGTGCCGCTCTCCATCACCGACGAGGGCCGCCGCTGGCTGACCCTCGCCGTCGCGTCCCGAATCACCGCCTCCAAGGCCGTCGTCAACCGCGCCCCGACGCATGCCCAGGCCGACCTCGTGATCGCCGACTCCACCAACGGTCCCTACCTCTCCGCCAACCGCCTCGGCGGCAGCGGCGGACTCTGGCGCATCGGCGGCGGCGTCCTCGACAGCGATGCCGACACCGCGCTGACCCTCGTCTGCGCCGTCATCGAAAAGCTCGCCGCCGCACCTGCCGCGCCCCGCGCCCGCATCGGCCTCATCAGCCTCGCCAACGGTCCCGAGCGCGGCAACTGGTGCGCAGTCGCCATCGCCGACTGGCGCGCCCGCCTCTCCGCCATCGCCGCCCGCTCCCAGGGCCGCGTGACCTTCACTGAGCTCGCCTCCCCGCAGGCGATGCTCGACGCCGCGCGGCAGCCCGACTTCCTCTGCCTCCTCAACCCCTACGGCGAAGGCATCCCCACGGCCAGCGACGAGGGCCTCCCCGCCGTCACCGAGTCGATCCGCGGCTACGTCAAAGCCGGCGGCAACTGGTTCGAGGTCGGCGGCTACTCCTTCTATCAGGCGCTTCGTCCCCTGCGCTATCTCGCTTACGGCACCTCTTACCCTGTGGCCTTCTCCGACTTCCTGCACCTCGAGTCCCGCGTTGGCACCGCCGCCCTCTACCGCGTCCAGCCCCGCACCGTCAAGCAGCCGTGGGACGCCGCGAAAGAGCCCGCCGAGCTTTTCGTGCCCGGCGCGCTGGGCTGCGGCGGAGACGAGCGCGGCGGCTACTGCGACCACAGCTTCAGCACCTCTGTGCGCCCCGGCCAGACCTGGCGCGCCCCGGCCGTGCGCATGACCCTCGGCACGCCCGTCTACGCGGACCTCGCACGCTACTGCGAAGCCAACAGCCTCATCCGCACGCTCGCGAACAAGGTCAAGCCAGACGCCCTCGCCCGCCTCAAACAGTCGGTGCTGGTCTATCTCGGCGGCACCTGCCGCGAGAAGACCGACGCGGTCGACAAACTGCCGGTGCCGACCCTCCTCCACTTCGCTGACTACCTGAAGGGCGGCTTCGACAAGCAGTACCCCGACCATCTGCCGACCCGCCCCGACTTCGGCACGCCCGAAGAGCTCCGCACGTTCTTCGACCGCGCCCACGCCCGCGGCCACCTTGTCAGCCCTTACACCAACCCCACCTGGTGGTGCGACCACCCCAAAGGCCCGACCTTCGAGCGCGAGGGCGAAGCTCCCCTGCTCAAAGGCCTCGACGGCAAGCCGGCGTACGAGCGCTACGCCGAGAACGACGGCTGGACCATCACCCTCTGGCACCCCGCCGTGCAGGCCGCCAACCGCCTCACCGTCCGCCAGTTCACGCAGGACTACCCCGTGGACATCCTCTTCCAGGACCAGTGCGGCGCGCGCGGCTGGAGCTACGATACCAATCCCGCCTCGCCCGCGCCCACCGCCTACAGCGCGGGCATGATCGCCATGAACGACGAGGACAGCCGCATTGTTCCTCTCGGCACCGAGAACGGCTGGGACCGCGTCGCCAACTACCAGACGCTCCTCTGCGGCCTGAGCTGGGGCCTCGTACCCACCGAGGGTCGGCCCTCCTGGGTGCGCCTTTTCAAGGACGCCTGCCCGCCCGAGACATGGGAGATCTTCCCGCTCGCCCAAGCCGTCATGCATGACAAGGCGGTCTTCCTGCACCACGATCTCGGCCAGTTCGTCACCAACGACCAGACCCTTTCGTGGACCCTCGCCCTCGGCTACAGCCTCAGCTACCGCATCCACGCCCTCGCCCTCGCTCAGGACGCACCGCGCGAATGGCTCGCCTGGCTCGACCGCCTCCAGAAGTCGGTCTGCGCCCGACACATCGGGGAGCCGCTCCGCGACTTCGCCCACGACCGCGCCCCGCTCTTCGCGACCGGCGGCGACCCGCGCCGCGCGTCCGACGACGGCGTGATCCGCGCCACCTACGGCGGCGTGCGCACCCTCGCCAACCTCGGCGACGTGCCGCGCACCCTCGACGGTGTTAAACTCCCGCCCTACGGCTTCCGCGCCGAAGCGCCCGGCATGACCGCCGGAATCGCCCCTGACGGCACGGGCTACGTCACAGAGACCTCCAAGGGGAAGACCGACCTCTGGCTCTACGGATACCCGCAGTCCGCAGTCTCCGTCCCGGTCCCCCTCTCCGGCAGTGTGACCGTCACGCTCGAAGGAGGGACGACGCGCGACACGCGACACGCGACACTCGGGGCTTCCCACAATCTCTCGCTCGCCCTCCCGCAGCGCGGCGGCATCAAACGCATGCCGCCGCCCAACGCCCTCGCCCCGCGCGAGTGGCCGGGCGCGAAGCCCGTGGTCGGCGTGGTCGATCTCGGCCCGGGCCTCGCGCCCGCGCTGACCTCGGTCAGCCCGGCCGACTGGCGCGCGGCCTTCGAAGCCTCCGCGCTGGTCAAGCAGTACGGCCTCTCCGTCAAGACGCTCACAACCTACGAAGAGCTCGCCGCGGCGCTCGCGGCCGGCCCTTCCAAGTACTTCGCGATCATCAATCCCTACGGCGAGTTTTTTCCTGTCGCAGGCCCCGGACGCTGGCGCGAGGCGCTCGACGCCGTGCGTTCTTACGTCAGTAACGGCGGCTCGTGGTGGGAGACCGCGGCCTACTCGTTCCACCGGGCTTACTACAAGGAAGACGGCATATGGAAGAGCGAACTGACCGCCAACGCCGGCCTTGATTCTATGCGCCTGCCCGTCGGCGGCGGCGTCGTCGATGCTCCCGCCGAGCCGCTACGCGCGACCGACATCGGCAAGGATTGGCTGGGCGAGGCCCTCGCCGCGAAGATCGGGCAGAGCGCCAGCGCAGTAAACCGCGGCACCCCCGCGACCGCCGCCGCCCCCGCGACGGTGCTCGTGGCAGGCGCAGAGAGCGGCTTCATCGGCGGCTACCGGCTTGACGGCTGGGGCTACCTGTGGCGCATCGGCGGCTTCAATCCCAATCCCGAGGTCGCCACCTCCGTCGCGGTCGCCGCGACGCTCCACCAGTACACCCACCCGCCCGCGCCGCTGCCGCCCTCCGGCGCCCGCTATCTTTACCATGCCACCCTCGAACCCTTCTCCTTCTGGCAGCGCATGTTCTCGCGGCTTTGACTTCAGCGTTGAGAGTTGGGCGTTCAGCGTTAAACGTTTTCCATTGACCTGCCACGCCCATTTCGCTTCACTACTGACATCGTATGAATAAAAACAAACGAAGAAAGAGAGACAGACCCATGATCAAAAAATCCTGCTGCCTGATAACGGGCATCCTTGCGGCTGCCTGCATCGGCGGCTGCGCCGCACCGAAGAGCTATACCGGCCTCAAACCGTTCTCGCCGGTCCCGCGCCTCGCGAGCCCCGCCTTCAACAAGCCGGACGGCTCGTTCGACCAGGCCGTCGCGAAGCAAGCCTATTTCGACATGATGCGGGCGTACCACTACCCGGTTCCGGCGATCCTGAAGACCGACGCGCTGTGGGTCGCCGATTTCATGCAGGGCGACTTCGCGAAGCTCGGCATGGCCGGCATCTTCTGGAAGAACGTCGAAGGCACCTACGGGAACATCGGCGACAAGGCCTACAAGGGCGAGTTCAAAGATCAGAAGTACGGCTACCTCGGCCACGAGATCTTCCTGCTGCCGGGGCAGATGCTCCCCGAGCACAACCACCTCGCCAACGGCGACGGCAAGGGCTTCGGGCCGAAGATGGAGACCTGGCACATCCGCCACGGCTCGGTCGAGTTCTTCGGCGAATACAAGGGCGACGCCGGCGAGACGCCGATCAGCGCCATGCCCGCGAGCGAGCGCCCCTGGGGCTACGGCCAGCCGTGGTTCAAGTCGAAGTTCGTCAAGACGTGCGGCGCGGGAGAAATCTACTCGCTGAACGACCCCGAGTCCTGGCACTTCATGCGCGCCGGCAAGGACGGCGCCATCGTCACCGAGTACGCGACCTACCACAACGACGTCAAGTTCAGCAAGCCGAACATGCAGTTCGGCAACTCCAAAGCCGCCGAGATCACCAAGCTGAAGAAGTAGTTTCTCACGGCCCTTCGGCATACCGTGCGGCGGCTTGCCGAAGGGCCTCGGCGTTCCAGCGTCCGGGGTGGACGCACACGCGGTAACGCAACGTCAGCGTTTCACGGGGCTTCATGACGAAGGCGCTCTTCAACAGGAACGCGGCGTTGAGGTAGTAGAAGGGCGCGTCCGGGTTTTCGATCGGATACCAGTCGCCGGGCGCGCGCGGATTGGCGGGATGCGCGAGCAAGGCGACCCCGTAAGGCTTGCCGTCGACAAGGCCGTTCTGCTCTGCGGCGGCGGCGGTCGCATCGAGGCGGTTGGCCGCGTCGCGCGGGATGCGTCCGACGGTTGAAGCGACCGACTCGACGCCGGTGAAGGTTTTGGCGAGACGCACCGAAAGCCCCGCGTATCCGCCCCAGGATTGGCCGTTCGGCTCGCCCATGAGCGGCGTGCGGTCGAGCGTCACCGGCTGGTCGCCCGCCGTGAAGACCTGCGTCCAGTCCATGTGATATGCGCCATCCGCGCCGGGCGCGGAAACCCGTATGCTGCGCTGTTCTTTCAGCACCGGCCCGTTTGTGGCGGACGGACGGTATCCGAGCGCGAAGGCGATGACCGCGCTGCCGTCGGCGCGGGTCTCAAGGGTCGGCGCGGACCAGAACGTTTCGCCCTGCGATTTGCCGGCCTGCTCTTCCCAGTAGTTGAGGCCGTTGATGTACTTCCACGAGAACCAGAGGCCGTAGTGCCACACATGGTCCGGCGGACGCGCCCACGTCAGCGAGGGGCCGCCTGCCACGCACACGGGGTCGAAGTAAGGCTTCGTGCTGGCCGCAGGGTCGAAACACAAGCGCCACACCTCCGCGCCGTCGCAGCGCAGCGCGAGCTGGTTGACGGTTGACGTGTCCCACTGTACGCCGGTCTCGGCATGGCAAGACAATGTGGCGAGCAAGCTAAACCCGATGAACGTCCGCATCATGGACATGATAACCTCCGAAGTCTGTCTTTCCCCATAACCCGGGTCGGACCGCTGGGCCGACCATGGCTCGCCCGGCGGTCGGGCCCTACCCGAACACGCTTACGCTTTCTCGACCTTCCATGGCGCGCGCGGCGTGCGGTCGAGGAAAAGTTCGGCTTCCTTGTCGCCAATGATCCTCTCCGCCTTGGGATCCCACTTGATTTCACGTCCCGTGCGGACAGCGGAATCGGAGAGGTGGCAAATCAGATCGCCGTTGACCGCCGACCCGATCGGATTGACCGTGGGTTCGCGCGTCTTGACGCATTCGATGAAGTTGTCCCACTGGTTGCCCTTGCTGGCATACAGCTTGATATCTTTTTCACCCCACTGGATCTTCTGCCATTCCTTGTCGCTGGTACGCAAAGAGCCGCGATCCACGCTGACCCAGCCCTTTTCACCGAAGAAGGTTATGCCGTGATCGCACTCCGGACGATACTTCTCGACAATCGGCTTGGCCGTGAGCCAATCCATGAAATGCAGTTCAACGCCGCTCTCGTATTTGCATTGCACATCCCATGTCGCAAGCGTGTCAAACAGGCCGCGCACGTCCGGAAAACGCCCAGAGCCCTGATAGCTGACGGGCGCTGAATGATCCACGCCCAAGCCCCATTGGACAATGTCGATCGAATGAATACCCCACCCCGCGATAAACCCCAACGCATAATCCGAGACATGCCAGATGCCATGCGTCATGGTTCGGACATCGGTATGCACGCGCGCGGGAGCAGGCCCCTGCCACATGTTGTAGTCCAAGTCCTCCGGCACAGGCGACGGCTTAAGGCCGTTGATATGGAAATTGCGGATCGCGCTGCCTTCGTTGAAAATACCGCCCACGTCGCTGCCCATGCCGTGGCTCCACGCCTCCACGCGCTGCACCTTGCCGATCACACCGTTCTGCACCAGTTCGCAGGCCTTGCGGAAATGCCCGACTGAGCGTTGCCAGGTGCCGAACTGGAAAACCGCCTTGCGTTTATTGATCTCCTCACGCAAGACCCAAGCCCACTGCATCGCCACGCCCAAAGGTTTCTCGACATAAACATCCTTGCCCGCACGCACCGCGTACAGCGCCAGCGGCACATGCCAGTAATCGCCCGTCGCGATTTCCACGCAATCCAGATCCTTACGCGCCAGCAACTCGCGGAAGTCGCCATACGCCAGACACCCTTGGGTCTTATAGGTGTCGTCTACAAGTTTCGCCCCGTTCTCGCGCCGGCTCTTGAACACATCGCACGTGGCGATGACCTGCGCGTCCTGGTTGTTGAGCACCGTTTTCATGCCGGACGTGCCCATGCTCCCGGAGCCAATCAACGCAAAGGTCACCTTGTTTGAAGGGGTTGGTTTTCCATCCTGTGCCCTGACCACGCCCGCCGGAATGAGCGACGGCATGGCGCCGGCAGCAATCACTGCTTTCAAAAATGATCTTCTGTTTGTTGCCATGACTCCCCCTTATTCTTTCGCCAGATACGTTCCCATCTCCTTGCGCAGGAAGGCCAGACTGCGCGCGGCCTGGTCGATGGTGCCGCACTCCACGCTGAAAAAGATCTCGCGGTCGAGCGGCGCGAGGATGCCGAAGACCCGCTGCCAATCGACCACGCCGTCGCCGCAGGCGCACCCGACGGGCGTGCCGGTGACCTTGCCGCGCTCAGACGCGCTGTGCTGCATCGAGATGTCTTTGGCGTGGACATGGTAGACGAAGTCACGCACGTTTGCCAAGCCCTCGTAGGGATCTTCAACGCCTGCGAGGTAGGCGTTGCCGGTGTCCCAGTTCACTTGAATCCACGGCGAGTCCACCAAACGCACGATGCGCAGCAGGCCGGCCGAGGAGCGCGTGTAGATGCCGTGCGGCTCGAGGCAGAGCCAGACCTTGTGGCGGGCGGCGCACTGCGCGGCGCGCGTCAGCGTGTAGCGCATCACCTCGTGGGCGAAGGCGTCGTCCATCCACGGCGGCTTGACCATCTCGTCGGTGTTGACGAAGCGGGCGCCGCAGGCGTCGGCCAGTTCGACGGCGCGCGTGAGGCGCGGCACGGCGGCTTCCGGGCGCATGAGCGGACTGTGTCCGCTGAGGCTCGCGACCTTCACGCCCTGCGCGTCGCAGAGCTCTTTCATCAGCAGGTTATCCTGCTCCATCGAGTACGAATGAAAGTAGTGGACTTCGCTGAGCAGCTCCCAGCCGGTGTGGACCATGGGCTCGATGTAGCGATACCCCAGATCCGCGGCGATCTTCACGCCCGCTTCGAAGCCCTTGTCGGCGCTCCGCACGAACTCCATGTTCACGGCGATTCGGAATTTAGCCATACGCACCTGTCTCTTTCTTGGGTTTGCGGCTCAGGATAGCCGCTTCATGGTCACAGCTTGGTTATACCGAACGGCGAAAGAGTTGACCATGATAATTTTACACAGTGATGGAAAGTATCACCTTGGGTTTGGGAAGGCGGCAACAACATTGACCCTTTGCGTACAGGGTGCTAACATAAAAACAATTTGCATGGTGTGGATACAGGTCAAACGGTGGAGGTGCGGAATGTCTGTCAAACGGGAAGAGGGGGCATGGAGTCCGTATGTTGCGGGCGCGTTGGCCGGGCTGCTGGTGATCGGCTCGGCGTTCGGCACGACGAAGCTGATGGGTAAGACCGCGTATCTGAACACGGCGGCCCCCCTTGTGCGAGCCTCGGCGATGGTCGAGCGGGAGTTTCTTCCGGAGCGGGTGGAGAACAACGCCGCTTCCCGGGAGGAGAAGGTGGCTGCCGACTGGCAGCTCATGTTGGTGTGCGGGATCTTTGTCGGGGCTTTGCTGGGCGCGGTGACGTCGGGCTCGTTCGAATGGGAGGTTGTTCCTCCGATGTGGGCGCATCAGTTCGGCCGAAGCGTTCTGAAGCGCGGCGTATGGGCGTTCGCGGGCGGCACCGTGGCGATGTTCGGAGTGCGGCTGGCGGACGGGTGTCCGATCGGGTACGGGCTAAGCGGTGTGACGCAGCTTTCGGTCAGCGGGATTGCGGCGATGGTCTGTTTCTTTGTGGGCGGTGCGATGGTCGCCGATTTTGTTTATGGCAAAGGGGGGCGGCATGAATGAGCAACTGCTGGGCCTGCTGACGGGTGTTCTGCTCGGCTTCCTGCTGCAGAAGGGCGGCGTGCTGCGGTTTGACCGGCAGGTCGGCGCCTTGTTGTTCCGGGACATGACGATCGTGAAGTTCATGTTCTCGGCGATTCTCATCGGCTGCGTGGGTTTTCAGCTCATGAGCGACGCGGGGGTGATCACATTGGAGCACAAGGCGATGAACGTGGGTGCCGTTGTGGTTGGCGGGCTGCTGTTCGGCGCGGGTTGGGCGGTGGCCGGGTTCTGTCCCGGCACGGCGGTGGGCGCGTTGGGCGAAGGGCGCGTGCATGCGCTGTTCGTGATCGCAGGGATGCTGCTGGGCGCGACGCTCTACGTCGAGGCGTGTCCTTATCTCAAGGACACCGTGCTGGTGTGGAAGGATTACGGCAAAGTGGGGCTGCCGCAACTGCTCAAAGTCTCGCCTTGGCAGTGTGTCGCCGTGCTCTGGGGGATCGGTGCCGTGACCTTCGTCTGGTGCGAATTCAAGCGTGTGTGACGGTTTTGGCCCCTTTCGGAATGACGACCTAAACCTTCTCTAACGCGGGCGGAGCCCGCAACCCTCACCCCGACCCTCTCCCAGAGGGCGAGGGAGGGGGCAACAACGTTCTTTTTATCACTGTTACGAAGCCGTAAGGCACTAACGCGGGCTCTGCCCGCAACCCGGAATTTCCACCACAAAGACACCTCATGCAGTGTCCCGCAAATAACTAGACAGTGTCCCTTAAATTCTATTGACAGGATGGCAGGATGAAACAGGATGAATAACGAGTTAGTCCTGAAAATCCTGCCAAACCTGTCAAAAAAAACCGGTTTAAGGTGACTGTCATGTGTATAGCCATTTAAGGG
>JANYBJ010000101.1 GCA_025360845.1 bacterium
AATGTTCAGGGGAATAGACGTCGACGCCCTATCCAACTGGTCGTAGGCCGCCAGGCTCTTCGGAAGTGTTCCCAAGAGTTCACCCGCCCACGCCACAAAACGAATCGACTCCTGATAGACGGTCAACTTCTCATGGTCAAACAGCCGCATTCATGATGACAGCGTAATAGAACGTGCGCGCCTAAATCAAGATTATGATTACGAGCAAGATTACGATTGCGATGCGCCGACCTCAACAGAACTGCCATGCGCCCACCGCACTCCCGGCTTGAGTTTGGAGACGTGGCAAGGTACAGTGAAACCCATGAAGAAGAAACAGATCAACAAGACGCGAATCGCCGAGCTGGCCCGTGAGTTGCTGGTCGAACTCGGAGAAGATCCGGAGCGCGAGGGGTTGAAGGGCACTCCGCAGCGGATGGCCGAGGCGTTGACCTTTCTCACGAGCGGCTATCGGCAGACGCCCAAGCAGGTGCTGAACGGCGCGGTGTTTCAAGCGCATCTCAACCACATGATCATCGTGCGGGACATCGAGGTCTACAGCCTGTGCGAACATCACCTGCTGCCGTTTTACGGACGGTGCCATGTGGGGTACATCGCAAAAAACAAAGTCCTTGGCGTCAGCAAGATCGCGCGTATTGTGGATTGTTTCGCGCGGCGGCTGCAGATTCAGGAGCGACTGACCGAGCAGGTTGCCATGGCCATTTTGGCAGAGGCTGAAGCCGAAGGGGTGGGTGTGGTGATGGAGTGCCGGCATTTGTGCATGATGATGCGCGGCGTGGAGAAGCAGAACTCGGTGATGACCACCTCCGTGGTGCTCGGGTCGTTCCGCACGGATACCGCCACGCGGCAGGAGTTCATGACGCTCATTCACCGTCCGTCATAAGGCCCGAACCATGAATTTTGCACTGTCGACAAATTGGAACGTGAGGCGGCATGAAGCGGGCGAGGCTTTGGTCGACGAGATTCTCGCTCTGGGTTTTGACGCGTTGGAACTCGGCTACCACACGACCGAAGAGTTGGCCGCGGGGGTTCTCCGGCGTGTGCAGTCTGGCGCGGTGAGGGTCGACAGCATCCACGCGTACTGTCCGGTGCCGGTGGGCGCGCCGCACGGCTATCCCGAACTTTACCTGTTGGCTTCGCTCGATGAGGATGAGCGTGCCATGGCCTCCATCCTGATCGGCCGTACGCTGACGTTCGCGGCCTCAATGGGTGCGCGTGCGGTGGTGCTGCATGCGGGACGGATTTTCTTGAATTCGTTCTTCGGCGAATTGCACACCCGGACACTGGTCGGTGCGCTGGCGGAGGAGGGTGCGCTGGAGGGGCCGCGCTATCAGCGGCTGCTCGCCAAAGCGCTGCGCCGCCGGACGGCGCGCGTCAGCAAGTATTATGACGGGTTCTGCCTCTCGCTCGACGCGCTGCTGCCGAAGTTCGAGAAGGCGGGCGTGGTCCTGTGCCTGGAAAACCTGCCGTCGGTTGAGGCCTTCCCGGACGAGCAGGAGATGCTGATGTTGAAGCGGCGTTTCGATACGCCTTCGCTGGCGTATTGGCATGACATGGGGCACGGTCAGGTGCGCGAGAACCTGGGTTGGATACGGCATGAGGAAACCGCGCGCGAGCTGTTGCCCGTCACGCGGGGCATCCATATCCACGACGCGTTGCCGCTGATGAGCGACCATCTGCCGCCGGGAAAGGGCATGATCGATTTCGCGGCCTTTGCGTTCTACGGCGCGGATGAGGTGATCAAGGTGTTTGAACCTTCACCCGAAGTGACGCCAGATGAGTTGAGGGAGTCGCTGCAGTTTGTGCGCGAGAAGTGGTCGTGAGCTTTCGGATTGCCGTCGGCAACTTTGTAGACCGGAGAGCCGACAAACGCCACCGCGATGGCCCGCGAATCATAGGTGCCGACTTGAGGCGTCGCATGGGTCAAAGCACCCATCTGTTCCCTTGACTGCGCACCGCTTAGGCACAAACTAGCGACACAGGCCAGGAGTTCGGAGTTTCTCATTGCGCACCCCCTTGTCTCACTCGGACACGAACATTCTTGATAATCGATTCTACCACTGCGGTGATGCCTGCGGCGAGACCAGTGAGCAGAGTCACATAAATAGGGATGAAGACCAGTCCGATGGCGGCTTGGGCATCAGCCGCAAGGTCGTAATTGTGGTGCCAGGCAACCAGCAGGCCCGTTGCGACAAGGCAGGCGATCACAAACGCAATCGGGAGTCGCTTGCGGAGCCAGAACATGGCAATCAGCGGCAGTGCGGGAAGAGAGGCGAACCCGCCGAAGAACAGGAGCCCGAAGAGGACATGCCCCGTGTCTGGAATGTACTGGGCGGCCCAGTCGATCCCGCGGTAAAGCCTGCATGCGTAAGGCAGCAGGTTCACATAAAAGACAAGCGCGATTAGGCCGACGATGTTACGGGTAGCCGTTGTGTTCATAAGATCCTCGCTGTTTGTTCAATTCGGTTCTGCTTGAAAGTTCCGGTTTTCAGAAAGTGTTCGGTTTGAGTGATCGCACGCCGGTTGCTCATCATGAACGTGTGCGTGACATGCAGGCAGATGAAGTCTTGCATGCCGTCGGCCTTCGCTCGAGAAACGGAAACTTTGCCGTCGTCCTTGCCGGGAATCAGACACGAGAGAATCGGATTGACGCTGCGGTCTCCCGCGATCACGCCCAACTCAAAGTCCGGCCGCTTCAGCCGGAGCGGCACGCTGTTGGTGTCGGTTCCAAGCTGGGTTCCCGCAGGGCCGTTGATCCATTGGTAGAGCTTGAGCGACCCCAGCTTGTCCACGACCTCGCTGCCTCCGTTCGGCGGGCCGAGCATCACGACCCTGCCGAGATTGGGAAGGGCGTGGTCTTGCAGATAGGTGCGCAATAGGATGCCGCCCAAGGAGTGGGTGACAAAATGGACTTTTTGAGCATCTTTCAATTGCGGGATCAGTTTTGCGAACAGGTTAGTCGTCAGCGTGGCAATATCGGCGCTGCGCGAAGGATAATCGCAGGTAATGACCGTGTAGTGCGCCTCGCGCAGGGCACTCGCCATTCGTCGCATGGAGCGGCTGCTGCGGGTCAGTCCGTGCAGCAGGACAACGGCCTCTTGGGCGTTTGGGGTAGGGACGGTTCCCCGAACCGTCCGCCCGTCGACTTGATCTGGGATCGGCGGACACCTCGGGGCGGCGTCCCTACCCGAGTCAAGCGGCATATCCGCTTTCCCAAGTGACCCGGATGTTGCGATGAATAACATAGGAATGATGGACATGAGGGGTTGTCGTATCATGGCTTTATGCGCATTTGGCCTGGAGAACAAACGTGCGGATGGCGCGGAGATCGGTCTTGCCCGTGCCGAGCACGGGGATGCCGGGAATCGCGAGATAGTGGGCGCGGCCCGGAATCCAGAGGTTGGGCAGACCGCTCCGCTTGAGCGCCTGATGAAGTGAATCCGCGCTACCCGCCTTAGGGGTGAAGCAGACGACCAGGTGTTCACCTTTGGTTTCGTCGGCCTCGCTGACGACGGCCACGCATGGCTCGCTCGTGCAGCAGACCTTTTGCAGCGCCTCCTCGACCGCGCCGTGCGGCACCATCTCGCCGCCGATCTTGCTGAAGCGCGTCAGGCGGTCGGTCAGGAACAGAAACCCGTCCTCGTCGATGCGGGCGATGTCGCCGGTGTTGTACCAGCCGTCGCATAGCACTTCGGCGGTTCGAGTGGGGTCGTTCAGATAACCCTGCATCACACTCGGACCTTTGACCAGCAACAGGCCGGGCTGCCCGGCCGGCAGTCGCGCTCCGCTTTCCGGATCGACCACTTTGACAACGAGATTCGGCAAGGGGCGGCCCGTGCTTCCGGTCTTGTGGCCGCAGCAGAAGTCGGAGCCGACCGTGCGGTCCGGCAAACTGAACGCGACGACCGGCGAAAGCTCGGTGGTGCCGTAGCCTTCGAGCGGGCGGAGTCCGAAGGACTGCTCGAACGCATCGGCCAGCGCGGTGTGGAGTTTCTCGCCTCCGGTAAATACATGACGCAGGCTTGCGAAGTCTTGGGGACTGGCGCGGCGCATGTAGGCCTGCAGCAGGGTGGGCGTGGTGAGCAGCGTGGTGGCGCGCGTGTCGCGGATGAGCCGGATCACTTGTGCGGTTTGCAGCGGATTGGCATGGTAGGCTGTGGAGATGCGTGCGAGCAGCGGCCACCACAGCGTGCCGAGGTAGCCGAACGAATGGAAGAGCGGCAGCGTGGCGCAGAGGGTGTCTTTGCGGCCGAAGCGGATAATGGTCTGGAGCGCGTCCAAGTTGGAGAGCAGGTTGGCGTGGCTCAACATGACACCCTTGGGCGTGCCGGTCGAACCGGAGGAGAAGATGATGCAGGCCGTGTCGGAGGGACACGGCTCGCCTTCAGGTGCGAACGACGCGTCCGAAACAAACAGCGCTTGCGCGAAAGCGATGGCTTTATCGCGGAGCGTGATTCCGGCGAACAGGTCGTCGAGATACAGGAAGGTCGCGGAGGTTTCAGGAAGAGGCACGGCCTCGATAAACTTGCGCGAGGTCACGATGTGCTTGAGTCCGCTCTGGGTGATCGCGGAGCGGAAGGCCTCCGCGGAGACTGTCCAGTTGAGGTTCACGACCGTCTTGCCCTGCAGCGTGAGCGCGACATTCGCGAGCGCGCCGGCGACGGAGGGCGGCAGCAGGATGCCGACGTTCTGCTCGCCTCTAAGGTGCGGGGCGAGACGGCGGTTGAGGGCGACCGCTCCGGTCAGGAGTCTGCCGTAGGTGGCCTTTTGACCAAGCGTGTCTTGGACGATGCGGCAGAACCAGCGGCGGCGGGCTTGTTTCAACAGGCGGCGGGGGAGCGTGTTGCCGGAGTGGTGCGCGTGCTCGGTGGCGGTCTCCGCGCCCAGTTCGGCGACGGCTTCGCGGGCTTCATCCGCGGTGACGGTCGGGGACAGGGGCTTGCCGAAACGGACAGTGACGGGATAAGGCAGGCGGCGCGGCCATCTCCAGCCCGGCGCGCCGTTGCAGAAACTGAAGATGCTGCCCCACAGGTTGTCCAAATGAACGGGGATGACGGGACAGCCGGTGTTCTTCACGATCTTCTCGAAGCCTTTGTGGAAGGGCTGCATCGCGCCGGTCCGGGTGAGTTCGCCTTCCGGAAAGATGCTGATGAGGGTGCCTTGCCGCAAGGCTTCGCGGGCGTTGCCGAGGGACTGGATCAACATGCGCGGGCCATCGCTGGTGTGGATCGGAATCGCGCCGGTCAGCTTGAATATCGGGCGGCACCAACCCCAGGTCTTGAAGATGTCGCGAGACATCAGGTAACGGATGGGGCGCTGCGTGGCGCACTGGATGACGACGGCGTCGGCGTAGGCGATGTGGTTGGAGATCAGCAGCGCGCCGCCTTCGCGCGGGAGGTTCTCGAGACCGCGCACTTCCACGCGGTAGAGCAGGCGGGTGAGGCGGGAGATCAGGAAGCGGGCCGCATAGTCCGGCAGGCGGATCAGCGACCAGATGGCGGCGACTGCACCCAAGGCACCGGTCAACATCATGCAGAGCCGGATATTCAGGTGAAGCACATTGAATATCCCGTAAAAAAGGCCCGAGGCGGCGACCATGGCCGCGAAACTCCAGAACTCGATCGCGCCGAAGATCTCTCCGCGGTTGTGCGCGGGCGCCTGTTCTTGGACATAGGCGGTGAGCGGAACGATGCAGAGACCGGCGGCAATGCCGGAGAGGACCAGCAGCGCGCCGATGAGGGGTCGGCTGTGC
Source organism: bacterium (assembly GCA_025360845.1). Lineage (GTDB taxonomy): Bacteria > Verrucomicrobiota > Kiritimatiellia > RFP12 > UBA1067 > JAHFSX01. Next base: position 5,753 of record JANYBJ010000101.1, read on the forward strand.
GCCAGGCCCAAGACGATGATAGAGGCGGCGAGAATGATCGTGCCGACAGGGATCAGGCCGATCTCGATGGTGTGTTTTGAGAGGTGCCCGGTGAGCAAGGCTCCGAGCGCGATGCCGACCGCAACCAAGAGGAACAGGAACCCGCTGGATTCGACCGAGAGCGCGGTGATGTCGCGGGCGTAGACGACCAGGTTCTGCTGGAAGAGCGCGGCGATGCCGGAGAAGGCGATGACACCGTAAGCCGCGCGTTTGAGCCAGAGGTGTTGGCTGAGGGTTTTCATGGTGCGTACAGCGTCGGGCAGAATCCAGATCGACGCACGAGATATCCGGTTGGCAGCCGGGGTCGGCGCGATGCGGTAGGCACAGAAGAGTCCGATGACCGAGAGTGCGACGCAGCCGACGAGAATGCTGAGGCAACTCGCGTGCAGCGTCGTGACGAACAGCGAGGGCAGGAACAGGCCGAGGATGATGGCCAGGTAAGCGGCGCCGGTCATCTGTCCGTTCGCGCGGGAGAGGTCTGCGGTGTCGACCAGTTCCGGCACGATCCCGCGTTTGACCGGTCCGAAGAAGGCGCTCTGCGTCGCCAGCAGGAACAGGATCGACAGCATCGGCCACGCCAGCCCGGAGAAGAGCGCGGGGAAGGCCAGCAGCAGGATCACCAGTTCGGACCATTTTACGGCGAGGATGATCGTGCGCTTGCTGTAGCGGTCGGCCAAGACCCCGGCCCAGTTGGAAAAGAGGAGGAAGGGGATCACCAGCAGCGCCGAAGCGAGGGTCAGCGTTTCGCCCAGGTTGCGGTGCAACTCGGCGAAAAGATAAATCACCGTGACCATCTTGAACACATTGTCGATCATCGCGCCGATCGCCTGTACGCTGTTCAACCATTGAAATGTCGTCTTCATGTTCCGCTCCTTGGTCTGCTGTTTGAAACCGGATACGCCTTGTTACTTGTATTCTCTCTGCGGCAGGGACGGTTCCCCGAACCGTCCGTCAATCGGTATCGTCCAGGACCGGCGGACGCCTCGGGGGCGCGTCCCTACCGAGAGCTGTAAGTGTCAGTTTGTGTCATGCGTCCGCTTAATCGCAAGGAGCGGGCCAAGTGGGATAAGCAATATGTAAGTGGTTAATAGACAAGTTATTAATGTGTTATAGCGAAAGGTCTCGATTGTGCTGACTAGACATTTAATGTAGGTTAATGATACATTAAATGAATGAACAAGCAAAAAGACATGACGGCGAAGGACCGCGCGTTTTTCGCTCGCGTGGCGCAATCCGCCTTTATGAATCCGTTTGGCGACGAGCGGGTGCTGGCGGACCGACAGGCAACTGATTCTGCGGCGCATGCCTCTTTCGATCAGGTGCTTGAGAGTCTGCTGGCGGAACTGGGGCAGAGGATTTCTGCGCTGGAGGGTTCCGGTGCGGTTGACCACAGGCGTTATTCGGGAGAGGATGGGGAGAATCTTGCGACCGGCATTCTCTTCTCCGTGTTCCACCAGTATTTGGAGCCTCTCGACGCGCTGATCCAGCGGCAGATCGTGACGGGCGACGAAGCGGGTGGCGTGCCTTTCACGGGCGATGTGTTTGCGACGCTGTTGCGCTACGGGTTCACGCGCGAAGAGGCGGGCATGTATGTCGCGATCTTCTATCAGACCCGGCGCGCCTTCTACTTCATCTCCCAAAGCCTTATCGGAAACTGTCCCTGCATGAAGCAACTCAGGAAGCGGCTATGGGACAACATCTTCACGCATGACAGCCGCTGGTATGTCCGCTGTTTCTGGAACCGGATGGAGGATTTTTCCACGCTGCTTCTTGGCGAGACCGGTACAGGCAAGGGCGCGGCGGCATTCGCGCTGGGACGCTCGGGCTTCATTCCGTATGATCCGTCGCGGCGCTGTTTCACCGAGAGCTTCACCCGCGCGTTCGTGCCGATCAATCTCTCGCAGTATCCCGAGTCGCTGATCGAGTCCGAACTTTTCGGGCATCGCAAAGGGGCCTTCACCGGAGCGGTCGAAAAACACGACGGGGTCTTTTCGCGGTGCAGCCCGCACGGGGCGATCTTTCTCGATGAGATCGGCGACGCGGCGGTGCCGGTTCAGATCAAGCTGCTTCAGGTCCTGCAGCAGCGCACCTTCTCGCCCGTGGGCAGTCACGAGACCCTCAGGTTCGAGGGGCGCGTGATCGCGGCCGCCAACCAGTCGATCGACGCGTTGCGCCGCAGGGGCAGGTTCCGCGACGATTTCTATTACCGTCTCTGTTCGGACCAGATCGTCCTGCCGACGCTGAGCCGTCGCATTCAAGAGATGCCTGCGGAGCTTGAAATGCTTGTGAAGCACATCCTCAAGCGCATGAGCGGCGAAGTTCGTGGAACCGTATTGGATCACGTCATGGGCGTCCTCGGGAAAGGGCTGGGCAGCGGGTATGCTTGGCCCGGGAATGTGCGCGAGCTTGAACAGGCGGTGCGCCGCATTCTGCTGACCGGCACGTATCAGGGCGACAGCGGGGCGGCGGCATCAGGCGACGGGCTGGCTGCGGCGCTGGAACGCGGTGAGCTTACGGTTGCGGAGCTTACCTCCGCCTACTGCAAGCGGCTTTTTAAACGGTATGGCCGCTACGAAGTGGTCGCCAAACACACCGGGCTTGATTGGCGCACGGTCAAGAAGTATGTTGAGACAAGTTAGAGAGTCTCGCAAGGGGTTGCGCGGGGGCGGCGTTTTCCGGTATAGTACACCGGGTATGCGAATTACGGGCGGAGAGATGTGCGGTCGGAAGCTGAAGGTTCCGCCGGGCGACAAGGTGCGGCCCACGC
>JANYBJ010000102.1 GCA_025360845.1 bacterium
AATGTTCAGGGGAATAGACGTCGACGCCCTATCCAACTGGTCGTAGGCCGCCAGGCTCTTCGGAAGTGTTCCCAAGAGTTCACCCGCCCACGCCACAAAACGAATCGACTCCTGATAGACGGTCAACTTCTCATGGTCAAAAAGCTCATTCGTGATGACAGCGTAATAGAACGTGCGCGCCTAAATCAAGATTATGATTACGAGCAAGATTACGATTACGATGCGCCGACCTCAACAGAACTGCCATGCGCCCGTACAGCCCTTTCGGTCCATATTGCGCATTTCGTTTCGCGGGTTTATAATGTGCCCGTTTACAACTCACTTCAAAGGACTCATCATGCAACACATCTCGCCTCTGTTTCTCGCACTCGGCACGCTGACGCTCTGTGCCGTCCTGCCGCTGCACGCCGCAGACAACACCCTCACGCCCGCGCAGAAGGCCGACGGCTGGATCGCGCTCTTCGACGGCAAGACGCTCGACGGCTGGTCCGTCAAGACCGGCTTCGCCACCTACAAGGCCGAGGGCGGCGCGCTCGTCGGCACCACGGCCACCAACAGCCCCAACACCTTCCTTTGCACCGACAAAGCCTTCGGCGATTTCGAACTCACGATGGAGGTCAAGCTGGACGACGCCGAACTGAACTCCGGTTTCCAGATCCGCTCTAAGCTGAAAGGCGATCAGTATGGCGGCTGCGTGTACGGACCGCAGGTCGAAATTTGCGAAGGCGTCGCGGGATACATCTTCGGGGAGAGCACCAAGTACGGCTGGCTCTCGCAAGAGCGCAAGCCCCACACTCTTTTCAAGCTCAAGCAGTGGATTCCCTTCCGCGTGCGTGCGGTGGGTCCGAAAATCGAGACGTGGATCAGCGGAGAGAAAGTCGCGGACCTGACGCTGCAGAACGAGCTGGTGGCCGAGCACGCCGAGGGGATCTTCGGCCTACAGGTACACGGCGTGGGCGCCAACGGGCCCTTCACGGTCAACTGGAAGAACATCTATCTCAAGCCGCTGACCGCAGCCAAGTAGTCGGCTTTTCCAAGCACGGACGCCTCCCCGAGGCGTCCGCAGGGCATTAAGCACAATGACCGTAACGTTTAAGGACGTGTCACCGGTCAGCGATTCTTCCAGTAGGCGGGATCACGGCGCAGGTGCATTACCGCCATGATCAGAATCTCGTTAGTCCGAACCCTGAAGAGGACGCCGAAGGGGAATGTCCGCGTGAGACACCTTGGATATCCAGTTCGACGGTGCCATACAGGGCAGGGTTCATGACAATACGGTTAATGGCGTCCTGTACCGATGCGAGAAAGTGTCGGCCCAAATCGGCTTGCTGTCTTTCGTAGTATGCGGCGGCAGCGATCATCTCGGCTTCCGCATCAGGATGAAATCTGACGGTCTTCATACTAGCGAGGCATAAGCATTGGAAAAAACCTTGTCGGCATCCCGAAGTGTCACGGTGCCATTGTCGACCTGCACACAGCGCCGACGCACCTCTTTCCGCCATTTTGCAGACAAAGGTAGTGACTCGGGTACATCAAGGCTTTCAATCAGTTTTTCCGCCACAAACGCCCGTAACGCAGGAGGAAAACCCAGCGCGTCCGCAACAACTTGATCGACTGTAGCATTCATGTCTGTGATTTTACCATTTGACGTGCGATTCACAACAGGCAATTTTACAACACGCTAAAAACCTGTCCCGAATGGCACTAAAAGTTAAGCCGCTTACCTTCAAAACCATGAGGAATCCGAACCATGTCATTGACCCAACGCGCTACGCGCGCGGGTCATGACAGACGTTGGGCACAGGATACAAAGATGGATACCGACTATCTGACACCGATGGCGTACGACTGTATTCGCCTGGCGACGGACGCCACACACTTTCTCAGGTCACAGCTCGGAGCGGAGTGCGGTCACTATCGGGGTGAGGACGCATACTTGCGCGGTATTCTCGCCGATGTGAAGGAGATTGATGACGATCCAGAGGGCTACCTGGACGGAATGAACCTACTCGACGACACAGATATCGCCGCCTTCACTCGCAACATCCGGGCTCTTCGCGAGCATATCGAGCGAACCATTGGCACTCCCATCGCTGACCGGGGAGAACCGAGGTGGAAACTCTGAAGGACGAAGGCATTGCAAAGCCCCATCGGGATAGGGACGCCCCTTGCGGAGCGCCCCTCCCACACCACTGATCGTACGGAGCGCGTAGCGCCCGGACCACGGCTCTCAGGCGTCCGCGCCGCCGAAGGCAGCACGCTAAACACCTGTCCCTTTACTCGCCCTTTGCGCATAAAAAATCCAGCAGACCCTATGACCTGCTGGATTTGAATTGACTTGCGTTCTTAACCCCGTCCCGGCGAACGCTTACATGACCATGATCATCGTGCCACTGATGTAGATGAGCTTGACTGTTCCATCTGATGGATAGATGACATGCCAGCGGCTGTCCGGCACCGTGACGGAAACGAATTTACCGGTCCGCGTGCCGGAGTAAGTCAGGACGGTGTACTGCTTGCTGTGATCGAGCTGACCGGGGTTGGCGATCTCCAGCGTCATGCCGGACAGGGTCACGTCGCCCTGAACCGCCAGAAGGTCGCTGGTGCCGTCCATGGCAACGTCCGCGAGCAGCTTGGCCGTGCCCGTCACATGGACGGCGACCGTCAGTGTGCCGATGACAGCCGTGCCACCCGGGGCGATCGTGCCGCTCAACGCAAAAAGGGTGCCGTTGGTAACCAGGCCTGAACCGCTCAACCCCGCGATGGACGACTGCACGTTGCCGTCCAGATCGAGAACCGCGCCGCCGGCGATCTGCACGGAGGTTGCCGACTGCAGGCTGCCGGGTAGCGGCGTAACAGGCCAACCCGCAGCATAGGTGTAGGTTGCCGTGGGTGTCCCGCCGGCACCCGTCCGGGTGTCAAGCGTTGTCCACGTGGTGCCGTCATTGCTGCCCAGAACGGTCCAGTCATTCGGATTGCGTACGGGTGTTTCATCATTTGCCGAGGCCCAATCGTAACCGGTGATGACCGTGGGCGTACCGAAGTCGTACGTTACAAACCTCGGAAAGGGAGCACCCATATACGATTTGGTGTTTACATTGCCATCATAAAGCCCGGGAAGGCCTTGATCCCCATATTGTCCGCCATCGCCGGTTGCGGTAACCGGAAAAACGCGCGTGCCATTGCCGGGATTGGTGCCGCTCGAATAGAAAGCCATTTCGGAGTACTGGAGGCCGTTGCCGCCACCGCCAAACACGCTGTTGACCAAGAACTTGTAGTAGCGGAACGGTGCTATACTGCCGAGTTTCAACGTTCCGCCTTCAATCAACGTCGGGCCCGTGTAGGCGCTGTTGCCGACGAGTTTCGCCGTACCCGCGCCGGACTTCACCACGCTGATCGCGTTGGCGCTGCCGTTGTCGGCGATCATGCCGTTAAAGGTCATTTCGCCGGCCGCCTGATTGAGGGTCAAAGTCACCGGCGTGCCGGCGCTGTTGGTGACGGAACCGCCACCGCCGTTGCCGTCGGCCAGCGAAGCGATGGTTTGGCTGATGCCGTTGAGATCCAGCGTCGCTCGGGGGGCAATCCTTACGGGCGTGGTCATGGGCAGGATATTGCTCGTGATCCTCCTGCTCAGCGGGTACGCGTAGGCCGCACCACCGTTTTGCGCGCCGTCGACCGCGAGGTAGTGCGCCGGGTCCGTGCCGGCCCACGTAAACGTGTTGTTTGGCCCTCCTTGAACGGAAGCCGTCATGTCAACGAGCGTCGTCCACGCGGCGCCGTTGTCGCTCACTTGGATCATCCACCTCGCGGGGTTGCGGGCCGGCGTGGAGTCGTTGGCCGTGGCCCAGTTGTAAGAATCGAAGGACTGCGGAGAGCCGAAGTCGTAGGTGATGTCGTAGGGCACGCCGTCCTGTCCAAACTTCGTGCCCGCGTTATTGTCGTTGGACTGGTTCCAATGGTTTTCCCCGTTGTTGCGGTCGGTGGCGGGCGAGCCGCCGACAGCGGCGATCCAGACGCCGTTGGAATAGAAGTGCAACTCGCTGACTTGATTGTACCCGTCGGTGCCGTTGTTCGCCGTCACGTGGAACCTGTAGTAACGGAACGCCTGCGCGGGGGCCAGCTTCAACGTGCCGCCGTCGATCGCCGTCGTGCCGGAATAGCTGTTAATGCCGTTGAGCACCAGAGTGCCGGGGCCGGACTGTACGATCCCGCCCGAGCCGGCGATGGCGGTGCCGAAGTCCGTTCCCTGCGTGACCGTGTCCGCGCGGTTGAACTTCAGCGTGCCGTTATCCGTGATGGCGCTGGCGGGCGAGAGCGCTCCGGTGGTGCCGCCGTTGCCTAGCTGGAGCGTTCCGGCGTTAATGGCGGTGGCACCCGTGTAAGTGTTCGACCCGGTGAGAACAAGCGTTCCCCACTGGCTGCCCGTGCCGAGGGAAAGATTCGCCGTGCTTGCACCCGAAATCACGCCGGAGAGGGTGGCTGTCCCTTCTGCGGCAAGGGTTGTGGCGTCGGCAAGCGTCACATTACCCGAGACGAGAGAGCTTCCCAGCCGCAGGGAACTCTCGTAGCCCGCCTCGCCCCAGCCGGTACCGGCAACCGCGAAGTTTTGCGTGAAGGTGCCGCTGTTCCACATTCCTAGCTGCGCGCCGTTTTTGACAACAATCGCCGTCGTGCCGCCCAAGGAGCCTTGCCCTTGCGTCGGTATGCGGCCGCGGTCGAGCTGCAGGGTTCCGGTGAATCCCGCGCCGAAATTTGGGTACCACTGCCCGCCGTTGCCCGCGTAGTCGCCTTTAGTCGCGGTGTTGAATCTCAGCAGTCCGGAGCCCGCGAATTGGTTGAAATAGGATTGCTGTCCGTTGGGAATGGAGGCGAAGTCGAGATACAGAGTCGCGCTGCCGCCAATCGTGTAGGTTGCCGCGTTCAGCGAAGGGCTGCCCGCGCTGCTGCTGATACGCAGCATGCCGGCAGAGATGCTCGTCGGCCCTAGATAAGCGGAGGTGCCCAGGAGCGTCAAGGTGGCCGTGCCGTCTTTGGTGAAGCCCGGGGTACCGGCGACGGTGGCGCTGATGGTCGCATCGGCGTTGGCGGTGAGGACCGGCGTGCCCGACAGCGTCAGCGTATTATTTTGGACAGTGAATCCGGCCGTTTGGAAGGTGAGGCTCTGAGCGGTGACCCCTGCGGCGTCGATGCTCACCGCGCCGGCCGTGCCCTCTAAGACGGCATCGTTTCCGTTCGCCCATGCTGCCGCGTCATAGGGGCCGCCCGGGGCGATACTCCAGGCCGAAGTGAAACCGGCATCCCAATTAAAGTTGCCTGTTCCATATTGCGTCGCGGCCTGTGCAACACTTGCGCCGCCGATAACGACGGCCGATACAACTGCCAATTTCAACAGAATCTTCTTCGTGTTCATAATCACGTTGCCTCTCTGTTTAACAATTTGTGACCCGTACCACATAGTAGTTTGTAAACTAGCATCCCATAGGCTTGACCGGTGACACACCGGTTCCTATGAATGGCATCTATTATGCGGTGGGGGTGAAAAGAGTCAATCCAAAACTCCCCCCCAAATTTCCTTCATCAAGAAAACGCTGGCCTTGGGGCCGGTCGCGGCTGTAGCCTACAGCCGCATGAACAAATGTGACCACGACAAAGCGCGGTTGAACGCGCTCATCAGCGCCCCCGAGGGCGCGCTCCCAAGGCCAGCGAAGACAGCG
>JANYBJ010000120.1 GCA_025360845.1 bacterium
TAGTTACTCCACGATTGCCCGATGTTGCCGACATAGGCATCCAACCGGTCAAACTTATGCCCTCCCCAAAGGGTATCAATCCTCTGATAGATACTTGCTGATGAGGGAAGTCGCTTTTCGCGAGGCAATAACAATACAGCCGCTGTGGTCAGTAACACGACAGTCAGGAGCAAAACAGCCTTCCACCTAAATCTCATGATTAGTCCTCTTTGTACAAACATGACCGTCTTTCATGCTACGCTCACCTCAACAACCTCTTACACCACCGTCAGCCCCGCCATGATCTCGGCGGTCTCGTCGAGCGCTGCGATCATGCGGGTGTAGTGCGCGATGTCGGCATAGGCCAACGTGCGGCCGACGCGGTCCTTTAGCCATTTGTTCGCGGGCTGGTAGCCGCCCACGATGAAGCCCCATGCACGCGGAGGGACGTTGCCGAAATACTGTGTGTCGTTGATCCACACGCGCCCGCCTTCGTAACGGATCTTATCCACCGCATTGTTTCCGTCCTCGGGATAGGTCGCGCAACGGGCCGCGTCCACGTCCTCCAGCAGGTGCAGCACGCGCAGACGCGCCCCCACGGCGGATAGCCGCTTGAACGCGGACTTGCCCTTGGGCATTGGCACGCGCGGGAAGTCGCTCTTGAGAAACGTTTGGTAAAGTGCACGGTAGTCCGGCGCGTGCAGCACCGCGTAGACATAGTCGAACAGCGCCAGCGGCTCCGGTGCGGCGCCGATGGCCTCGGCCACCAGCGCCACGATCTCGGGGTTCAGGTTCGGCTCACGCATCTCAATGCCCAGCCCGTCCGCATCCGCGTGGAAGAGATAGAGCGGGAAGACATAGCCGCGTTCTTTCGTTCGGTTCGAGACCAACGAATCATCCGCAATCGCCTTTGTGACAAACACATGTTCCCAAGAAGCAACAGCGGATTGTTTGCAGACCAGCAGAGCCAAGTTCTCGCGCCCGATCAATTGCTTCATGATGTTTGCACGCGGATTGCAGATAAAGCCTTTTGAATTTCCAGTGTAATAAGTGAACCTGTGATCAAAGGGTCTGTAGTGATATGGAACGATCAGGGCTTCATTCAGCTTGGTATGAAGCAAATCCTGCTGCGCACCGTTAACTGACCAGTCGCGCGCATCATTACCCAAATCATAAGAGTGCCGTGCGGTTTCAACAGGCAACGATGAAAAAACTCGAACGGTCTTTTTAACATCCTCTATGGAAAACTGAACCGTGAGAGCATCGCGTGCGGTAAGCACTCCAACGGAGTTAATCGGAAACAGTTCATTCACTGCGAAGCCCTGCTTGTACTCGGCTTCGAGCGTGGTGTCGCGCGGCACGAAGAAATACTCGGGCGCGGCGGGCGTCAGTTCTTTGAAAGGCGTGTCAACAAGGCCGTGGCTATCGAGAAAGGCGTACTTCTCCTCGCGGGTACCGTAGAGGTCGGCGTGGAAGACGCGGGCGAGCGCACCGGGCCGCTTCTTGCCGGTCTTGACGAAGAGGTTGATGGAGACGCCCTGCTGGATGTCGAAGACGTTCTCGTCCTTGCCGCCGCCGGGCGCGGTCTCCTTGCGCTTGCTGCTGCCGTGCAGGTCGAGGATGTAGAGGGCGTCGAAGGCGGAGAGCAGACGCCAGCGCATGCCGCGGAAGGTGGGGTTGTCGAGGAAGCCGTGGTTGTTGATGAAGGCCACAATACCTTCGCTGGCACGTGCGATCAGCGACTCGGCGAAGCGGATGAACTTGACGTAGTCGTCGTTGATCCACTTGGGGTTGCGCTCGGCCAGGCGGTTGACGCCGCCGGGCTCCTTCTTGTAGTCCTCCATCAGGCCCATGATCCAATCGGACTTGTTGGTGCTCTCGCCGCTGTAGGGCGGGTTGCCGAGCACGACCATGACGGGCGTGTCGCGCTTGACGGCGTCGGCCTGCCTGACCTCCTGCGCGACCCAGTAGTCGTCGAAGAGCGTGCCGGTGGAGAGGCCGTGGGGTTCGAGCGTGTTGGTCAGGTAGATGCGCAGGCGCTGCTTGTCGGCGCGGCAGCCGCTCTCCTTGAGCGTGAGGTAGAGCTTGAGGTGGGCCATGGCGTAGGAGGCGATCAGGATCTCGAACCCGTTGAGGCGCGGGATCAGGTCCTGCTCCACGTAGCCGGGCCACGCGCCCTGCATGTTCTGGAAGACGGCGGCGTGGATATGGCGGATGGTCTCGGCCAGGAAGGTGCCGGTGCCCACGGCGGGGTCGAGGATCTGCACCTTGTGGAAGGTCTCACTGACGGTCTTGCCGTCGCGTGTGACGGGCACCGCGGTCTTGGAGGTGTCGGCGAGGCCGGCGGGAAGGCCGAAGTCGCGCTTGAGGCAGGCGTCCACGGCGCGGACGATGTAGCGCACCACGGAGTTGGGTGTGTACCAGACGCCGCGCACCTTGCGCAGGGCCGCGTCGTACTCGGAGAGGAAGGTCTCGTAGAAGTGGACGAAAGGGTCGTGCTGGGTGTCGGCCGGATCGCCGAAGTGTTCGAGGATGGCGGGCATGTCGGCGACGGCGAAGATCTCGGCGAGGCCCGCGGCCTCCAAGCGGATGGGTGATTCGGGCGGCAGATTGGCGATGTTCTGGAAGAGGCGGCGCAGCAGGCTGTTCGAGGCGGGGATCAGGGAGCTGACACGCTCAAGGGTGAAGACCGCCTTGGGCTTGGTGTCATGGACACGCGCGGCGAAGAGGCCATAGGCCATGGTCTGCGCATAGACATCGGCAAAGGCATGTTCCGTGAGGTCGGCCATGAGCGAAGACTTGAGGTAGCCGTAGAAATGGCGCAGCGAGTCGGACTCTTCAGCGGCGCTGTCCTCGCGCAGGGCGTGCAGCACGACGCGTTGCACGAGGCGGGCCTTGGAGGCCATGAGCGAGGCGAGGCGGGCGGCGGTCCTGACCGGCTCCAAGGTTGCGGTGAAGTCGGCGAGGCGTTCGGTCAGCGCGTGGCAGGCGTCGGGAAGCGGCGTGAGCTTCAGGCCGTCGATATCGGCGATGCGGATCTCGTCGCGGAGGACACCGCCCCGGTAGAAGCGGAAGGTCAGGTAGTCGGTGTAGATCAGCGTTGTGAAGGCGGAACGGTAGCGCTCGAATTGTTCTCGGTCATGCGGCGTTGCGCAGAGGCCGAAAGCGAGATCGGTGCCGATATCCTTGGTTTCCAGATAGCACAGCGCGGCGTGATCGCGGTTCTCGATCAGGAAATCCGGCGCGCCGCCGTCCACGCCCGCGGGCTCATGAATGACCGTCCGCGACGGCAGAAGCTGACCCAGCAGGTTCTGAAGGTCTGAGCGGTAGGCGCGTTCCTTGCTGCGGGCATTCGGCAGGAGCTTTGCGACCTGTTGCAGATAGGCGGTGATCGGTCGGGTATCAAGCATGTGAACAGTAAAGCAGATTCCCCGCGCATCCGCAATCTCACAGGTGATAAAGAACCCCCAACGTCTTTGGGATTTGCAGGGCGAAGCCTATTGTACTGATCCGTTTTAGACCCCTTGTAGATGCAGGGGCGGTTGAGATTGGTAGGGAATTGTCGCCTGAATCTGGTGATTAACCTTCGACTTGTTTTCAAAGAATCTCCGGACACCAACGCCACGCGCCATCTTTGTATACCGTATGCGCTGCATCGGGCCGGTGTGGGCCGCGCGGTTCGTTTTCATCTTCGTGTGCTCAGCGGTTCGACGTGGTGGGCGTTTAGGAAGGAAGACGGGGTTGAAGCGGATGATCCGGACAAAGAGAAGTGGAAAGTTCGTTAGTTTGTTATTGCGCGAGTTCATTAGGTGCCTTAGGAGCTGTTCACAAATAAAGTTTACAAACAACGTAATATTTCATAATCAAACCGCATGATTATTTCGTGTTGATGTAAGTGTTATAAGTGAACAGCTCCTTACGAACCAACAAGCACAATAAAAAACAAGTTGTTTGCACCCTCGCCCTCTGGGAGAGGGCCGGGGTGAGGGTTGTGGGCTTGCCCACATTGGTTTGTGAATCCAAAACATCCAACGGCAATGAGACAGAAGAAAACCACGTCGCGGGAGATGATCGCGCGGGCGCTTGCGGCTCAGAAGGTGGAGCGGCAGACGAAAGTCCGGATGGATCGCGACCTCTACGAGCGGGCGGCGCGTTGCGCAATGGATGTGGATGAAACGGTTTCAAGGTGGCTGGATCTCTGCACGCGACCGCACAATCTGTACCGGGCGCAGGCGGCGGGTGTAGCAATTCCGGATGTTTGGCTGTCTGCCACACGTGAAGGCGTTGTCGCGACCGTGGACGGGGAGCATGCGGATCACGATGTTTTGCGGCGGTGCGTGGCGGTCGTTGTCTTGTGGTGCGAGTCGCGGCGGCTGCCGCCGGTCGAGTGTCCGATGCGCGAGGGTGTGGATTACTACCTGGAGCGTGGCGAGTAAAGGCGTTCAGTGAATGCGGCAGGAAAGAGGTGC
>JANYBJ010000121.1 GCA_025360845.1 bacterium
TGCAGGTTCGAACGGAAGGCCTTTTCTGCCTGCTCTTCCGTGCAGCCCATTTCCTCGGCGGCCTCGCGTGGGGATTTGATCCAGCCGAAGAGCCGGGCGGCCTCGACGTTGAAGGCCCGCATGAAGGCCTGGTCGAGTTTGATGTGGATGTTCCCGTTCTTGAAGGCGCGGACCTCCATGAGGACTTCGCTGCCGAGTTTTCCCGGCTTCAAGCAGCGGAACACCTGGGCCTTGTTCGATTCCCAATGGCGGTCGTGGCTGTTGTTGCCGCAGGTGAAGCCGAGGTTGTTCGCGACGGTCATGATGTCGCCGATGTACTCATGCGCCTCTACCGCGAGGTTGCCGGGGTGGGTGTAGCGGTAGGAACCGGATCCGCCGATCGCGCCGTAGGTGTGTAGGACGATGCGGTACTCGAGGGTGTAGTGGTGGATCTCCTTTTTGAATTCCGGGTTGTGGGTGTAGCTCCTGCAATAGCGCCACGTGTCCTTGGTCATGTGGGCGTTGCTCTTGTAGTTTTTGGCGTTCTCCTCGCTGGTCATCCGCAGGTATAGGTCCTTGAGCTGGCCGTCGAGGTACTGGTTGACGTTCTTGAGCGCCCAGATCACCACGGCGTAGATGTTGCCCTCGGTGAAATCGACGCTCATGTGCTTGTTGAGCATGCCCAGCATGCCCTCGCGGGATTTGGACGTCAGCCGGTCGGTGATGGAGGCGAGGCGGCTGAACAGTTCTTTCCAGTACAGGGATTTGAGGCCGGTGATCTTCTGCCTCATCGCGGCTTTCAGCCCGGGCACGGAGACGTTCAGCTCCCGGAGGATGTCCGGGTCGAGGGCGCAGACGGCCTGATAGTTTGCGAGGAGCTTGTCCAGGTCGGCGCGGTAGAGTTCGACGAGGGCGGAGACCTGGTTCTTTCCGCGAACCAGTTCGTTTATCCTCGCGCTTGCTTCCTCTTCCTTTTCGTGTTCGCTCTTCGTCTCCTTCTCTTCGGCGATGGTCGTTTTGAAGTAATCGGCGAACCAGACGTCGAAGGGGTCTATGTTCGCTTCCGCGTCGCTGCCGCGCCTGCCCCACTTATCACCCTCCGGGTGCGTGAGGTCGAAATGGATGATGTCCACCTTGGCCCTGGCGGCACGCTCGGCGTCCGCGAAGTCGGTTGACTGCAGGACGGTGTGCCTGATCTCGCGGCGCTTGAGCGTGTCCTGAACCTTTTCGTTTTCGCCCCAGCGCGTCGGCACGATCATGAAGACGTGGGCGGCGTTGGCCTCCCGCAGGATGCGGTTCATCCAGCTTTCGTAATCCGAGTAGGGTGGGTTGCAGAAGATCACGTCGACCTGTTTGTCGATGAGCGTCTGTTCGAGGAAGTCCGTTCCGACGATGGTCACGTTGTCGGGCAGCGCGGCGATCAGCGCCTGCCCTTTCTCGATCGCGTAGCGTCCGGTGAGGTCGTAGCCCTCCCGCTCCCGGTCCGCTCCCCAGCGGATGCCTGTCGCGCTCTTGTGGTTCTCCTCGATCATGCGGATCACGCGGCCGTCGCCGGCGCCGATGTCCAGAAGCGAGAAACCCGTGTCGTAGATGTCGCGGAGTTTCCGGCTGACGGTTTGTGCCATCGCGGCGGTGGTCGGGTACCATTCGAAGTCCTGGCCTTCGGCTTTGAGTGCGGTAATCATTTGCTGGGTCATTGTGCCTGTCTCCTTAGAGCGTTTCCCAAACGTCTTTTTCGTTCCGGTATTGGATGTCGGTTGCTCCGGCGTTGGGCTCGCCGAAATCGTCCAGAGGTCCGAAGGCGTCTTCGGTGAGACCCTCGGGCAGGAAGCACTTGCCCTCGTAGCAGAGTCCCCCGTCGTCCCCCCGGATGCGGAATTCCTTGCTGTGTTCGTTGGCAAGGATCTCTTCGGCGTTCATGCTGGCGGTGCGCGGCCCGTACAGGCCGACGGCGTTCGCGTTCATTGCGGGTTTTGCCCCGGGGTCGGCGATGTGGTCTTTCGTGATGGTCCATTGACCTGGTGCGTGTCTCATGGGTTATCCTTCCCTCAGTGCGGTTTCCATTTCGAGGTCGGCGGAGAGGCAGTAGGCGAGATCCTGCACACGCCCGAGGGCGTGTATCGCGGCCTTCTCGCTTTTGGTGTAGCCGGTGGACATCCAAGGCCCCCAGAGGGTCTGGCCGTCTTCCAGCGCGATGCCCACGGCCCAGCGGCGGCGGGCG
>JANYBJ010000139.1 GCA_025360845.1 bacterium
GATGGCTGATCGGCCAGGCATACGGCTTCCGGGACTACGATTACTTCCGGCTCAAGATCTTCGACCTGCCGTCAACCAACATCAGAAAAGCCTTATGATTTTTCCGCGTTTCGACGAAGAGCCAATATCTTCATCCCTGTTTTTCGAATGGAATCTGAAGTTGGCGACCCAATCGGGATCATATCCTGATTCGGAGGCAAAGACATGGATGACCTTCCCGTCGCGGTTGAGGAGCAACGCGTCATGCGAGACGGCATCTTCACACAGCGTGAACGGCCATGACACGCTCCCGTCCGCAGCCTGTTCCTGAACCAGATTCCCGAAAAGGTCGGTCGGCCAGCCGATCCCGACAGGATTGATGACCACATTGCCGATATCATGCGTCATCGGGTTTCCCGCACGCGCAGGTGGCGCGGACATTTGCGCCGCCCTCAATTCCGCAAGCAAACCGTCCGCTTCCGCGACTTCGCGAACCCTGATCCGCGGCTTCGCCTCCGCGATGCCGACGGTACATAAACAGGAGATCAACAGGCAGACTCCGCGATATCTGTTCTTCATATTCGCGTTTCCTTGCATCATAAGCAGGACAACACTCTCTCAAAGGGACCGGTTCGAATTTTTTTGAACTTAACCAAATTGATTCGAGTATGTCAACCATGTTTATATTTTTTGTAAAACTCAGTTTTTTACAGATGATACCTGATAGGACTCAATTCAGTCATTGCATGTCGAAATTCTTTTACAATCAAATCTAAACTAAATTGCCATTTAGCAACTTAAAAGATTCATTCCGTCGCGATGTTTCGTTTCATACTTGTTTCGGCAAGTCCGACGTGCTACGTTTTCCATCACTTGAGCAGGTGGTCTATATCGCGTGCACCTGCTTCATCATCCATCGATATTTTATCGTCTGTCTGTCCTTTTTCTTTCTTTTTTCACTCACTCGTTTTCTTCTTTTTCCTGGGAGGATTGTCTTTATGAAGTCGCTTCGTGTCGATCGGGGTCTGTGCTTGGGTCTTGCTTTGCTTGTTGTGAATGCGGGCGGCTGGTGGTGGGTCAAATCGGGGGACCGGGAGCGGAGGACAGAGGACGGAGATCAGAAGACTGAAACGGAAACCCCTGTCCCGGTTTTGAAGCCGCTGGCGGTGGTGAGTCTGGAGCAGGTCGCGCTCAGTCCGGAACGGCTTCAGACCTTGGCTTTCACGTTCACCGGCCCGGTCGATTGGCCGTCGTTCGCCGACCGGCTGAAGCTCACGGCCGACGGCCAGTCGGTCACTTGGCGCTTCGTGGGTAAAAACCGGGTGAACGCGTGTCAAGTGCAGACGCAGACGGCGGTGCGTGCCGACCGGATCGACGTGCGGATCGAGAGCGGCGTGAAGTCCGGCTCGCCGGAGTTCGCGGCGCTGGCCCTTCCCGTGGCGCAGCCGGTGCCGGTGGTGCCCGAATTCCAGTTTACGAGGCTGGACGCCGAGACGCCCTCGTTCGGGCAGCCGGCGGTCATCGCCCGGTTCACGCAGACCGCGGACCCGCGCGAGACAGCCGCGTTGATCGACTGTTCCCCGGCGGTGCCGTTCACCGTGATGCCGGAGTCGTGGGGCAACGGGATGCGCCTGACGGGGCCGTTCGTGATCGGCACGTCGTACACCTTCACCTTCAAGTCCGGTCTGCGTTCGCGTACCGGCCACCGCTTGGAGAAAGAGGTCCGGCGCACGGTGCTGATCCATCACCGCGCCCCGAATGTGTCGATACCGGTCGACGGGCGTTATCTCGCGCCCGAGGGCGCCTTGACGGTGCCGGTCCTGGCGGTCAACACAACGAATGTGGTGAGTTCGCTCGCGCGTGTCCTGCCGCAGAACATGGTTCAGTACGCCATGCGCGAGGCCGGCCTATATAACGGTTATTGGCGCAGCGAGCCGTCCGATTTGGCGCAGGAGCTGACCGTACGCGCGGTGGGCCGCACAAACGCATTGACCGCGGCGCGCGATCAGGAGCAGCGGCTGATGCTGCGCCTGAGCGACTACGGGCAGGGGCCGGTGCGAGGGGTGTACATCTTGAGGGTGAGCACGCCGGAGGTGAGCGAGCGCAGCCGGCTGGTGTGCGTGACGGACATCGGTCTCAGCGCCCGCTGCGATGAGACGGCCGTGACGGTTTGGACGACCGCCCTAGGCACAGGCCTACCGGTTCAGGACATCCGCGTGGAGCTTTACGGGCGTAACAACCTGCTTTTGGCGCAGGGGGTCAGCGACGTCCAGGGGCTGGTGCGCCTGACGCGCCGTGACGAGGACGGCGAACCGTTCCTGCTCTTGGCGCAGACGCGCGACGGCAGCGACATGACGATGCTGCCGTTCACGGGCGCCAACGAAATGGAGCATGCCAGCGAGGCCACCCGCGACTATCTCGCGCCGCAGGCGTGCGAGGCGTTTCTGATGAGCGACCGTGACATCTACCGCCACGGCGAGAACGTCTTTGTGCAGGCGCTGTTGCGAAAGGGTGACGGGAAGCCCCCCGCGCCTTTCCCGGTGGTGCTGCATGTGCTCAAGCCGGACGGACGCACCTTCAAGACCTATCCGCTGATGCCCGACGCGCTGGGCGCGGTGGTGACGCAGCTCACATTGCCGGACTATCTGCCCTCGGGCACCTACGAATTCGAAGTGCATCTGCCGGGCGACGGGCCGGTGCTCGGCAGGCACTCGGTCATGCTGGAGGCCTTCGTGCCGCCGCAGATCCGCGTCAAGGTGCAGGAGCTTCCCGAGTCGGTCCGCGACGGCGAGAACCTGTCGTTCAAAATTTTCGCCGAACACCTGTTCGGCAAGCCGGCCGGCGGCTTGGCGGCGGAGGCGAGTCTGACGTATTCGCCGGTCGAGTTCAAACCCAAGGCGTGGGAAGGCTTCCATTTCGGCGATGCCGAGAAGAGTCTGGCGATGAAGATCAAGGAGTGCCCGCGGCAAACGTTGGCGGCGGACGGCACGGCGGCCTTCACCGTGAAAGCCACGGTGGAAGGGTTGCCGCCCGCACAGGTGAAGGCGGTGGTGCAGGCGCTGGTGACCGAGACGGGCGGGCGGACGGTCACGGCGCGCGAGACGGTGAAGCTTGACCCGTACCCCTTCTACATCGGGCTAAACCCCGGCGACGAGCGGGTGATCCGCGTGGCCGCGCAAAAGAAAATCACGCTCGCGGCGGTGGATCCGGATGGGGCGCGGCATATGGAGAAGACCCCGCTGGAGGTGCGGATCGAGCGGGTGGTCTGGGTGAGCAGCATGCGGAAAGATTCCGCCGGCAGCTATCTGTGGGAGAGCGAGCGCGTCAAAACGCCGGTCGTGGAGGCTAAGACCGAGACCGGTCCGGATAATGTCGTGTATGCATTCTCGGTCGAGGCCACCGGCGACTACCTGATCACGTTCACCGATCCGGTCTCGCACGCCTCGTCGAGCTGGTCGTTCGCGGCGGGCGAGGAGGGTCAGGTCGAAGGCAATTGGGACCGCAGCAAGCCCGACCGCGTGGAGCTGGTTTTCGACAAGCCCGACTACCGTCCCGGAGAGACGGCCCGGCTGCAGCTCCGCGCGCCGTTCAGGGGACAGGCGTGGGTCTCGCTGCACAGCGCGAGCATCCTCGAGAACCGGGTGGTGGCGTTCACCAACAACACCGCGACGCTCGAGTGGGCGGTGACCGAAGCGTTCGCGCCGAACGTCGAGGTCACGGTCAGCCTGGTTCGCCCCGCAGTGTCCGAGAATATCTGGAGCGCCCACCGGGCCTCTGGCGAGGCGGTGCTGCGGGTGCTGCCGCCGGAACGCAAGCTCGCGGTGAAGGTGTCGCACGAGGCAGAGGTGTGGCGTCCGAAGAGCACGGGCGCGGTGCGCGTGTCGGTGACCGACGCGGCGGGACAGCCCGCACGCGGCGCGGCGGTGACGGTGCTGGCGGTGGACGAGGGCGTTTGCATGCTGACCGGGTATGAGACGCCCGACCCGTACGGCTTTTTCCTGGAGGCGCGGTCGGGGAATATCTCGTTCTACGACGTGTACCGGAACCTGATGCCGATCACGAGCGAGGCGATGTTCGGAGCCGCCTCGCACATCGGAGGCGACGGCGGGGATGAGATGCTCAAGCGGCTCAACCCTGTTGCCGCCCGCCGCTTCAAGCCGTTGGCGCTGTGGCAGGCCAACCTGAAGGTGGATGAGGCGGGGCTGGCGACGGTGCCGTTCGAACTGCCCGAGTTTGCGGGCGAGCTGCGGCTGATGGCGGTGGCGTGGAACGAGCAGGCGGTGGGCTCTGCCGCCTCGTCGGTCAAGGTCAAGCGCAAGCTGGTGGTGCAGCCAGACCTGCCGCGTTTCCTCGCACCGGGCGACCAGGCGCAGGTCCAAATCGCGCTGCACAATGAGAGCGGAGCGGCCTGTACGGCGCGCGTGTCGCTGCGGACGCAGGGGCCGCTGACGTGTGATGCGGCTGTCAAAGAGGTGGCGCTGAAGCTCGGCGAATCCCTTACCGTGCCGATGGCGGTGACCGCCCGTGAACAGGCCGGGACCGCTCAGGTGTTCGTGAGGGTCGAGGGCGCGGACGACGTGTACGAAGAGCCGGTCGAACTGGCGGTGCGTCCCGCGTCGGCGCTGCGCGTGACGGCGGAGAACGTCGTCTTGAAAGCGGGGGAAGAGCGCGCTTTCGCACCTCCCAAAGGTGTTTTGGAAGAGAGCTTCAAGCAGACGTTCTTCTGCTCGGCGCAGCCCTCGGTCAATCTGCTCGGCGCGCTGGACTACGTGGTGAACTACCCGTACGGCTGTCTGGAGCAGACCGTCTCGGCCGCGCTGCCGCTGCTGACGCTCGGCGAATTGGCCGGCCGTCTGTCGTCGAATGAGTCCACGCTTGCGCAGGAGGCCCCCGACCGTATCAACGCCGCGCTGCTGCGGGTGCTTTCCATGCAGCGCTGGGACGGCTTTGCGATGTGGCCGGACGTCTGGGAGAGCAGCCCGCAGGCGACCGTGTACGCGGCCTTTTTCCTGGTGCAGGCGGCGCAGGCCGGGTACGCGTTGCCCAAAGAGACGGTTCCCGATGTGCTCAGGATGTTGCGCACCCGGTTGCCCGACGGAAACGACGTGTCTCGCGCCTATGTGTGTCATGTCCTGGCCTTGGCGGGGCAGCCCGACCACGGGTGGATGCTGCGGCTGTACGAGCAGCCGGAGTCCTTGCGGATGGAGGAGCGCTACCATCTGGCCCGCGCGCTGATCCGTTCCGGCGAGGTCGAAAAGGGGCGCGAGCTGCTGGCGCTGGCGCAGTCGGTGAAAGGCTTGCGCGAGGCCTCGTTCGCGCTGCTCGCCTGGCTTGAGCTTGACCCCAAGAATCCCTTTGTGGCGGTGTGCTGTCAGGAGATCGACAGTGCCCGCCGCAAGGAAGGGCACTGGGGCTCGACGCAGGACAACGCGCTGGCGCTGCTGGCTTTGGGCGAATATGTGCGGCAGACCTCGGACGAGCCCAAGCTTTTCACGCCGACGCTGCTGTGGGCGGACCAGACGCGCAACGTGGCTGCCACCAACTCGCTGACATGGACGCCCGGGGCGGAGGCCGACCGCGGCGCCGTGCGGATGCGCAACGCAGGACCGGGGCCGATGTACGTGACGCGGCGCGTGGCGTGCGTGCCGCTCGCCGCGCAGGAAGAGGCGGCCGATTCGGGTCTAGAGGTGCGGCGCGAGTGGCTCGACCGGCAGGGCGCTCCCATCGACCCCGCCACGCTGCAGCGCGGCGATGTCGTGATCGTGCGGTTGACGCTTGATCCGCAGGGCCGGGAGTGCAGGGACGTGGTCGTCGATGAGCTGCTGCCCGCCTGTTTGGAGATCGAGAATGCGCAGATGGGGACGACCGGCGGGTTGCTGTGGATCAAAGACGACGAGGCCGAGTGGGTGTTGCACCGCGAGGTGCGGGATGACCGGCTGCTGCTCTTCAGCAAGAACCTCGGAGGGAGGAAATGTTTCCATTACGCCGCGCGCGTGGTGAGCCCCGGAGCGTTTGTCGTGCCGCCGGTGTCCGCCGCGGCGATGTACGATCCCGCGACCTTCAGCCGACATGGCCTTGGGCGCGTGACGGTGAAGTAAAACCAGGCGGCCTTAACACACGTCAGGACGCAAAACAAACCTGACCGAGCCAAACCGGCCTCTCACTCTCTGCTCAAATTTGTCTTTGGATCAGGGCACCGTCAACGCTCAGACGAGGCGGTTAGCCGTCCGTTGAAGCGTATGGCTCGCATTTTTCATACAACGTTTCGGGAGCGACATCGATTTGATCATCCCAGACAATCGTGCCTAATGCTTCAGAGACGGAAAAGCGTTTAAAGAAGGATAGATCCGAAAACTGATCGAACACCCCACCTTTCTGGACATAAGGGGCAAAATCAACGATGCCTGAGTGTCCGTCTTCAAACTCCACTTTGACCTTGTAATCCTTGATATAATCAGCTTTGATGACATCATAAAGCATCGAGACATACTCCTGTCTGAGAGGTTCGATCTCTTTCGGCGGCTGATTGGTTTTGGCTAATTCCCAGTCCATCATCAATTCATCTTTGTGCAAAGAGGCCCACTCTACAACCAGCCCTAATGCGGGCGAAGCCCGCAACCCGGAATTTCCAACACAAAGACACCAAGACCACGAAGGACACCAAGAAAGGTCATCGGTATGCCGTACTCTGGCTTTGTGTTTCTTCGTACACTTCGTGTCTTCGTGGTAAAACGACTTGTTCTTTATTGCTGTTGCTGGTTTGTAAGGCACTAATGCGCGAGGAGAAATGTTTCCCTCAATAATCTTCAAGGTCTGTATTTCTATCGAGACCTTATCGCCTGCATACCGTGCATGAAAATGTGGTGGATTATGGTCATCGAAAATACAGCGATGATAATTCCAAAAAATCTTGAAATCTCTGGCATTTGTCCGTTATTCATTTTGATGGCGTAATAATGCCGCTTCCGTTCTCAAAAGACAAGTATGGTTTATTTTATAGCGAACTTGGCATCCCCTCTATTCGTCGCCGTGTCCGGCTAACGCCGCCTATCAGCGACGGTATTCCGTTCGCTGGGTGGGCTGGTTCGGCTATAGTCAATCATCGATCAATGTTCCGAGTTTGTTCAGAACATCATGCACGACATCTTTGGTGAGTGCGCAACAAAAAGATGCCTGACGCACCTTCCAGTCCAGACTCTTCACCTGATCCGCCAGAATCACGCCGGACACCTGCAGTCCATGTGGGAGGGGAACCTCGAAGGGATAACCTTTGACTTGGCTTGTGATGGGGCACAACAGGGCCAACCCTGCTTTTCGGTTGTAGGCCTCTGGCGATAAGACCGCGGCGGGACGGTGTCCAGCCTGTTCATGACCGGCTTGAGGATTGAATGCAATCCAGACCACATCTCCGCGTCTCGGACAATAGGATGCCGGCATCACCATCCCTCCTTTCCGACGACGGCTCCGCTTGAAACCTCATCGTGCAGATTGCGGGGAGTGATGCCCTTCAAGAGCTCAGCGAGTTGATATCGCTGTTGCCGGACGGGCGCAATGACAATCTGCCCATCACATGAGGCCAGATTGACGGTTTGACCGACACATAGCTGCGTTTCTTTGGCGACCGCAAGCGGGATACGCACCGCTAGGCTGTTTCCCCATTTTGTGACTTTGGTGATCATGTTACGCTCCTGTTGGATATACTTTGAATATACACCATGGGGTGGCGGACGGTCAAGCGCAAGTGTCAATCCTGTATAGTTTGTGGCGAACGTCAGCGCCCACCAACACCCTGAAACCGAAGGCGAATGGGTATTGGTGGTGTCGCCGGGTTGGGCATAGTCCCTCTTTTCATCTTGTCTGTCGAGAATCATCCGGCATCAACGCCACAGCGGCTTTCATCTCAAAGCAAGTTTGTTTGTCCGTATGTCCCGATACGACCCCTATACCTAAGCGAAGCGGGTAGGCGTTAGGTGCAACATCTTGTTGGGCGGTCTTTTTACCTCGGGATACAACCCGGTGACCGCTTGACCACTGGCGGAGCATGGCGTCGCGAGACATTCGATTGAAGTCCCCGTCATAGGACATGAGGATGGACTGTCTTTGGTGTCGGACTTCGGCCACAATTGAATCAACCTTCATTTTCTTCACCTCCGAAGAGTTCGTCCGGCGTGCAGACGGTCGGCAGGTCGTAACCCGCCGCCGCGACAACAAAATTGATCTTCGCAAGAATCTCCGCGTTCGCAATGTGAACGCAGTTCCAAGTGATCAGAAAATCGATGCCGTGCCGAGCAGCCACAGCCATGTGTGCGGCATCTGTTTGCGCCTTAGCCGGAATCAGGCCTGTTGACAGAATCGCGGCGGTCAATCGGATGACCTCTTCGTCAACCTCGAGAACATCGATGTCGCAGACCACCTCGATCCTTCTTGCGGCCGCCGTTTCGTCGCCGCCAGCCGCCTCGTCCAGCACATATTGGGAGATGAAGAGCTGGTACTTCGCTCTCCGGGTCTCCCACCACTGGCGGGTGACTTCCTGTTTCCCGGCCACAACCAGATTGTTCGAGGGCCTTGCCGTCAGAAAACTGGGGATGGTTGTCTCAAGATAGACGGTCGGTTTCTCATCCATTTCACACCCTCTTGCACTTTGTTGTTAGTACGATCAGGCACATGTCCGGTGCAAGAAAATCGCAGAAAGAACCAGACCGTTCAAGTGTAGTATACGGTATGTCCGATGTCTATCGGTGATTTTTTCCCTGTCGTCCCACCTGACATGTTGCCTGCCTGTGAGCTAACGCGTGCCGTTGCTCGAAGCGGATCACCGTTCATAGGCGGATAACATTCGTCAAGAAGGAAGAGAGCCGGCTCCCATCGAGGGCCTTCTCGGCCGCGAGTTGTAAATGTTTCTTTCCGATGCGCTTGATTCTGTCGGCGTCCTCAGCCTCAAGAACGGCGAGTGCATAAACCTGAGCTGCGTTCTTTCTGGCTGTCAGGCGTCCTGGCTTTGGAGGGCCGAAGTGCCGGTCGAATGCACGCCACGCATGCCTGATTGACACATCGATCATTCTCGCTCTCGCCTCAATCTTTGGTGTTGTTGCCCAACGTCACGCCTCACTTTCGGCGCGGAGCGACGTAAAGTGCAGGTGTTTGTTGGACCTGCTTTGGTCTTCTCTGGGTGGTTTGGTTCTTTGTTTTGCTTGAGACTGGTGGTTTGCGTTTGGAATCGCGCACGCGATAATGCGTTGCCCCATCATGAACGCACATGACCTGTGCAGGTTGGAGTTGTGGAGAAGTCAACTTCGCGACTTCAACCTGTATTCTACGGAACAATGCGTTGCCGATTTGTTTCCCTAATGCAACAGGTACGGCATTCCCTATCTGTCGTAGGGCTTCGCCCCATGTGCCTGTGATCGCGAATGTTTTTGGAAACGTCTGGATAAGTTTCGCCTCGTAAACAGTAAAATATCGCACAGAACCATCACGAAACCTGATCATATTCTCGCCACCAGGAACGCCGTGCCCTCCAGCCTTGACTGTTTTTGCGGGTGCGTCCAGATCGCTCCCTGTATGTCCTGCATATGTTCGAGCGCCATCACGAAAAATATGGTCGGGAATGTCATGCTTAGTTCTTGGGTCTGGAACATCCTTTAGCGCGTCACGCACGGTGCGCCATGGCTGTAGTTTCGGCTGAAAAAATCCAAAAGTATTGCGCAAGTCGTTAATTTTCGGTCTTAGTTTTTCAGGGCATGTTTCGCGGTGTGCCTTGGCGATGTCGTGCGCATCCCAATAGGAACCAGTGACGAACTTGTCCCACAACAACCGCTCTTCGCTATGAGTAGCCTCCGGAAACTCCCAAGTGGCATCAATATCCGAGCGAATGCCAACAATAACGACACGTTCGCGGCATTGCGGGACTCCATAATCAGCGGCGTTCACCAATGTCTTCTGAACGCGGTATTTAATTCCGGCATACAGATCGAACTTAATGTTTTGCAAGGATGCGAGATGTTCACGCCATGTGGCCTTCAAGTCGCCATGCGCATCAGGAAACGTAAGGCGCAGAATAATGTACCGAAAGTATTCCGAGAACGTATCCCGCAGCAACCCTTTGACATTCTCAAAGATAAAGGCCTTTGGCGCAAGCGATTCAATCGCGCGGATTGCATGTGGAAACATGTCGCGGGCGTCATTTGTTTTGTTGTTGAATCGGCTCAGTTTCTCTCAAGCAGATCATCCTCGCGAAGGCTTCGTTCAGATCGCATCACGAAGACGATCAGGATATCCTGCCCCTCCGTTCGATAGAACACTCGACAAGGCGGGATGACGACCTGCCGATAGGGCAAGTGCGGTATCTCTGGAGGGACCGACCCCGATTTCGGAAAGTGAGTGAGTCGTTCAACAGCTTCAAATACTCGCCGCACGTACCGTCGCGCAGCATCAGGCTTATCGAGCGCGATGTATTCGGCAATCGCTTCCAGGTCATTAAGTGCGGGCTCGGTCCAGATCAGGCGATCCATCGCTTCATCCTTTTCTTGGCCTGAGCGTGTGTAACGATGCGCTTTTCCTGCGCTGCGCGCTCCCCGCGCGCAATACCCTCAAGAATCCGAATTCTGTCCTGTTGATCGTCAAAGGTCTGTACGTCAATGAGATAGACAGCCGGCCGGCCATGCTCGGTGATCAAGACCGGTTTCCGATCTTCCTGAATCTCCGCGATGAGCCGCGTGGCCTGACGCTTAAGGGTCGTAACGAGTTCTGTTTTCATGGTGATACTATAGTGGCACTTGTCATTGATGTCAATTCAGGGCGAACGTCAGCGCCCACCAGTCCCCTGATGAGCCAAAGGCGAACGAGGGTTCGGTGTGTCGGCGTGTTCGGCTACTCGACGTGGCATCTGTCGTGATGGCTTCATTCTTCTCGTCGAACGTTTGATGGGCGTCCAACCGGACTTTTGGGGACAAATGGCCCATGTTACAGGGGCGGAAGAGCGGGAATATCGAGTCGAAAGCGGTAGGGCGGACACAAAAAAAGCGGGCGGAGCGCTTGTCGCGCCCCGCCCGCCGTTTCATGAAACAGGTCCGACTCAGTTGAAGACTTCGTCGAGCTGAGTCTGCGCCTCGGCCTGAAGAGAAGCCATCTCCTCTTCGCTGATCGGCTCGGCCAGCGGCACGAGCTTGATGTGGCGGTGCAACGGAAAACCGGTGCCGCCAGGAATCAGGTGACCGAGGATGACGTTCTCCTTGAAGCCGCGCAGCTCGTCCACGCGGCCCATGGTGGCCGCGTCGGTGAGCACGCGCGTCGTGTCTTGGAAGGAGGCCGCAGAGATGAAGCTGTCGGTCTCGAGCGAGGCTTTGGTGATGCCCAGCAAGGCGGGCTGCGCCTCGGCCGGGCGTTTGCCCTCCGCCACGATCTCTTCATTGATCTCCAAGAACTTTTGACGCGACACCTGCTCGCCCCAGAGGAAGTCGGTATCGCCGGGATTGGTGATACGGACTTTGCGCAGCATCTGGCGCACGATGATCTCGATGTGCTTGTCGTTGATTTCCACGCCCTGCAGACGGTAGACCTGCTGGACTTCGTTGACCAGATAGCGCTGCAGCTCCTGGGGACCGCAGACGTCGAGGATCTCCTGCGGCACCACCGGACCTTCGGTGAGCTGCTGGCCCTTCTTGACGCGGTCGCCCTTGAACACAACGACCTGCTTGCCCATCGGGATGAGGTGCTCTTCGTTGTGGCCGGTGATATCGTCGTGCACCACCAGGCAACGCTTGCCGCGCTGATGCTCGCCGAAGTCGACCACGCCTTCGATACGGGAGATTTCCGCCGCATCCTTGGGCTGACGGGCTTCGAACAACTCCGCCACACGCGGCAGACCGCCGGTGATGTCGCGGGTCTTCGCCTCTTTACGCGGCGTCTTCGCGATCAACATGCCGGGCGAGACCTTCGCGCCCTCCTTCACCATCACGATGGCGCCCGCCGGAATGTGGTAGAAGCCCAGAATCTCGCGGGTCGTCGGATCGGTGACGATGATCTGCGGATGCAGGTCTTCCTTGGTCTCGAGCACCAGCAGCGTCTTCGCGCCGGACTCGGAGTCCTGGTCGCTGCGGACCGACACGTCGTCCACGAAGTCCTGGAACGAAACCACGCCGTGCTTTTCAGCCAGAATCGGCACCGAGTGGGGATCCCACACGGCCACGCGCTGACCGGTCTTGACGGCCGAGCCGTCCTTGGCGAGCAACACCGTACCCATTTGCAGGTTGTAGGTGTCGATCTCCGTGCCGTTCGCGTCCACGATCTCGATGGTGCCGTTCTTGTTGAGCACCACGGTGTTGCCTTCATCGTTACGCACGATACGCAGATCGACGTACTTGATGAAGCCCGCGTTCTTGAGAACGATTTCAGGCACCTTGGATACCGTTGACGCCGTACCGCCGATGTGGAATGTACGCATCGTCAACTGCGTGCCCGGCTCGCCGATGGACTGCGCCGCGATGATGCCGACCGCCACGCCGATCTCGACCGCCTTGCCGGTGGAGAGATCGCGGCCGTAGCACTTCGCGCACATGCCGTGGGGCGAGTCGCAGGTGAGTCCGCTGCGGATCCAGACGTGCTCGATGCCCGCGTCCTCCAACAGCTTACACGCGGCTTCGTCGATGTCGGCGTTCGCAGGGATCAGCACCTCGCCGGAGGCGGGGTGACGGATCTCGTACAGCGCCGTACGGCCGAGCACACGGGTGCGCAGAGGGATGAGCGTTTCGTCGCCTTCCTCCACCGCCTCAACCTCGATGCCGTTCACCGTGTTACAGTCCTGGATCGTGATGATCACGTCCTGCGACACGTCGACCAGCTTACGCGTCAGGTAACCCGCGTCGGCGGTCTTCAGCGCCGTATCGGCCAAGCCCTTACGCGCGCCGTGCGTGGAGATGAAGTACTCCAACACGCTCAGACCTTCGCGGAATGACGCCGTGATCGGGCGCTCGATAATCTCGCCGGAGGGGTTGGCCATCAGGCCGCGCATACCCGCGAGCTGACGGATCTGAAGTTTCGAACCGCGGGCCTTGGAATCCACCATCATGTACACCGGGTTGGTCTCGGTGGGGTTCGGCTTCGCCTCGGTGATGTTGCGGTCGATCGTCTTGTACAGTTCGTCGGACACCTTCTCGGTGGCCGCCGTCCAGATATCGATGATCTTGTTGTGGCGTTCGCCGTCGGTGATGACACCGGTCTGGAACTGCCCGTCAACCTTATCGACCTCGGTGTACGCCTTGGCGATAATCTCGTCCTTGATCTTCGGGCGGATCATGTCCTTCAAGCCCATGGAGACACCGGCGAGGCAGGCGTGCTTGAAGCCGAGCGTCTTCAGCTCATCCAACGCCTTGACCGTACGGGCATGGCCCGCGACCTGATGGCAGTGGAGAATGAGGTCGCCGAGCTTGCTCTTATCGATCTTGTCGTTGACGAAGCCGAGTTCTACCGGCCAAGTCTCATTGAAGATCACACGGCCCGCAGTCGTCTCGATGACGTGCGCGTCCGAGGTGCCGAAACGGCGGCCCTTGGTGCCGTAGTCAGGATTGCGGAAACGGATGCGCGTGTGATACTGGACCGCGCTCTCCGCCAGTGCGAAGTCGACCTCGGCCGTACTGTTGAAGAGCGGCAGATGTTCGTTTCCGGCCGGGATCTTGCCAGCGATTTTATTCGCGAGTTTATCGGTCTGGCTGGGAACGGTCAGGTAGTAGATGCCCAGCGCGATATCCTGCGTCGGCGTCATGATCGACTTGCCGGAGGCCGGCGAGAAGATCGAGTTCGAGGACATCATCAGCAGGCGGCTCTCGAGCTGCGCCTCGACCGACAGCGGCACATGCACGGCCATCTGGTCGCCGTCGAAGTCCGCGTTGAACGCCGTACACACCATCGGGTGGATACGGATCGCCTCGCCTTCGATCAGCACCGGCTCGAAGCTCTGGATCGAAAGACGGTGCAACGTCGGGGCGCGGTTCAGCATCACCGTCTTGCCCTTGGTGACCTCTTCCAGAATATCCCAGACCTGCTCGTCGTGACGCTCGATCATCTTGCGCGCCGTGCGGACGGTGTGGCAAATGCCCTTTTCCTTCAGACGGCGGATGATGAACGGCTCGAACAGCGTCAGCGCCATTTTCTTAGGCAGACCGCACTGCGTGATCTTCAGCTCGGGGCCGACCACGATCACCGAACGTCCGGAATAGTCCACGCGCTTGCCCAGCAGGTTCTGGCGGAAGCGGCCGGTCTTGCCCTTGAGCATGTCGCTGAGGGACTTGAGCGGACGGTTACCCGCGCCCGCCACGGCGCGGCCGTGACGCCCGTTATCGAACACCGCGTCGACCGCCTCCTGCAACATGCGCTTCTCGTTGCGGATAATCACATCCGGCGTCTTGAGCGAGAGCAGGTTCTTCAGGCGGTTGTTGCGGTTGATCACGCGGCGATACAGATCGTTGAGATCCGAGGTCGCGAAACGTCCGCCCTCGAGCGGAACCAGCGGACGAAGCTCCGGCGGGATTACGGGGAGGCAGTCCAGAATCATCCACTCCGGACGCGCGCCGCTCACGCGGAACCCGTCGGCGATCTTCATGCGCTTCGTGATCTTCTTGCGGGTCTGCTTGCTGCGGGTGTTCTCGATCTGCTCTTCGAGATCCTGCATGAGCTGGTCGAGATCGACCTTGTTGAGCGAGCGGCGAACCGCCTCCGCGCCCATCATGGCTTCGAAATTCTCGCCGTACTTCTCCAGCGCCTCGTGATACTCGGGCTCCGAGAGCAACTGCATGTACTTGAGCGGGGTCTCGCCCGGATCGATCACCATGTAGTCTTCGTAGTACAGCACGCGCTCAAGCTCGCTCGCGGTCTTGTCCAAGACCAGGCCGATGCGGCTGGGGCTGCACTTGAAGAACCAGATGTGCGAGACCGGCACGGCCAGCTCGATGTGGCCCATGCGCTGGCGGCGCACGCGCGAAACCGTCACCTCGACGCCGCAGCGGTCGCAGACCACGCCTTTGTGCTTGATCCGCTTGTACTTGCCGCAGGCGCACTCCCAGTCACGCGTGGGCCCGAAGATACGTTCGCAAAACAGGCCGTCGCGCTCCGGACGGTAGGTCCGGTAGTTGATGGTTTCGGGATTGCGGACTTCGCCATGGCTCCAGGAACGGATGGTTTCAGGCGACGCGAGCGTAATGCTCACGGCATCGTAATGCGCACCTGCATCAAACATTCCACCAAACATCTCTCTTGCTGCATAAGGATTCATTGTGAACCTCCTGAAGGGTCGCCTTAGATTCTCGAGAATTCGGCAGCCGGCGCAGCCGTCTCACCGCCCAGCAATTTCATATCCAGACACAGACCGCGCAACTCGTGCATCAGCACCGAGAACGACTCCGGCATGCCGGCGTCGAGCGTGTTCTGCCCCTTCACGATTGCCTCGTAAATGCGGGTACGTCCGCCGACATCGTCGGACTTGACGGTCAACAGCTCCTGCAGCGCGTAGGCCACGCCGTAAGCCTCGAGCGCCCAGACCTCCATTTCGCCCATGCGCTGACCGCCGTACTGGGCTTTGCCGCCCAACGGCTGCTGCGTCACCAGCGAATAGGGCCCGGTGGCGCGCGCGTGGATCTTGTCGGTCACCAAATGGTGCAGCTTCAGCATGTAGATCTGGCCGACCACGACGCGCTGATCAAACGGGTCGCCCGTGCGCCCGTCATAAAGCACCGTCTTGCCGTCCTCACAGACCCACGCGTTGCCGCCGATCTCTTTTTCCTGAGCCTTACGCGCCTGGCGCAAAAGCTGGTCGATCTCTTCCTCTTTCGCGCCGTCGAACACCGGCGTCGCCGCATAGAAGCCGAGCACCTTGCAGGCCATGCCGAGATAGGTCTCGAACAGCTGGCCCAAGTTCATGCGCGAAGGCACGCCGAGGGGGTTCAGCACGATATCGACCGGCGTGCCGTCCGGCAGGAACGGCATGTCGCAGTCCGGCACAATCTTCGCGACCACGCCCTTGTTGCCGTGGCGGCCCGCGAGCTTGTCGCCCACCGAGAGGTTCTTCTTCTCGGCGATGTAGACGCGCACCTGCTTGATCACGCCGCCTTCGTCGATGATGCCATCGAGTTCAGCGCCGAAATCGCCGCTTCCGCCTTGTTCGGTCAACTCCGCGAACTTGGGACGGAACACGTTGATGATCTCCTCGATCTTCTGCTGCACCGGGCTGTTCTCGATCTGGATGTGATCGTGCGACTTGGCCAAACGGGACAACAGGGTCTTGGTGATCTTGCGGTTAGCCGGGATGATGATCTCGCCGGTCTCGACATCGAGCACGTCCAGCGGGATCTTTTCGCCCAGCAGGATGTTGCTCAGCGCGGTGGTCAGCTCCTCCTCCAGCGCGGCCTGCTTCTTCTTGCGCTCTTCCTCGACGTCGCGGATCTCTTTCTTCTCTTCCGGCGACGCGGCGAGCGACAGGAACGGACGGCGGGCCTCCTGCTGCGAGGTGACCTTGATGTCCATCACGATGCCGTACACGCCGCTCGGGACGGTCAGCGACGTGTCGCGCACGTCCGCCGCCTTTTCGCCGAAGATCGCACGCAGCAGACGCTCTTCCGGCGCCAGCTCGGTCTCGCTCTTAGGCGTGATCTTGCCGACCAGGATATCGCCCGGACGCACTTCCGCGCCCACGCGCACCACGCCGTCCGTGCCGAGGTTCTTCAGCGCATCCTCGCCCACGTTCGGAATATCGCGGGTGATCTCTTCGGGGCCCAGCTTGGTGTCGCGGGCGCCGACCTCGAAGTCCTGGATGTGGATCGAGGTGAACACGTCGTCGCGCACCACCTTCTCGCTCACCAGAATCGCGTCTTCGAAGTTGTAACCTGTCCACGGCATGAAGGCCACCTGAAGGTTCTTGCCCAGCGCAAGCTCGCCCTGATGCGTGGCCGGTCCGTCGGCCAGCACTTGGCCCTTCTTCACCGCTTGGCCGGCCTTGATGATCGGCTTCTGGTTGAAGCAGGTGCCCGCGTTACAGCGGCGGAACTTCTGCAGCGCGTACCGGTAAATGCCCTTGGCATTCTCGCTCTTCTTGGCTTTGCCCGACGGCATCTTGCCGTCCGGCGTCACGATGATTTCGGTCGCGGAAACATAGGCCACGACGCCGTCGCCATCGGCCAGCACGGTCACGCAGGAGTCGGAGGCCGCGACCAGCTCGAGCCCGGTCGCCACGTAGGGACGCTCGGCCTTCAGCAGCGGCACCGCCTGACGCATCATGTTCGCGCCCATCAGCGCGCGGTTCGCGTCGTCGTGTTCCAGGAACGGGATCAGGCCGGCGGCGATCGAAACCACCTGCATCGGCGAGACGTCCATGTACTGCACGCGCGAACGCTCCACGTCTTCGAACTCGGTCTTGTAGCGGCACGTCACACGCTCGGCGACAAAGCTGCCGTCCGATTTCAGCTCGGAGTTGGCCTGCGCGATAATGAACGTCTCTTCCTTGTCGGCCGACAGGTAGTGGACCTCGTGGGTCACCTTGCCGTTGCGGACCAGGCGGTACGGGCTCTCGATGAAGCCGAACGCGTTGATGCGGGCATAGATGCCGAGCGAGGAGATCAGGCCGATGTTCGGACCTTCGGGCGTCTCAATCGGGCAGATACGGCCATAGTGCGACGAGTGAACGTCGAGGACTTCGAAGCCGGCTCGCTCGCGGCTCAGACCGCCTGGGCCGAGGGCCGAGAGACGGCGCTTGTGCGCGAGACCGCTCAGCGGGTTGGTCTGATCCATGAACTGGCTCAGCTGGCTGCGTCCGAAGAAATCTTGGACCACCGCGGAGAGCGACTTGCTGTTCACCAGGCGGGCCGGCGCGAGAACGCCGCTCGCGGGATCAAACAGCGTCATGCGCTCGCGGATCAGCCGCTCGGTGCGGGCCAGACCCACGCGGCACTGGTTCTCGAGCAACTCGCCCGCCGTACGGATGCGGCGGCTGCCAAGGTGATCGATATCGTCCACCTGATCCTGACCGACGTAAATGCGCAGCAGCAGGCGGATGGCTTCGATCACATCGACGCCGCTCTCGTGGAGCGTACGCAGGTCATCGGCGACCTTGCCGACCAAGCCCAGCTTCTGGTTGATCTTGTGGCGGCCGACTTTGCCCAGATCGTAGCGGCGCGGCTCAAAGAACAGCCGCTTCAGCAACGTCTTGGCGTTGGAGGAGGTGGCGGGGTCGCCGGGGCGCAGGCGCTTATAGATGTCCTTCAGCGCATCCTCCTCCGAGTGGATGCCGGACTTCGCGTCCTCGCGCAGCGTCTTGATCAGCGTGCCTTCGTCGACGGAAACGTCGACCACGTCCATCTTGTCGAACCCGGCCGCGGCGACCTGCTCGAGCAGCGCCGGGGTGATGGGGTCATAACGGCGCGCCAGCACAGCCTGCGACTCGACGTCGATCAGATCGTCCTTCATGACAAGCATCTCGAGCGAATCCGCCGTGTGGTGGCCCTTCACCGGGAGGGATTTGAAGGTGTAGTAAAGCTTCAGGATATCCTCATCCGTACCGTAACCGAGCGCGCGGAGGAAGGTGGTCGCATAGAACTTGCGGCGGCGGCGGCGGCGGTCCATGTAGACCCACATGATGTCGCTGGAGTCGAACTGTATCTCGATCCACGAACCGCGGTCCGGGATCAGGCGCACCGAGAAGAGCGTCTGGCCGTTGGGGTGCTGGGCTTTCTCGGAACAGATGCCGGGTGAACGGTGCAACTGCGAGACGATCACGCGCTCGGCGCCGTTGATCACGAACGCGCCGTCGCGGGTCATCAGCGGGATCTCGCCCATGTAGACGTCCTCTTCACGGATCTCGTCGCCGTCTTTCAGGCGGAACGTCGCGTGCAGAGGAGCGGCGAAGGTGCTGCCGTCGGCCAGGGCGGCCAAGGCGTCCATCTTCGGCTCGCCCAGCTCGTACTTGACGAAATCGAGCGTGTACCGGCCATCGTAGCTGTCGATGGGGAAGACTTCGCGGAAGATGGCTTGGAGCCCCTTCTCTTCGCGCTTGCCGGGGGCCGAGTCCAGTTGCAGAAAATCTTGATACGACTTCGTCTGAATCTCGATCAGATCGGGCGGCTGAATAACGGCTTTCAGCTTGCCAAAAACTTTACGTTCAACCATTGCCTACCTCAGGTTGGAGTGTTATAAAAATGCTACCCAAGTGAAGACCCCGCACATCAGAGCTTGCGCCCTGCTGCCCGCCGACTGTTCTGACGCGATGTTCTGGCAACCGGTTATGAATGGAAGTGTGGTAAGCGGCCACTTGTTTAACTGATTCACACTTCGGTTGACACACGCATCAACAAACGCTCGGGTGCGTTCCGTCTCTCTTCTGGTAACTGTGAAACGCGATGACCCTTCGGGCTTCTCCGTCGCGAGGCGCAAGCGCCTGTTCACGGAAAGTAAGGACTGCCCGGGTCATCACTCGGGCAGTCCCCACTTTGAAAGTCAATGAAGTTTACTTCACTTCGACTTTGGCGCCAGCCTTCTCGAGAACGTCCTTCAGCTTGGCGGCCTCTTCCTTGTTGACGCCCTGCTTCACCGGTTTCGGAGCGCCTTCAACCAGGTCCTTGGCATCCTTCAGCCCGAGACCCGTGATCGTGCGGACTTCCTTGATGACGCCGATCTTGTTGGCGCCGAAATCAGTCAGGATCACGTCGAACTCGGTCTTCTCTTCGACCACAGCGGCGGCGGCGGCCGGAGCGGCGGCGGCGGCCACGGGAGCGGCGGCGGTGACGCCCCACTTCTCTTCCAGCGCCTTGACCAGCTTGGAGATCTCGAGCACCGAAAGGTTGCTCAGAAAATCGATCACTTCTTCGTTTGTCATGTTTCTTTCCTCTTTCTCTGTGCAACCGCACACGTCATTTCGCGTGCGGGGTTCCCGCAGGTGCCACCGCTCATGAAGCGGCCGGCGGCGTTTTCACGTCCTGGGGCACCGGCACCCGCCGGCAGCCCGCACCACGCGGTTTTTACGACACTGTTATGCCGCAGATCCGTTTTTCTTCTCCTCGTACGCCTTGAGGGCGTAGAGAGCGTTAAGCAGCGGCGCGTTGAGCACGCGCACCAGGCTCGTCGCCGGCGCCAAGAGCGTGCCCAGCAACATGCCGCGCATCGCGTCCTTCGACGGCAGCTTCGAGAGCGCTGCGACGTCCGCAGCGCTCAGCGTCGCGGACTCGAGGCTGGCGCCCTTGATCACGGCCTTGTCGTTCTTCTTCACGAACTCGACCAGCGCCTTCGCCACTTCCGTCACATCGCCCGTACCGGTGACCATCGCGGTCGGGCCGGTCAACATCGAAGAGATGTCCGCCCAGCCCATATCCTTCGCGATCTTACCGAGGTAGGTGTTCTTCACCACCATGGCACGCGCGTTGTGCTTGTCGAGTTCCTGACGCAGCGTCGTCAGTTGTGTCACTTTCAGGCCGCCGTAGTTCAGTACGAAACAGAAGTCAGACGCTTTGACGCGCTCGATGACCTCGTTCAAAATGGAAATTTTTTCGGTTCTCATTTCATCCGTCTCCCGTGTTATTCAGCAGACTCTTTGATCAGGACGCGCACGCCCACACCCATCGTGGAGCAGACCGTCAGGGAGCGGACGAACGTGCCCTTGGCACCCGCAGGCCGCTCAGCCTTGACCGCGTCAACGATGACGTGGATATTGCCGATCAGTTTGTCGGCGTCAAAGCTGCGCTTGCCGCACAACACGCAGACGTTACCGGAACGATCCATACGGAAATCGACCTTGCCGCCCTTCGCGGCCTTGACGGCCGCCGCCGTGTCGTCCGTCACCGTTCCCGTCTTCGGGTTCGGCATCAGGCCACGCGGGCCGAGCACACGGGCGATCTTGCGCACTTCCTTCATCGCGTCGGTGGTCGCGATCGCCACGTCGAAGTCCGTCCAGCCGTTCTTGACTTTTTCGATCAGGTCTTCGTACCCGACCTCATCCGCACCGGCCGCCTTCGCGTCGTCGGCGTGGCTGCCCGCCGCGAACACGATCACGCGGACCTTCTTGCCCGACCCGTGCGGGAGGTTGACCGTACCGCGGACTGTCTGGTCCGACTTCTTGATGTCCACGCCGAGCCGCATTGCGACCTCGACCGTCTCGTCAAACTTTGCGCCCGCGTTCGCCTTCACAAAAGCGATCGCCTCTTCCAAGCTCACAGGTCCTGTAGGGGCCTTTTTCTGGGCGTCGATATACCGTTTGCCATGTCTTGCCATGATTCGTGTCCCCTTGATTAATCAACAACCTCGATACCCATGTTGCGCGCGGTACCTTCGATCATCCGCATCGCGGCCTCTTCGTTCGACGCGTTCAGGTCCGCCTTCTTGATCTGGACGATCTTGCGGAGCTGCTCGCGCGTCACCTTGCCGACCTTGTCGCGGTTGGGAACGCCGGAACCCTTGGCCAGCCCCGCCTCTTTCTTCAGCAGCGCGGAAGCCGGGGGGCTCTTGAAAATGAGGGAGAAACTGCGGTCCGCATACACCGTGATCACCACGGGGATAATCAGACCCGCCTTGTCTTGTGTCTTGGCGTTGAATTCTTTGCAGAACGCCATGATGTTAACACCCTGTGAACCCAACGCGGGGCCCACGGGCGGTGCAGGATTCGCCGCGCCGGCGGGAATCTGCAATTTCACGATACCCGTGACTTTCTTCGCCATGATCGCACCTACTTGTCTGTCGTGACCCTCCCGGCATCCCCACCGGTACAAACGAGCCACCGTTGACGAACTGCCGCCGCGCATGCGCGACGGTTCCTAAGCCTGCCTGCTACGCGTTCTCGTCGACCGCGCGCTCGACCTGCCAGTACTCCAGTTCCACCGGGGCGGAACGCCCGAAGATCGCAACAGAGACCTTCAGCTTGCCCCGATCGGGATCCACTTCATCGACCGTGCCGTTGAAACTCATGAACGGCCCGTCGGTGATCTTGACCGTCTCGCCCGGCTCAAACTGAACCTTGGGCTTAACCTTTTCCTTCTTCTCGGCCACCTGGTTGATAATCGCGTCCACCTCGGCCGTCGAAAGCGGCATCGGGCGCTCGCCCCCGATGAAACCGATCACGCCCGACGTTTCCTTAAGAAACCGCCAGGTCGGCTCAACCAAATTGCGTCCTTCATCATAGAGGACAAGATTGATCAGCACATAGCCGGGGAAAAACTTGCGCGTCACGGTCGTCTTCACGCCGTTTTTGACCTCGGAGACCTTCTCGGTGGGGATCACGACCTCGCCAATGTACTCCCCCATCTCCTCGATCCGTATCCGCGCCTCGATCGAACGTTTGACCTTCTGCTCCTGACCGGTCAACGTGTGCAAAACAAACCATTGCTTCGTCATGGTCAAATCCCCGCTTTCACGTGTGGATGAGCCGCAGGAAGAATTGGATCACCTTGTCGCAACACAGCACAACCACGGCAAGAATCACGATAAATGAGATCACCACGACGGTCGAGTCCACCAGTTCCTGACGGTCCGGCCAGGCAATCTTCTTGAACTCAACCCCGACCTCGCCCAGATACGCTCCGAAACTCTGGAAGACTTGTTTCACGTTACTCATGTCTAAGACCCTTCGGTCATTCCGCGGTTAAAATGCGAAAACCTGCAACCATCCCTTTTCGGAACAGCGACAGATGCCGCGGTTAATACTGGCAGGCCAGGAGGGAATCGAACCCCCAACCTTCGGTTTTGGAGACCGACGCTCTGCCAATTGAGCTACTGGCCTAAAGTGTGTTGGTCCTACTTCGCTTCCCGGTGCAACGTGCGCTTCCGCTCCGTCGGGCAGAACTTCTTCTGCTCTAAACGGTTCGTCATCGTACGCTTGTTCCGCGTCGTCGTGTAGTTGCGGCGCTTGCACTCGGTGCAGGCCATAATCGCTAATTCTCTGGGCATGTTCGCCTCGTTGCTTCGTGCTTCCGTGCCGCGGCCGGAGCGCTTAAACGCCCCGGCCGGACACGCTCACAGGAAGCTCTTACTTGATAACTTTATCCACCGTGCCGGCGCCGACCGTGCGACCGCCCTCACGAATGGCGAAACGCATCTTGTCTTCCAGCGCGACAGGCGAGATCAGCTTCACGGAGATCTCGATGTTGTCGCCCGGCATCACCATTTCCACGCCTTCGGGCAACGTGATGTCGCCCGTGACGTCGGTCGTGCGGATGTAGAACTGAGGACGATATCCCTTGAAGAACGGCGTGTGGCGGCCGCCCTCTTCCTTGCTGAGGACGTACACCTTGCCGGTGAAATCGGTGTGCGGGGTGATGGAGCCGGGCTTGGCCAGAACCTGGCCGCGCTCGACATCCTCTTTCTTCGTGCTGCGGAGCAGGCACCCGATGTTGTCGCCCGCCTGGCCCTGGTCCAGCAGCTTGCGGAACATCTCGACGCCCGTGCAGACCGTCTTCGCGGTCGGACGCAGCCCGATGATTTCGATTTCCTCGCCCACCTTGACGATGCCGCGCTCGACACGTCCGGTCACCACGGTGCCACGGCCTTCGATCGAGAACACGTCTTCGATCGGCATCAGGAAAGGCTTGTCCAACACGCGCTGCGGCTCGGGAATGTAGGTGTCCAGCGCCTCCATCAGCTTGGTGATGCAGCCGCAGGCGGGATCATCGACCTTGGCGGCCTTGGAGGCCGGCAGCGCGGAACCGCGCACGATCGGAATCTCGTCGCCCGGATACTCGTACTTGGAAAGCAGCTCGCGGATTTCCATCTCGACGAGATCCAGCAGCTCGGCATCGTCGACCAGATCCACCTTGTTCAGAAAGACCACGATCGCCGGCACGCCGACCTGGCGGGCCAGAAGAATGTGCTCGCGGGTCTGGGGCATCGGGCCGTCAGCCGCGCTCACCACCACGATCGCGCCGTCCATCTGCGCGGCGCCGGTGATCATGTTCTTCACATAGTCGGCATGTCCGGGACAGTCGACGTGGGCATAGTGACGGTTCGCGGTGCCGTACTCGACGTGCGAGGTCGCGATCGTCAGGATCTTGGTCGGGTCGCGACGACCCGCGGACTCGGAGGCCTTGGCCACCTGATCATAGCTGATCGGAGCGTTGAAACCCTTCAAGGCCTGAACGTTGGTAATCGCTGCGGTCAGCGTGGTTTTGCCATGATCGACGTGACCGATCGTGCCGACGTTGACGTGCGGCTTTACACGATTAAATGTCTCTTTCGCCATTTTGGAATTCCTCCTGTGAGAGTTGACAAAAAATCCATCGTCAAAGCTGGAGCCAACAAGCAGAATCGAACTGCCGACCTCTTCCTTACCAAGGAAGTGCTCTACCAACTGAGCTATGTTGGCATCGTCCCTCACCCCCAACGGGGGCAAAGAACCCCTTACCCAATACGCCAAGCGGCTTCAAGGAAAAACCGCCAAGCAATCGTGCAGGAGTCCGTCAAACCTTGCCAATGTTCCGTTTCCCGCCTTTCCAAAACCGAGTTCTGGATAAAAAGAAAACTTGTTTAGAGTACCGAATGGACGCCCCGATGTCAACCGCCCCGATATTTATTTTTTCGGGCCGGTCAGCGTGTCGATGCTTCACCCGCCCCAGATCATCACCCCTACCGGATTTGTATGACCGTCGCGTCGGGCGGACGTGCAACCTTGAGCACAAGGGCGTGCGGGCCGTACTCGACGGACAACCCTTTCGGCAACGGTCCGCCGTTATAGGTGGCATCGAAACTGCCGTTGTCATCGCGCTGCTGGTAAGTCAGCAGCGTGTACGTGCCGTTCACCAGGCGGGTGCCATCGTTCTGAACGAGTGCCAACCTTGCGGCATTTCCGTATGCGTTCAACACATGGATGTTCACCCGGGCAGGCCAGACCACCGAGCTGGCCGCGCGATTGTCGAGACGGATTTCCAACGTGGAGTCCGATTTGAAATCCAGATAAGACGATGCGTTTGTGAAAGTGAGCGTGCCGATACCGTTGTTCGTCGCCGGATCGCCCGGACGCAGGGTCGCCAATTCCGGAATATCGAACCGCCCGATGTCTTGGATCGTGCCGGTGCCGGCAAGGATGCCACCTCCCGAACTCACGTAGCCTTTGTAGATCGTGAAATTTGGATTATAAATGTCGTCTGTGGGCGTCAGAAGAAAGGTGCCGTTGACGATCAGCGTTCCGGATGCCAGCATGACATCACGGCAATGGCTGACGCCTCCGTAGATGACCGTACCTGAGGTCGGATAGACGCCATCTACCCTGATTGCGCCTTCAGAGCCGTTCAACACCTGAATGACGGCACCTTCGGCGGCATAAAAGTTCAACTCAGGCCGCGTGGAGGTGGCATTGGTCAGATGCGGATGCAACACGATCATGCCTCCCAACGCCACAATTGATCCATATTGCTGTCCGATCGCTCCTATGGATCGGATCTCGTTTGTCCCTCCCTCGGACCTGATTGACCCCCCATTACTTCCACCCGCGTCAAGCAAGGTCAATCCGTCACCCAGATCGAGCGTGTAATTTCCGTAACCTGCGAAGTAGAGTCGTTGCATTTGGCCCTGCGGCCTGCCTGTGACCACCGTGTTGGTGGTCGGGAACCAGCCGAAAGCCATATAACTCTCGTCGCTTACGGGCGGCGCAAAAATATCGTAGAGCCAATTGCCGGGGTCGTTCCAGTTGTTTGTCCCTGCCGAACCCGCACCCGTCCAAACATACTCCTGCGCGGTCGCCGCTTGGGGCGACACATACCCACTCAACACGAGCAGTGTGAGCGCCAGCAGCGGTTGCCGCCAGTTACTAATGATCCTCAACATATTCTTCATGTCATTGTCCTCAAAACAAGCGGCGTCTCCGTTTCTCACGGCCCGAAGACAGCTTTCGGGTCGAGCTTCCAAGCCTTCAGGTAGGCCTGGAGGTACATCTCGTCGGTCTTCTCTGCCTTTAAGCGGCGAAGATAGGAGAGCTTCCACGCATCAGCGTTCTTCTGTTCTTCCGGCGTAAGATCGCGTAAGGCGTACTGGGCATCCACGAGCAGGCTGCCGTCAAGTGTCCCGCTCAAAACGCCGGGCCGCGTGTGGCCTTCCTGCTCGTCTTTGAGCTGTTGTCGGCGTGTGCCCTCAATCAACGCCCACCTGAGCGCCTCCTCGCTGAACGCCTCTTGTGGCAAGCCAATCTCAACCTTGT
Source organism: bacterium (assembly GCA_025360845.1). GTDB lineage: Bacteria > Verrucomicrobiota > Kiritimatiellia > RFP12 > UBA1067 > JAHFSX01. The sequence goes on from JANYBJ010000139.1 coordinate 26,126, forward strand.
CGCCGACGGCAGAATCACGAATACGGGCATAGTCGTGCGTTTCGAATCTCTGGCCGAACCAGTCAACGCTGCCCACACGTCCCCGGAACATGGCTAGATCACAGCCGACCTTGTACTGCGCCTCGGCGATAGCATTGGGCGGGTTAGGGTGTGTCTTTCTCCACTGTCCCCAAAAACATCTCTCTTCTGAGGTACATTCTGCCGGCGGTATCGTCAACGCCATGCTCTCCGCCAGTCGCACCTCGGCCGACTTCTGCCGTTCGTTGAAGACGGGCAGTTTGTGGTCCCCTAGCGGAATAGGAGGAAAGGATCGTCCGAATATGCCTGCCTGCGTGATGGATACCTCGTCTAGCCAGATAGGACGCCCTTTCCAGAAGCGTTCCGGGTCGAGCGATTGGCCCCACCAACTCGTCATCGCGGCAAGCCGCAGATCTCGGGTGTTTGCGTTGGTCGGCAGGTGTCCCAGCGCCTCCAGTTCCCGCCAACGTGCAAGCGCGGCGGGAGGCAGGTCAGGCGCTTTCACTTTCTTTCGAAGCCCTGTCGCTTGGATTCGGGAAACATGCCCCATGTTGGTAATTGGCACCTGCGTAACAGAGGCAGCGGTTGGCTCGGGCCCCACGACGCCCATGTGGATGGCCGTCGCTTTAGTGCCGAACCGCCCCCAGGTCCAAAAAAACGCAAGTGTCAAAACCAGAGCGAGCGCAACACCGAAAACTATTGTTTTCATCACAAGTTCTCCAATATGTTCGTTGCCAAACTACTAAAGGCAACGCCGTTTGTTGACGGCCAGAGCGAGTTCCGCACATACACGCCGATGTCGCTGGTCGGATTGCCACTTACTGAACTGTTGTCAATGGTCAGCGAGGAACTCGTTCCACTTTTATCCACCCGCTCCGATACGACTTGGGCAGGTCGGAGCGTGGAATATGCCTCTCCCGTAAGTGCCACATTGTTCTCTATCTGAGCACCGAGGAGCCACACCTTGCTCTCCGCATAATTCTCTGGCCAGAAGCCCACCCACCATGGTGGAGGGAGACCCACGTACAGACCACCGCCCCACCGATTCGCCAGATTAGATCGCAACGTTACGGTGCCCTCCGAAGCTGATAAGTAGCCGTGCTCGTTATAGAAGAAGGCGGCAAGAGAACCTGCGCCGAAGAAGCTGGAGTTTGTGGCTGTCGACTGGTTAAAAATGAAGATGTCATCATAATACGACGTGGACACGAAAAGACCGCCACCGTTGCCGAACCCGTTGTCCTCGTCCCCGAGCGCCCGATTGCCATCGATCCTCGCCGCACCACTCACCGTAAGCCGTCCGCTCTTGACGGAGACGCCGCCGCCATTCTCCCATCCCTTATTTCCCACGATGTATGTAGGGCGACCTTCTGGCCCCGCCGAAATGACTGCCATCCCGCCGGCCGAGATGTGCAAGCCGCCCCCCATGCCTTCAACCATGCGAAAATCATTGCCGCCAGAAAGGGACGTGCCCGCGTTTTGTGCAGAACAGTTTGTTACTGTGGTCGCTGACAATTCCAACAACCCCCTGATGGTCACGTAAAGGCCTCCGCCGTTTCCCGTAGCTGTACAACCGCAAATATGCGCCCCTTTGACCAAGACGTGATTCTGCGGGTCGCGCGCCTGCTGGATGCCGCCGCAGACCGCCACCGCACCGCCTTTGCCATCGGAACGGTGGATCAGGCCTGCATAGCCATTCGTAAACACGCAATCTGTGATGGCTAAGGCCACTTGACGTCCGTTTGCGGAAATCGTCCCTCCCTGCCAACCAGCCTTGCATTCTTCGAACAGCACATTCGCGAAGAGGGCGGTACACCCGCCACCCAATGCATCGGGCTCCGCCTCCGGTTGCCAACAAGGCCAGTCCAATAACCACTCTGTACTTTTGACAAAGTATGCACGCCCCTCAGGAGAAGAGTCCCTTGATATGGAAATCGCCCCACCGTTACCATAAGCTTTGGAAAGGCTGAACATACAGCTCGAAATCGTCAAAAAAGTATCATTGACGGTACCATGAACGAGTAGAGACCCGCCGTCGCCAGTAAAGTAGTCCGAATTGGGTTTGGTTTGAACCGGCACTTCTATGCCAGCCGTAGCACTTTCAGACGCAGACGAAACAAGAACCAGATTTCCGTGCCGCAAATAGATGTCGCCTCCACCTCCGGCTGAGCCAATTGTTGGATACGACGTGTTCCGGACGGTCCGAGCCGTGTTGCCGTTGAACATACAATTTGTTACGGTGAGTGCTGAGAAGAATGACGCCACCGCACCGCCCATGCCGTGCGTGAAGCGGACCTCTCCCTGATCGTCGTATTCGCACAGGTTATTAAGGAACTTGCACGTATCGAGCAGGGCCGCAGACTGTCGGTTCAGGCTCACAGCTCCACCGTAGTCAGAAGCTCGGTTGTCGCTGAAGTACACGTACGAAATACATACAGGATTGGCTGTCTCGCTGGCGTAGACCGCTCCTCCTTCTCCTGGCGCTAGCGTGGCACGCCCCGAGCAGAGGCGGAAGCCGGATAGCGTCACAGCAGCGTTGACGCCATCAACCTTGAATATGGCGCGCGCGTAATCAGACACACCCGGTACGATGGTCGGTAGTTCGGAATAGTCGAATAGGGCCGCCTTGGGGCTCGCATTTGTAAAGGGATCGGCGATGGTCCAGTGTCCTCCCAGTCCTGCGATGACACCGCCTTTTGTAATCGGCAAGTCATATTCATTGTAGTTGAGACCGTAAGGAGAGACGAGTACGTTGTCGCCTTGCTCCATGACACGCAGAGCATCGCCGATTTTGTGGGCGGCATGTTTGTCAAAACTGTCGTAAGGAGGAGTCGGCGTAGTGGAGTCCGGTCGGACGTACAGTATGCGCCCATCCGCCGGTTCGCACGGGATCGCGTTGATGCGCACCGTATCGCGCGTGACCTCGCGACCGGAAGGGTCGTAAGCAACCAACGACAGATCGACGATGCCGCCGACCGTTGCATCCAAAGTCCATGTGGCGCTTAGAGCTGATGGCGCTACATTGGTTTCGGCTGCACCCGCATTCATGAAGAGCACTCCGTTTCGATACAACCGAATTGCACCGTGGCAATAAGTCGGCGTCCACGTCTTGAATTTGTAGGTTAGGCGATTCAGCGCGTCAGGGGGTTCAACGGTCGGCCCTGTGAGACTGAGATAACTATTGAGGCTGTTGGTCAGAGCCGTCAATTGCAAAACACTCCCACTAGACTGCTCTATAGCGTCGAGAACGATATCTCCGTTGCGGCGTTTGATGCCCAGATCCACTTTAACCACAAACACGTCACACGCGAGCGATGCCTCTTCATCGGCGATCTCACCATCCAAATTTAAATCGAGCCCGGCGGCTAACAGGTGATGACCAACCGGGAGCGGCAATCCTCTTCGGTTTTCTCGCGTGGATCGATAATCATTTATGTTCATGTTAGCCGTGTAGTTTGTGGCAACGCCGGAAACGCGTACCAGCGAATAGCTTCTGCTGTTCAACTTCGGACAATCAGTATACCCCTCATTATCATAAAAGGGTTTGACGTGAACGTGGGTGGTCTCGTGACGGCCTGGCTCCCACGGAACAAAGAGATCGCCCGTCTGCCCGTTCAGAATATCCTTGAAGTTTGCACTCTGTTCGGCCAAAACGCTTATTTTTGTGATCTTCGGCATGCGGCAATTCACATGCATGGTACTGTTTTGTCCTTGGTCGTCGGTCAGCCAGACCTGCGCTGTCGTTCCTTGCGCCGAGGGCAATGCGGTCATGCGGTAATCAACGGGGCCGTCGCTATCCGAGACGACTGTCGGGGAGGAGTAGGAAGCGAGCGGGATGCCGTTCAGATAGAATCCCGCAGTGCCCGAGTGATAAAGCCGTTTCTGCATCGTTGCCGCCAGTTGCTTTGACAGTGGAATTCGCAATAGCGCAGAAGCTTCTTCCGCATCACCCAGCACCATGCAGTTCATCAAGCTGCCTCTACCGACAATTAACCGGCGATTATTCAGGCCAGGCGCACGTGTAATAAACCGTAAATAGGGCGAGGCATTGGTATATGCGGCTGTGGTCAACGACCAATTGTCCAAGAATTCAACAAAGTTGTTGAAGCCGTCGCCGTCGTGGTCGGCCTCCGCGTCGGACGCGTCTGTCGCACTCAGAAAATTATATGTGTATGTCTCACTGTAGTCGTCGATTCCGTCGTTGTCGGAGTCTACAAGCAAAGGCGACATGCCGGCATCGACTTCCGTTTTATCGTCGACTCTGTCATCATCGGTATCGTTAGAGAAGGGGCTTGAATGATGAATAAGGATTTCATCGCCATCGGACAAACCATCACCGTCAGAATCCGGTTCAAAGGGATCCGTGAAGTAGACGTACAGTTCCTCAAAATCCGTCAATCCATCTAAATCTGTATCCGCTGCGTTCGGGTTTAGGCCAGAGGCGATTTCCTCTCCGTCAGGTATGCCATCGCCGTCGCTGTCGATGGCATTCGGGTTGGTTCCGTAGCGATACAACTCGTCCCTGTCAGAAATTCCGTCACCATCCGTGTCGCGTGTGTCCGGACGGGTGCCAAAGGCCAGAAGTTCGCGGCCATCGGGAATGCCGTCGCCGTCGCTGTCAATATCGTTGCGGGCCGCATGAAAGAATGCCGACCCGCTATTAACGGGCTGATCCCATACGCTGAATGGTTCACCCGCAGGGGCTGAACCGAGGAGGGACCACCTATTTGCGGGCGGCGGCAGCACGTTGCTTCCAAAGAGGTCAAAAGGCGCGTGGTCTGACGGAGAGTATAGCCACAGCCTTATCGTCTGTGTGTCGCGGTGCTCGATCCCAACAAACGAGAGCCGATTGGTGTCAGCCGGAAGGGTCGGCGGCGGCGTTTGCGGCGCAGGGATATTTGTTGAGGCGATCCGTATTGCTTCTAGAAAAAGGGGCCAGTCGTTGGATACCATGAGCGTCATCCCAAGATGCATGCGCGAACGGTCGCGCCACCTGTACCACTGATCTATCTTATCCCCTTTGATCCAGTCTGGCTTTTTACCGTACACCTGCTCAACCCATTGGTCAGGATCGAAACCGGCAGGTACGGCGTTCGTTCGAAACGCCTCCGTAGCGATGCCGCCATAGAGCAACCAGATCCGTTCGGTTGTCTGCGTCTCGGTGACGCGTATCTTCCATACCGGTACACCCAGCAGATGCCCGGCGTCAAAAAGATTGGTCACTGCGGCGATCTCATCCTCCGGAGCAAAAGTGAAGAAACCGGCGGACAGGCAAAACGAGAAGAAAGGGGGAATGATACAGGCGTCGTTGGTCAACGACGCGTACTTGTCCGCGACAAGCGTATCGAGTTCTTCAAACGAAGAAAGATTTGAAGGCGTCCAATCCGCAAAAGCGGTTACCGCAGCAACCGCAACTCCACTTGCATAACCCAAAATAAACTTATACTTCCCCATCGAGATAATCTCCATACTGTTTGATTGAGTATAGATGTATCATTTCCGCATTGAATACGTCAAGAGCCGGACGCCCGGACGCCCGGGTTCTGCGGCATCTTGCCGCTTTCCATTGCCCCGCCGCTCCCCTATACTGTGCCCCATTGCGTGATGCGCTTATAGAGCGGTGGCCAACGGAGGCAGACAGCATGATCGTCAAGCAAGCGATTTCAAGATGTATCGCCTCAACGGTGTTGCTCACCTCGCTTTCGGCGGCCGCCTCGGTCCAGCTCGACATCCCGCCCCGTGCGCAGTGGGACGAGAACAACGGCTACTGCGGCGAGTGCTCCATCCAGCAGGCGGCTCTCTATTACGGCACCTACATTTCGCAATATCGGGCACGCGCAATCATTGACCCAACCCAGGTGCAGGATCTATGGGTCCCCGATCATTCCGGACAGGTCTTTGATGCGCTGCGCTTGAACTACCAGAATTGGACCTCGGGGTTGACTACACAATATCAGGCCTATTTGATCTGGACGAAGGCGCATCTGCAACAGGGACACCCGGTCATTATCACGGTCTTCGTACAAGACGGCGATTACAGTGACTACGACCATATCATTCCTGCAACTGGCTTTACCTCGTCAACGACCAACAGCTACATCGCTTCCGACAAGCTCGTCTTCAACGACAACTACATGTCCACCGCTTACTCGCGCACCTTCGGCTCGCTGTGGGACACGCGCTCACTGGCGGGCAACGGCGCGACCTACGAGTACTGCATCCCCAGGGACACCGATTACGGCTGCGCCGTCACCGGCGTCAAGGACACCACCGGCACGCTCCTGCCCGTGTCGCTCAAGCTCAACCGCTGGGACGAGCCGAATTTGATCCAGGGAAAAGCGGCCGCGACACTGACCGCGACCGTGAAGATCAGTTCGCTGACCACCGGCAACAGCTACGCGTTGCTGCGCTATAACACGTACGCCAATGTTCCCACCTCGGGCTACCTGAGCAGCGGGTTCGACACCAAGACTGTCTTTACGGCGACAGGCAGCTCCCACACCCTGACAGATACCTTCCTGTCGGACAAGATCGTGATCTACCGCTGCGTTCCGAACACGGTGGCAGCCCCGGAGATGGACGTGCAGGGCAACGCCGTCTCCATCGCCGACGGCGACGCCACCCCGGCCCTGACCGACCACACCGATTTCGGCTCCGCCCTCGTGGCGGGCGGCACCGTCACGCGCACCTTCACGGTCCGCAACACCGGCTCGGCCGCGCTGAACCTGAGCGGCACGCCCAAGGTGGCCGTGGGCGGCGCGCAGGCCGCGGAGTTCACCGTGACGCTCCAGCCCGCCTCGCCCGTCGCCGCGGCCACCGGGTCCACGACCTTCCAGGTCACCTTCGACCCCGCCGGCACCGGCACCCGCAGCGCCACGCTCAGCATCGCCAACAACGACGCCGACGAGAACCCCTACAACTTCTCGGTCCAGGGAACGGGCACGGTGTCCGCGCGCCCCGAAACCGAGCTTCAAACCCCGGAGTCGGCACTGAACGGCCGGATGATCCTCCGGTGGGCCAGCGTCTCGAATCACCTCTACACCGTCCAGCAATCCACGAACCTGCCGTCCGGCTTCTGGGTGTTGCGCGCGCACCTCCCGGCAACGCCGCCCATGAACACCTATACCGACGCGGTCAACGGCGTAAAGATGAAATTCTGGAAGGTCTCGAAGGAATAGCGGCCAACCCGGCCTGCCGCCGGGATCAGTAGCGGCCAACCCACGTGACGACCGCCCGGGCGGGCACGTCATAACGCGTCAAGGGCGCCACCGGCGGCTGCGGCTTCAGGTTGTCACCGGAGGCGTCAGAGGTGAGATACGGCACAAACGACCGCACGCTTACGCCCGCCGTCGCGAGCCGGATCGGCTGGATGATGTCCGAATAGTTGATCGCCACACAGGTCACCGTGCGCTCCTGCTCGTTCACGTAGGCGGAGACCATGAGCCCCGTCGGATCGTTTATGTCGGCCTGCGCCGCGCGAACCTCGACGCGAACCGCCCCCGGGCGGATGAACCGGCTGAAATTGCCCAGCGTCCACAGCAGCTTGCTGTCCGCGATCGCGCCATCGGTCTTGTCGGCGTTGGGCGTCACGTAGATCAGCCCATCCTTGTAGTCGCTGTTCGTCATGGCCAGCCACCATTGCCACGCCGAAGCCTCGGCCACACACAGGTCGTGATGAATGATCCGCGCCACATAGAGCGCGGTTTTCATGGTCAGGTCCTTTCCGCCGCCGCCGCCGATCTCGCGGTCGTTGCCCATGATGCACACCTCGGTCTCCCAATAGCCAAGACCATACTCGTCGAGTTTCTCGCGCAGCGCCCTGCGTTTGGCGAAAAGCCCTTCATCGGGTGACGTGGTCCAATAACTGTGCCCCGCGATCACAGCGGGCACGTGCGGCAACTTGCCAATGGCGTGCGGCGAAGTCGGGCCGAACAGCGCCTCAATCTGATTGTCCCGCCCCTTCAGTTCCGTCCCTGACCGGAACAGGTAGTCGATCTTGCCCGACTCCGTGACGAAAATCTTTGTGGACAGACTTCTCGCCGTAAGCTTGCGGTCCAGCGCACGAACCGTTTGGGCGATCTCGCTCACCAAGGCGGGCGACCCTTCCTGTTTCTGTTCATCCCAATCCCATTCCGGCTCGTTGAAGGGGCTGACCGCATCGAACCGGATGCCGTCGCGCCTGCCCAACTCGGCGATGACGGCCGACAGAAAATCCGCGAAGGCCGCTTGCCCGCCGGGCTTGAGGTTGTACGTGCCGTCTTTGGGACGCCCGCGGTTGTTGGCCAGCCCGTTGGCGGTCAGATGGACCGGCGCGCTGTTGCAGAAGGCCAGAAACCGCTTCACGCCCAGCCGCTTTGCGGCCTGCAAGAACCAGCGTTGTCCGGCTTGCTTGCTCCAGTCGTATGACCCGTCGGGCCTTTGAAAACACTCCGTGCGACGGTAACGATCGGCAATGCCGCTTGCGTCGCCCTGTTCCGCACTGCCCGTGCCGACGTTAAAGCGCCAGAGCGACAGCCCGATTCCGCGTGGCTGTCCGTTCGTCGCCGTGTCCAAGCTGAAAAGCCACTCGGCCATGCGCTCGCGGGTGGCATCCGGAAACAGTCCGAAGACCTGCGCGGTCCAGCAGTCCGACGCGCCGAAATTATCGATGCGCTGGTGCCGCTTGAAGGTGTCGATCGTGAACGTGGTTTGCGCCGGCACGGATAGGCACAGCCCCAAACCGAAGCAGCATATTCCCAAGGCGTTTCTCATCGCACGTAACCAGATCTTCCCCGTTCGTCGGATTAAGGCTTGGAGATCTTTTCCGCCTGCACCTTGGGCCGGTCGCACGCTTCCGTCACAATTGCGGACGGCTTGCTCTGCCCCCAGTTCCACCGGCTCAATGAAGGGGCGAGCGGCTGGAACCGGTTGCCCTCGATGACCAGTTGAGCCGTGGAGGTGACATGGATGTTGGGCAGGGGCGAGTCCTTGACCGTGTTGTTGCGGATGACGATATTCCGGTGGGCGCCGCTGGGCGCGACCGCGCCGTTGCCGCCGCGTGCAATGACTTCGATGGCAGGCTCGCGGCAGTCGGCGATGCGGTTGTCGGCGATGACCAGATCGCTGCTGCTGCCGGACTCCAGCCACCACCATTCGGGAGCGACCAGCACGGCGGCCATCCAGCAGCCCGTCAGACGATTGCCGACAACCTGCCCGTTGCTGCCCTTGATGAGAATGCCGCGCGAACGGTTGTAACCGAAGTCGCAGTCTTTGACCAAAAACCCGTTGCCTGTGTGGCGCGTCGAGCAGACCACCGAGCCCATGGGCAGGCTCACCGCGCGGTCCAGCGTGAGCGTCCACGCGTCTGTGTCCGGACGGGCCAACCCCTCCTTGGCGCCTTGGTTCATGTTCTGGGCATTAAGAAAAGACTGTTCAGCCTGATTGACTTTGCCGTCCGCCTCGATGGACAACACCTTGGCGTCCGCCAAACGCGCGCCGGCGTAGGAAACCAGCTCGACGGCGTCGCCGACCGCGATGTTGCTTTTGTGACGCGCCAACATGCGGATTTTGTTTTGGTTGGCCGCCATGACCATGTAGTATTCACCGCAGATATTGACACAATCGTCGCCCTGATATTTGGCCGTACATCCGATGATCTGGGGACCGCGAACGGCATGTTTACTGTGAAAAGCGTCGGCGTCACTCGAGCGCAAGCGACGCAGACCGCGCGGACGGACATCTTCTGCCAGCGGACGCCGATCAATACTGCACCGTCGATAGGTGGTGCCGTCGCAGTCGTATTCGAGGTAGCTGAAACAGTTCGACGCGTAGAGCCGGATATCTTCCAGCACCAGATTCACACAGTTGGCGCTGACAATGGCATGGCCGGCCTGGCCGCCGGGCGCGGATAAGCTGTTGGTCACCAGAATGTCGCCCACTTCCTCCAGATCCCTTGTCGGGTCGTACCGGTGCCCCGCGCCCCGGGCCACGCGATAGCGGCGGTTCCCCAGCGATCGAAAAGGGCCCCAGTCGTACCGGGTCTCAACCTTGAGTTGCTCGGTCCGTTGGTCGAAGATCTCGATCCGCATCTCCAGATTCTCTGGATAGCCGTCGATGATTTCAAACTCCAGCCATGCTTTGTCGGGAGCCATGGCGACAATGCGGCCCTGCGTGAACGGCAGCGGGTCATAGTCGATCGTCAGCCCCCGCAGCGCCACATTGCGGCAGTTTTCGATGTTCACCGCGAGGGTCGTCTCCGTGCAAACCATCTCGACGTCCTTTGCGATGATCTCGATGTCCTGAAGATCGCGCAAACGCAGATGACATTGCTGTTGCGGCGTCACGCGATAGCGGCCCGGCGGCACGACAATCCGTTTCTGACCCGCCGCAAGCGCCCGGTTAATAAAGCCCTGAAGGTCAAAGGGCGTCCCGGGACCGACATGTGCGACCCTGGCCGGGCGCTCCTTGGCCAGACAACAACCGTTCATGAACAACGGGGCAGACAAGATACAGGCGGCCGCAAGGGCGAACAGGCTCAGCCTCTTTGTCGCGGACGTTTGTCCGAGACTCCTACACTCATGTTGAGTAGACATAATGTTGAAAGATAGTAGCGTAACGGGTCACCGCTGGCAATGTCGTACGCGTTCCGCCAGGTAATCGGTTGGTGGCCGGGGTACGGCAGGTGTGAGCGAGGCAAAGCGGAAGGAGGGCATGGCCGCACGGCGGTTTCATGGCCTGCGGACCGGCGGGACACCCTTTCTTTCGCGGAGTCTCGGCGGCCGCGGTCACTGCGTGGGTATGTACAGCGACAGGCCGCCGAAGACCGCGGCGAACATGTTTGCGGTCCGGTCTTGCGCGTACTTGTCCAGCGCTTCCGCCAGACGCGCCGCCGGATCCTTGCAGCAGGCGGCGAGCGTGTGCAGGACGCTCATGAGGACGCTGCGCGTCTCGCGCCCCTTGACGGACTGCGAGCCGTGGCTGACCTTGCGCGCGACGGCCAGCGGGCGGACGGCACGTTCGGCCGCGTTGTTTTCCGCCGGCACGCGCGGGTCCTCGGTCCAGCGCCACAGGCGGTCCGCGTTCTCGCGGAAGATGTCCTGAATGTGCTGCACGGCGGGGTGCCGCGCCGGGGCTTCGGCGATGTCCTCGATCCTGCGCCGGATGAACGCCGCCCGCACGAGGTAGGACACGTTGTCCCCGGCGCAGGCGCGGCGCAGCGACATGGCCTGGCGCAACCAGGGCGCGAGGGCGTCCGCGAAGGCCGCGCATTCGGCCGAGGCGGGGTTTTCCAGCGCGGCGGCGAGCGTGTCGCGCTTCAGGTGCTCGAAGCAGTAGCAGCGGCTTCCCGCGAAGCAGTTGTAGGCGGCGTAGCGGTCGGTCACCAGGCTCCCGCCGCTTCCGGCGAGCACGGCGGCCGGCACGGACATCGCACGCGTGCCCGCGCAGACGAAGAGCCTGACGCGGCCGGCGAGGAACACCCAGGCGTAGCCGTTGTCGCCGTCCGTGCGCCACGGCGTCTCGTCGGCGTGCTTGACGGCGGCCTGCCTGAACAGGTCCCGCAGCCCGTCTTCGGCGGGCCGGAGCAGGGCGGCGAGGCCGTGCATCGCGTTCAGGAGCGTCCCCTTCGGCACGCCGAGCCTTTGGCCGGCGGTCCCCATCGGAACGCCGTCCAGATAGTGCTCGGACGCGGCTCGCGCCAGGACGTTGTTCGTGAGGCGCGTCTTCGGCAGCACGCCGGGGACGCGGGGCCGCACGGGCTTGCGGCAGCCCGGGCAGTAGCGCGCGGGCACCCTCACGCGCCGCCGGAACGCGGGCTGCGGGTGGCAGTCGAGCAGCTCGCGCACGTCCTCGGCCCCGCCCGCGAAATCCTCCAGCGGGCCGCCGCAGCACGGGCACGCGTCCGGCGCGGGGAGCTCCTCGACCGCGGGCTCGGGGCCCTCGGGCGTCTTCCAGCCGTGCCCCGGGCGGCCGGGCGGCGCCCCGCCCTTGCGGCGCCTGAACTCCTCCTCCGGCAGCTCGGGCAGCGACGGCTTGACGAGCCTCTGCGCCGAGGGCGTCGAGAGCCCGAACGGCGCCTCCCTCGCGTCGCGCTCCTGCCGCGACAGCCTCGCCTTGAGCCGGGCGACCTCCTCCTTGAGGCGGGCGTTCTCCGCGAGCAGGCCCAGGTACTTCGCGCAGAGGCAGTCCTGCGCGGCGCGTTGCGACACCATCAGCCCTCCGCCTCCCCGCGCAGGGCGATCACCAGTCCGCGGCCCGCTGCGGTCATCATCCGTTCAAGCTCGCGCCCGTTCGCGATGGCCCGGCGCAGCAGCTTCTCCTGCGGCGGCCGCACGTACAGGCCCCTGAGCCGGCCCTCCTCCCGGAAGGTGAAGATCAGCTTCGGGTGCTTGCGGCCGGACGCGCATTCCTTGCAGTTCTTGCGCGCGCACGGCGAGCGCGTCTGCGTGAGCGATCCTTTGGCGACGGGCCACAGGCCCACCGCTGCGGCGAGGAACGCGTCCCTCGCCCCGTCATCCTCCTGATGCGCCTTTGTTTTCATGGGATGACGTTTATCATATTACAAACGTACGGTCAAGCGCAAAAAAAAGAAAAATGAAAAAGTTTTCGCGCACTGGGCGGACCTCCTTCCGATTTCCCTCGCACTGGACTGCCACACCCCGGCCACCAACCGATTACTTCCGCCAGCGATTCTAAATTTGGCTTGGGCCGCCACCAAGTGACTTGCCCGACAACACGAAAACTTGCTGTCGCGAGATGATGGAATCTTTGATATTGTGACACAGTATTATTCTTATGGGGAGAGCATCAATATGACACGCATGTCGGGGTTATTGTACGTTGCCGCATTCGGGATGGCAGTTGTCGGAACAGCGCGGGCGCAACAGACGCCTGCGGGTGCGTGGCAGGCGTATGCTGACGCGCTCAGGAAACAACCTGGGCTGGTGCGTTTTTATTCGTTCAAGACCGCCGAAACGGTGCAGCCGAATCTGACCGGCACGGCTGCCGAAATGACGTTCAGGCCCGACAGCCGCTCGACGCTCACCACCGAGACCGGACGCGTGGCAGGCACGACGGCCGTGGTCCTTGACGGCGAGTCGTTCGAGGCCCCGGCAATGACTTTGCCGACCAACGCCTTTACAGTCATGACGTGGATGCGTCCGATAGGCATAGGTTTAAAAACCGGAAATAACGGCAGCGTTAACGGCATGATCGCGTCAAGCGGCAGCGGCTACAACGACGGCTGGCGGCTGGCGGTGTACGACTGGAAGACGAGGCAGCCCTCCATCGAGCTGGGCCAAGAGAAGGGGTCGTTCGCGGTGCGGGCAAGCGATGGCTTGAGTGCGGGATTCTGGAATCATCTGACAGCCACATGGGACGGCGCGCGGTTGAGGATCTACGTCAACGGCATGCTCTCATCGGAGGGCCCGTTTGCGGGCCCGGCAGTCGCGCCCAAGGTCTCGCTGAAGATCGGCTTCTCGGGTTTCGGCGTGGGCTCGCTCAAGATGGCCGTCGACGAGTTGGCGGTGCTTGACCGCGCGCTGCCGCCCGAAGAGATCGCGGCGTGGTCGCTGACCGGCACACCTTTGCCTGCGCCGATGAGGCCGCTGGTCGCGAGTGCCCAGGCCGCAGCCGTGACAGGGCCTCCTGCGGCAGCCGCGACCGCTTACCGGTCGATCGCGAACGCGGCAGGCGTGCCGATGGGTTGGAAGCTCTGGGCGGAATTGGCTGCCGCGCGTTTTTCCGCTGACTCCGCCAGCTTGAGGACGAATGCCGAGGCGTGTGTGGCACTCTTCGAGAACCCCGCCCTGCCCGCACATCTGCGCGGACAGGCCGTGGAGTTGCTGTTGCAGGCCAGCCGCAGGGGTGCGAAACTGCCGAGCCGCGTATTGGTGAAGCTGCCCGAGTTTCTGGAGTTGAATGCCGAAGAGCAGCGCCTCTTCGGCCTCGCCTTGGCCACCGCGTACGCCCGCGAAAAAAATGCCGACGCCGCCATTGATGTGCTCAAACAGCTTCTCGCGCTAAGCGAAGGCTCGCCGCTCGAAGCGGCCGAATTGCGGCAGCGGCTCGCCCAAATCCTGCGGCAGGCGGGACGCTTCGACGCCGCCCGCGAGCAGTATGCGTTGATGACGGCGGACACGCGGTTGCCCGCGCAGATACAGGGCCTCGCCGCGCTGGCCATCGGTCAGGTGTGGCAGCAGGAGAATAAACTGGCCGATGCGGTCACTGCCTTTCAGGCCGCCGCCGGTAAGGCCAATCAGGTGCCGCATCTCAAGAGCGAGGCCGAGCTGTGCGCCACTGAGTGCGCCAACCTGCTTGCGGGAAAACCCGCGCGTGATCCCGAGGCGAGTCGCCAGCGGCTGCGTCCCCTGCCCCAACCGGCCATCTCGTACTTTGTTTCACCCAAGGGCAGCGACGCCAATCCGGGCACGTTCGAAAAGCCCTTCGCCACGCTGGAGCGGGCACGCGACTCGGTGCGCGGGCAGAAGAGCAAAGGCGTGCTGCCCGCCGGCGGCGCGACGGTCTATCTGCGCGGCGGCACCTATGCGGTGACCAACACCTTTGTGCTCAGCGGCAGCGACTCCGGGAGCTTCGGCGCACCGGTGGTCTACCGCGCGTGGCAGGAGGAGAAGCCTGTTTTCGACGGCGGCTTCCGTGTCCGCGGCTTCAAGAAAGTGAACGACCCGGCCATTCTCGCGCGGCTGCCGCCCGAGGCACGCGGAAACGTGCGTGTGGCCGACCTCAAGGCGCAAGGATTCACCGCCTTCGACATGCAGAAGAGCTACGGCTACGGGTTCGACAACCAGACCGTGCGCGAGCTGTATCAGGACGGCAAGCCCCTGCCGATCGCACGCTGGCCCAACACCGGCACCTTGAAAATCGGCGAGGTGCTCGACACGACGAACCATGTGTTCGCTTGCAAGGCCGACCGCATGGCGCGTTGGGCTGGCGCCTCCGACATGATGGCCAACGGCTACTGGATGTACCTGTGGGCAGGCTGCTCCGTCCCCGTGACCTCGGTTGATCCCAAAGCGGGAACTGTCACGCTGAGGGAAGCCCCCAATTACGGGATGGATAAGGAGCGGCCGTTTTACGTGCTGAACCTGCTGGAAGAGATCGACCAGCCAGGCGAATGGTTTCTGGATCGCGCGAGCGGCAAGCTCTACGTATGGCCGGTGAGCCACCCTTGGTTCAGCACGCTGGTCCTGACGCGCTGGGACAAACCGTTCGTCGAGGCGAGCAAGGTCCAGGAACTCGTGTTCCAAGGACTCACCTTCGAATACGGTCAGCAAAACGGCCTCGTAATGGACGCTTGCGCCAATGCCACAATCGCAGGCTGCGTGATCCGCCGCCTGGGCGGCACGGCTCTGATCGCCCTGCAGAGCGCGAACCTCAAAGTTTACGGGAACATCCTGCATACGCTGGGGCACACGGGGATGCGCGTCGGCGGCGGCAACCGCAAGAACCTCACCTCGGGGCAGGTCGTGATCGAGAACAACGACGTCGGCAACTTCGGACGCTGTTCGCGGACCT
Organism: bacterium; assembly: GCA_025360845.1. Taxonomy (GTDB): domain Bacteria; phylum Verrucomicrobiota; class Kiritimatiellia; order RFP12; family UBA1067; genus JAHFSX01. Next base: position 41,651 of record JANYBJ010000139.1, read on the forward strand.
ATAATCCGGCCGTGCTGCTGGAAGGGTGCGGCGCACGCGTGGCGCACAACCGATTCCACCACGCGCCGTCGAGCGCGATGCGCGTCGAAGGCAACGACCATCTGATCGAGTTCAACCAGGTCGATCACGTGGTGCAGGAGTCGGACGACCAGGGCGGCATCGACATGTGGGGCAACCCCTCCTACCGCGGCGTGGTGATCCGCTACAACCGCTGGCAGGACATTGGAGGCGGCGCGTCCCCGTGCGGTCAGGCGGGCATCCGCTTCGACGACGCGATCAGCGGCATGCTGGTTTTCGGAAACCTCTTCGAACGCTGCTCCAACGGGAACTTCGGCGGCGTGCAGATCCACGGCGGCCAGAGGAACATCCTCGACAACAACGTGTTCGCCGGCTGCCGCTACGGCGTGAGCTTCTCGCCCTGGGGCCAGAGCCGCTGGCAGGAGTATCTGGCCAGCGCTCACATCAAGAACCTCCTGTATGCCGATGTGAACATCCGGCAACCGCCCTACAGCACGCGGTATCCGGAGCTTAAGGATCTGGGCGGCAAGGCCGACATCAACAGCCTCTGGCGCAATGTTTTCGTCGGCAGCGAGCAGGCTCTTTGCAGGGCGCCGAAGGACACGGATGTCTGGGACAACCAGGTGTTCGCGGAGATGCCCGACCTGAACGCGGTGGCAGCCCAGTCGCCGTTCCGCCCGCTGCCGCTCGACGAGATCGGACTCTACGACGATCCCTTGCGGGCGAAAGAATAGCAGGTGCGAAGTGGCAGGTTGGACAAGAGAAACGCATGACAATTCGAGAATATCTGAATAAGCGGATTCGTCGCTCGCATATCCGCGTGTGATGAACACAGATTTGCAAAGCATTTGTGCGACCTCTGGAATTGGGTGACGAGGGGTTGCTAACAACAATCGCCGTGAGGCGGCTTGATATAGAGAAACAGAAGACGGTCGCCCGCCAGACAGGGGAGTTACAAGAAAAGAAGGGAAAGAATGAATAGGGTCTGTCAAATCGGGGTCGCTGTCGGATTACTAGGATCATTGTGTCAGGCGGGGGAAGCGCCCGCGGATACGGTGATCCCGCCGCTGCCGAAGGCGGGACGCTCGCTGGCCGAGCGCTTCGCCGCGCCTCCGGCGGAGTCGCGCATCCTGAAGATCATCCACGCGCAGCCCGACCAGCCGGAGGCGCAGGACACGATGCTGCGGAGTTTGGCGGCGCAGGGCTTCGGCGGCTTCGCCGGCAACGTGGCGTTCAACGGGTATGTCGACGATGAGACCACGTGGCCCGCTTTTCTGCGCGGCGTACGCATGGCCAAGGCTGCGGGCATGTCGCTCTGGCTCTACGACGAGTGCGGCTATCCTTCGGGCAGCGCGCGTGACCTGACCTTGCGCGGTCATCCCGAATGGGCGGCCCGCGGGCTCCTTATCGCCGAGACCAATGTCATCGGCGGCGCGGTCGCGCTCGCGCTGCCGCCCGGCAGGCTGGTGCTGGCCGCCGCGCTGCCGCGCCGCAACGGTGCCGTCGTTTTGAGCGAGGCCAAGGATCTCACATCAGCGGTCGCGGATGGGAAACTGACGTGGCAGGCGCCGGCAGGCGAGTGGTTCGTGACGGCCATGACCGACGACCTCATCTACGAGGGCACCCACGCCGCCGTCAGCCTCGCGTTCAAAAAGCCGTACATCAACCTGCTGCTGAAAGAGCCGACCGCGCGCTTCCTTGAAGTGAACCACGACCGCTACGCCGAGAAGCTGGGCAACGACCTCGGGCGCACGTTCACGGCGACTTTCACCGACGAGCCATCGCTGATGAGCCTCTGGATGCGGCCCATGCCCTACCGGGTGCTGCCGTGGTCGGAGACGCTGGCGGCGGAGTTCCGGAAGCGCAGCGGAGACGACCTGCTGCCGCTGCTGCCCGCGCTGGTGACCGAGGCGGGCCCGCACGGCGCCAAAGCGCGGTACGACTTCTGGAACACGGTGGCGGAACTTGTTTCGGAGAACTTCTTCGGACAGCTCCAATCCTGGTGCCATAAGCACAACCTGGCCTCCGGCGGCCACCTGCTGATGGAGGAAAGCCTGGTTTCTCACGTGCCGCTCTACGGCGACTTCTTCCGCTGCGCGCGGCGTCTGGATGCGCCGAGTATCGACTGCCTGACCAGTCTGCCGCCGCAGGTATCGTGGTCGATCGCACGGCTGCTCAGCAGCATCGCCGACTTGGAGGGCCGGAAGGTGACCATGTGCGAGGTTTCCGATCACTGCCAGCGCTACCGCCCGGAGGGCGATGGACGTCCGATCCAAGTTGTTACCGAGGATGAAATACGCGGCACCTGCAACCGTCTGATATGGGGCGGTATAAACACTCTCACCAGCTACTATGCATTCCAAGGCCTCGGCGATGAGCAGTTGCGGCGGCTGAACCAACACATCGGCCGCTGCTCCACCATGCTGGCGGGAGGCCATCAGGTCAGCGACATCGCCGTGCTCTACCCGATCGAGAGCGTGTGGCCCAAGTTCATTCCCGCGTATCTGACAGCCACGTCCGAGTCCGCGGCCTGGCGAGTGGAAAGTGTTTTCAACGGCGTTGGGGACACGCTGTATGGGGCCAACCGAGATTTCACCTATGTGGACTCCCGTGCGCTGTGCGAAGCCAAGGTCAAAGGTGACACTTTAAAACACGGCGAGCTGAAGTGGCGGGCACTGGTGCTGCCTGCGACCGACACCCTGCCGCTCGCGGCGTGGGAGAACGTGGCGCGGTTCTGGCGCAAGGGCGGCGTGGTCATCGCGGTTGGAGCCCTGCCGGCCAACAGCGAAAGCGAGTGGCCCTCGCCGCGTGTGCAGGCCATCGCCCGCGAGCTGTTCGGCTCGGGGGAAACACCCAGCATGGCCAAGAGTGCGGCGGGCGGTGTGGGCCTGCTGTTGCCGACCAGCATGACCGCACTCATGCCGAAGGTCATCAATGCCCTGCTGGAGCACGACGCGGTGTGTGCGGATGCGAAAGCGCCCGTGCGGATCACCCACCGCCGCGTGGATGACCACGACGTCTACCTCGCGATCAACGACAGCGATACGGCATGGGGCGGAACGCTCCGTTTCTGCGGGCGCGGCGTGACCGAGCAGTGGGATCCGAACACGGGCGCGACGACGCCGCTAGTGAACGGCGCAAAGGTGCCTATGCAACTCGGACCTTACGGAGCGATGCTCTTCCGCACCGAGAAAATCGATACGCCGCAGCGTCTGAGCAAGGAAGGATCAGTCGGCCTTTCGCTGACTTGCGAACCGTTGCCCGCCGTGAAACCGACCATAGGCCAGGGACAGTACGTGCATTCCGAGTTGACCGGCGACGATGCGGCCGGGTGGTGCGCGGCTGCATCACTGGCCAAAGGGCGGGTGGACACGCATCTCTTCATAAGTTTCAACTTCGAGCAGCCGCTTGTGCTGGGGGAGAGCGAGGGAGTCATGATCGACTCTTCGGTTCCGGAGTGTCAGCGCACGCCCGCGGAAATGCTGGTGTTCATCCACACGAAAGACGGCGGCGACTACCTCGCCTCCTCAAGCCGCTATCTGAACGCGCCTGGCATGAGCCGCGCTTACGTGATGTTCAGCCAATTCAAGCCGTTCGGGCAAACCAAAGGCTCGCTGGACCTCGCGCAGGTCACAGCCATCCGCGTAGGTTGGGGCGGCTACTTCGGAACAGAAAACGAAAAGATCACCCTATCAGTCAAACCCCCGCAGCGCTTTGTCTGCGGTACGCGCTAAAAGAAACTCCTGCGAGGTAAGTGCAGCTCTCCTCACATCGCCCCTTTCGGGCAAAAAAGAAGGGGGCCGCGGACCTTGC
>JANYBJ010000144.1 GCA_025360845.1 bacterium
ATCCGCTATCCTGTTTCCGTTCTCTGTCCCCCGTTCCCCGTCCCAGCTTATCGTGCCTTACCCGCTTCTCCCTGCTCCGTCCTCCACCCTCTGCCCCATCTTTTCATCCTTCATCCTTTAGCCTTCATCCTTTCCCCTTCATCCTTTCCCCATGTCCTCTCTCTTCCAAGACTGCACCCTCCTGCATGTGGACGCCGACGGCTTTTTCGCCGGTGTAGAGCAGGCCCTCAACCCTGCCCTGCGCGGCAAGCCCGTGGTCACCGGCGCCGAGCGCGGCATCATCGCCGCCGCCAGCTACGAGGCCAAGGCCCTCGGCATCAAGCGCGGGCTCCAGCTCCATGAGGCCAAGGCCCTCTGCCCCGACCTCGTGATCCTGCCCTCGGACTACGAGGCCTACAGCCTCTATTCCCGGCGCATGTTCGAGATCCTGCGCCGCTTCACCCCGCTGGTCGAGGAGTACTCCATCGACGAGGCTTTCGCCGACCTCTCGGGCTGCGGCGACGTGCTCGCCTGTCCGCTGGAAACGGTCGCCGAGCGGCTCCGCAACACCGTCTCAAGCGAAATGGGGCTCACCGTCTCCGTCGGCATCAGCCTCACAAAGACCCTGGCCAAGCTCTGCTCGAAGTTCCGCAAGCCCAACGGCCAGACCATCCTTCGCCGCGAACACGTTCCCCTCATGTTGAAGCGGACCCCCGTCGCCAAGGTCTGGGGCATCGGCCCGGCCAGCGCCGCCAAACTGCAGGCCAAGGGCATTGCGACGGCCCTCGACTTCACCCGCATGGACGAGGCCGCCGTCCTGCGCCTCCTGCACAAGCCCGGCCACGAGACCTGGCGCGAACTCCAAGGCCGCCGCGTCTTCCCCCTGGACCTGGAGGGCAAGCGGAGCTACGACAGCATGATGAAGGGCCACACCTTCTCGCCGCCCAGCGACGATCCCCGGCTCGTGTTCTCCGAGGCCCTGCGCAACATGACCAACGCCATGGCCAAACTGCGCCGCCACGCCCATCTCGCGAAAGAAATAGGCCTCTCCCTGCGTCTCAAGGACTACACCGCACAGACCGCCTGCACGCCGCTCCCGGCACCCACCGGCCACGACTGCGAGGCAGCCCCGTTCCTGCGGGCGCTTTTCGACGCGCTCTTCACGCCTGGCCAGCTCTACCGCTCCACCCTGGTCTGGTTCGGCGGGCTCGTTTCCGAGCGCAACCGCCAGCTCGACATGTTCGAGGAAACCCCGGCCCGCCACGATTACGGCAGGCTCGACGCCGCCGTGGACCGGATCAACGCCCGCTACGGCCAGCACGCGGTGGCCCCCGCCGCCCTGCTCGACCGCAGCCTGAAGCCCTATCACTCCCGCGACGCCGCGCCCGAGCGCTACGACACGCTGATGCTTGGCGAGTCTGTCCGCCACCTTGCCATCCCCCGCATGACCCTCGGCAATCCTGTGTGACCAAGAGTTCATCCGCCACCATCTCCTGCGCCACCCGAATGCTTCAGCTCATCGCCGACGTCATTTCAAAGAATCCAAAGCACGTAATCACCTAGGCCACTTGTCAGGCCAAAACTATTTTGAAAGGGCGGATAGGGATCAAAGAAACAAAAATTACAGCAGCTATATTTTCAAGGTCCACAAAACGACATGTCCGGCGAAAAACCGATTAGCCCACGGTCTGGTTTTGTTTTTGTAGTTGTTTTTGTTTTTGTCGCACAAAAACACGTTCCGGCGCACTTTGCAACAACACCCCTCAAAAATCCATTCAGGAAACAAAAAAGCCCGTTTTCATTGGGGTTTAATCAATAAAAACGGGCTTCTAAGATGGCTCCGGCGGCAGGATTCGAACCTGCGACCAATTGGTTAACAGCCAACTGCGCTACCACTGCGCTACGCCGGAATAAAGCATTTGGTGTCGCACTCCCTGATGGGAACAAAGTGGGTGAAAATTTACCGGATTGGGCCTTGCTTGTCAATGCGCGAATAGCCGTATTACGCGAAAAAAAACAGGGCACGAGGTTACCCCCATGCCCTCTCGACCAACAGTCTATCCTCTCGCAGAAAACTGCGAAAAAACAGTTTACTTTGCCGGTGCTGCAGGAGCGCCTGCTGCGCCCTGTGCATGCTGCTGCTTGCGGAGTTCGGCCATCTTCGCTTTGAAAGCAACCGGATCCTTAGCCTTCAGGTCAATCAGCTCCTTGTACAGAGCCGGATCCTTTTCCTTGATGCTTTCCAAACGTTTGTTCATCATGGCTTCGCGCTGGGCTTCAGTCATCTCGCCATGCTTGGCTCTATTCTTGTCGCCACCAGCCGCCGCGTTCGTCTCAACAGCCAAAGCCGACAGACTCATTGACGCCACCATTGCGCACACCAACATGATCGCACTCTTCATTTTTCTCCCTCATTGTGTTGTGACCAACAGGTCAGTTGTCGCAATAAACGGACTAAGCCGAGATTTATTGCCACATTTTTTGCACGCCCCTTGCGCCACCTCTCCCGGTCGGTTAAACTTCGTCCGTACATTCTGAAACAATCATGAGAAAAGAACTCACCCTTTGCCTCTCTCCGCAGGAGGCGTCTGACCCTATACGTCAGGCGACACATGTTGCCGAGATGCTCGGCGTGGATCCGGACCGGATTTCCGCACTCCGCGTACTGCGGCGGTCGGTAGATGCGCGCCGACGGCATATCCTTGTCAATCTCACCGTTCAGGCCGTCTGCGACGAACCCGCTCCGACCTTTGAGGCACCTGTCTTCAATTACGGTGACGTGTCGGCCAAAAAACCGGTCATCGTCGTTGGCGCAGGTCCTGCCGGCCTCTTCGCCGCACTCCGGCTAATCGAGCTGGGCCTTAAACCCATCGTGCTTGAACGCGGCCGGGACGTCAGCACCCGCAAGCGGGACATCGCCCTGATCCACCGCGGCCACGCGCTCGATCCGGAGTCGAACTATTGCTTCGGCGAGGGCGGTGCGGGCACCTTTTCAGACGGCAAGCTTTATACACGTTCGAAGAAGCGGGGCGACAACCGGCGGGCGCTTGAAATCCTCCACTACCATGGCGCCCAGGAAATGATCCTCTACGAAGCGCATCCGCATATCGGCTCCGACCGCTTGCCGAGCATCATTGCCTCAGTCCGAAAAACCATTCTGCTGGCCGGAGGAGAAATTCATTTCGAATCGTGTGTCAGCGGACTGTTTATCCGCAACTCCACCGTAACGGGTGTGGCCACGCGGCGCGGCGACGTATTCGACGCGCAAGCGGTGATCCTCGCCACAGGCCACTCGGCCCGCGACATCTACGAGCTGCTGCACCAATCCCACATCCAGCTTGAGGCCAAGCCCTTCGCCATGGGCGTACGCATCGAACACCCGCAGGCGCTGATCAACGACATTCAATACCATCGCGACACGCAGATGGCCTACCTGCCGTCTGCCGACTACTCCTTGGTTCATCAAGCGTCAGGCCGTGGCGTCTACTCGTTCTGCATGTGCCCGGGCGGGTTCATTGTTCCGGCGTCGACCGCACCCAACGAAATCGTCGTGAACGGCATGTCGCCCTCGCTCCGCAACTCGCCTTTCGCCAACGCGGGACTGGTCGTCGAGATCCGCACGGAAGACCTCGCCGCATTCGCCGACCACGGGCCGCTGGCGGGCTTGCGTTTCCAACAGATGCTCGAGCAAACCGCGTTCCTGAACGCCGGCGAAAAGGGCCAAACCGCTCCCGCGCAACGCGCCACAGACTTTGTCGCTGGAAAAATGTCCGGCGACCTGCCAGAGACCTCCTATATCCCAGGCCTGGTCGCCTCGCCGCTGCACGCGTGGCTGCCGGCCTCGGTCGGCAAACGGCTCCAAGAGGGGCTCAAGGCCTTCGACCAGAAGATGCGCGGTTTCCTGACCCGTGAGGCCGTCCTGGTCGGCGTCGAGTCGCGCACGTCCTCTCCGGTCCGCATCCCGCGCGACCGCGAAACGCTGCAGCATGTGCAAATCAAGGGCCTCTATCCGTGCGGCGAAGGGGCGGGCTATGCGGGCGGCATCCTTTCCTCTGCCATCGACGGCGAGAACTGCGCTGCGGCCGCCGCGGCATGGCTGAACACGTCCACCGCTTCCTAGGAGCACAAAATGTCACCGGGCAAAACACCCCTCGACGACGCCAAAAGGGCCAAGATCCGCGATGAGCTGTATCGCGACATCGCCACCCGGCAGGACAGTTACCGCGAGAAGGCTCTCCGCATCCTTCCGCACATCTGCGCCAGTTGCGGCCGCGAATTCGAAGGCAAGCGGCTGCGCGAGCTGACCGTTCACCACAAGGACCACAACCACAACAACAACGCGCCGGACGGCAGCAACTGGGAGCTGCTCTGCCTATACTGCCACGATCACGAACATGAAAAGAATCTGATCGCCGGCCATTACGAAGGTGCCCGCGCCAAGAAAGAAACGCTCGCCCCTTCGATCTTTTCGCAGTTCGCAGCGCTGGACAATCTATTGCCGGAAACGGGCAGCGCCGATGAGGATCCGGCGCCCCCAGAAGGCAAATAGGCCGTTAGAGCCCTTGGCCGCAACACTTCTTGTACTTCTTGCCGCTTCCGCACGGACACGGGTCGTTGCGTCCGATATTGCGCATGTCGACGGCAGGCGAGTTGGGACGAGGAGCCGGCGCACGCTCGGCCTTCTCCATCGCCTGCATCATCGCGTCAAATCCGGCCACGGCCGATTGCGGCACATCAGCCGAAAGTTGCCGCCGAGGCGCCTCTTCGGTTTCCACATGCGGCTGCTCTCCGCCCGCCAACATGTTGATATCGTTGTGGACCGTCTGCACATGCGCGCTTTGCATCGACATCATGCGCTGGAAATTCTGCATGGTCGTGGCGCGGAACACCGACGTGGCAACCTCGGTCTTGATGTGTGTCATCAGCTCTTCGAACATGCTGAACGCTTCGCGCTTGTACTCGACCAGCGGATCGCGCTGGCCATACGCCCGCAGGTTCACGCCGTGACGCAGTTCGTCCATCGCCCGCAGATAATCTTGCCACTGCTGGTCGATACAGCTCAGGAAGACCGAACGTTCCATGTAGGGCAACACGTTCGCGTCCTCCATTGAACACTTGAGTTCGTATGCCTCGGCCACACGCCCGAAGATCAACTCGGAGGCCTTCTCGGGCTCGCCTTTAAAGGGAACAAGTTCTTCCAGGCGCAACGCCACAGGGAAGGTGTCTGTCACCCACTCCAACAAATCCTGCGGCACCGCGTCTTTGGCGATGGAGAGGAACTTCTCGCTCTGGGTCAGAATCAGATCATTGAACACGTCAAGGATGCGCTCATGCGCGCTCGCGGACATCAGCACCTCGCCGCGCAAGTCGTAAACGACGGTGCGCTGCTTGTTCATCACGTCGTCGTATTCCAGCGTGCGCTTGCGGATCGCGAAGTTCTGTTGCTCCACACGGCGCTGAGCCGTCTCCACCGAGCGGTTGAGCCACTTGTGTTCGAGCGCCTCGCCCTCTTGCATTCCCAGCCGCGTCATGATTCCAGAGATGCGATCGGAGCCGAACAGCCGCATCAGGCTGTCCTCCAGCGAGATGTAGAACTGCGAGGAGCCGGGGTCACCCTGACGCGCGCAACGACCGCGCAACTGGCGGTCGATACGGCGCGACTCGTGACGTTCGGAGCCGATCACATGCAGGCCGCAGGGCTTCTCGCGCAACAGCTCGCGCAAGGCTTTAGGACCGTTATCGTATTTCGCCTCAAGGGTGATTTGCGACTTGATGGTGGTCTCCGGAACCCAGACCACTCCCGCGCCGAGCTTGATGTCGGTGCCGCGTCCGGCCATGTTGGTCGCAATGGTCACCGCGCCCGGCTGGCCCGCAAGAGAAACGATCTCGGCCTCACGCGCGTGGTTCTTGGCATTGAGCACATTGTGCGGGATCTTGGCCATGCGCAGCATGCGGCTCAACACTTCGGAAGTGTCGACCGTCACCGTGCCGAGCAACACGGGCTGTCCGCGCTGATGACGGGTCTCGACCTCCGTGATGATCGCCTTGTACTTCTCGCGCTGCGACTTGTAGATCTGATCGTTACCGTCCACACGTCGCACGGGCCGATTGGTCGGGATCACCACCACGTCGAGCCTGTAGATGTCGTGGAGCTCGGAGGCTTCGGTCTCGGCCGTGCCGGTCATGCCCGCGAGCTTCTTATAGAGGCGGAAGTAGTTCTGAATCGTGATGGTCGCGAGCGTCTGGGTTTCACGCTCGATCTCGACCTCCTCCTTGGCCTCGACCGCCTGATGCAACCCGTCGCTCCAGCGGCGGCCAGGCAGGATGCGGCCCGTGAACTCGTCCACAATGTATACGTGGTTTTCCTGAACCACATAGTCGACGTCTTTTTCGTACAGGCAGAAGGCACGCAGCAACTGATCGACGTTGTGGACGCGCTCGCTGCGGATGACGAAGTCGGCCTGGATCTGCTGGCGGCGCTTGTTCCGCTCCTCAACGCTCAGCGACGCGTCGCCGTCGAGCGCCGAAAGGGCAGAAACAAGATCCGGCATGATGAACATGTCGGGGTCCGAAGGCGAAAGCTTCTCGCTGCCCTTATCGGTCAGCGAGACTTCACGTGTCCGCTCGTCGATCGTGAAGAGCAACGCCTCGCGCAGGTCGCGGGCGAACTCCTTGCGCATCTCGGTGAGCATCATGTTCTCGACCTGCTCATGCAGCTTGCGCACGGCAACCTCTTCGATCAGGTGTAAGAACTGCTTGTGCTTCGGCATACCGTGATACACCTGGTAGAGCTTGTGCATCACGGTCTCGGTGTCGTTCTCCTCGATCGCCTTTTTCGCCTCGGTGATATAGCGGTTGCAGATCTCGTTCTGGTCGCGCACCAACCGATCGACACGCGGTTTCAGTTCGATATACTGCGCGGTTGACGAGTGTGCGGCAGGGCCCGAAATGATCAGCGGGGTGCGGGCCTCGTCAACAAGAATGCTGTCCACCTCATCGATGATCGCATAGTAGTGGCCGCTCTGCACCACCTGCGCCGGCTCGACGGCCATGCCGTTGTCGCGCAGGTAGTCGAAACCGAATTCGCTGTTGGTCCCGTATGTGATGTCACACGAGTACTGCTCGCGGCGCTCGGCCGGACTCATGTGGTTTTGGATGCAGCCGACGGTCAGCCCGAGATATTCGTAGATGTGCCCCATCCACTGCGCGTCGCGCCGGGCCAGATAGTCGTTCACGGTGACCAGCCGCACGTTCTTGCCGGAAAGCGCGTTGAGGTAGAGCGGCAAGGTGGCCGAGAGCGTCTTACCTTCGCCTGTCTGCATCTCCGCGATTTTGCCCTGATGCAGCACGATGCCGCCGATCAGCTGCACGTCGAAGGGCACCATATCCCACGAAAGTTCATGTCCGCAGACTTCGCGAGAGGTTCCGCATTGCCTGCGGCAGGCGTTTTTGACGACGGCGAAAGCCTCGCACAGGATGTCGTCCAGCGTCTCGCCAGCCGCCACACGGCCCTTGAACTCCTGCGTTTTGGCTTTGAGCGCCTCTTCTGAAAGCGACTGATACGATTTCTCCAGCTCGTTAATCCGGGCAATCAGCGGTTTGAGCCGTTTCAAATCACGATCGGTTTTCGTTCCAAAAAGCGTTTTAATGAGATTCATAAATCAACCTAGTTTCCTCCGGCAGAAAATAACTCCGCCGAAAATTCGAAAATGAGTTTCAATTATTAACATAGTTTCCCGATTTCTTCCAGTTCAAACACCCGTTGACCATTCGAATCAAATAGCGCTTGATTTACCCCTCAAATTATGAAAAAGTATATGACACCGTTGGCTCTTTAGCTAGCGTCTGTTCACCGACGTCTAATGTGCGTTCGGCGAGCCTGAAGAAGACACCATGCGCGACATCAAGTTCAATTGCCCTCACTGCCAGCAACGACTCGAAGTACCCGAAGTCGCTTTGGGACATCGTATCTTGTGCCCGCTCTGCCAGTGTCCCATGCGACTCCCGGAGAGGGCGATGCCGGCCGAACCGCAAGCCCCGCAACCTGCAGACGCCCTCAAGGCAATCGGCAGCACGGTGAAACGGCAGCCTGACGACATCAAGTTCTCTTGCCCGAAGTGCAACGTGAATATTCTCATCGCGGAGCGCGCCGCAGGAAAGCAGATCACGTGCCAGCGCTGCAGAGAGCAGATCCTCGTTCCTGTTCGCACGCCGACACCGCCCCTTCCCGTCGTCCAGCCGCCTCCTCCCTCACCTGCTTCCGTACCGGCGGCCCCCTCACCTGCTTCCGTACCGGCCTCCACACCCATCCCGCCCGCCCCCCCTCGGAACGTGCTTGCAAAAGTGGACCGTCGCCAGATCGCCGATTTCGTTGAGAAAACGCGTTCAGGAGATCGACAGGCAAGGAATGCCCTGCTCGCGATGGGCGAATGCGTGATTCCAGCACTGATCGAGGGCCTCAGAGAAACCGCGCTCGAAGAGCCCGATCAGAGCAAGGGCGCGGACTATGTTGCGGATCTGCTTGTCGAATTCGGACCCGATTGCGTTCCTCCGCTGATCGCGAAACTCGGCAAAAGTCGGCACGCTTATTTTGCCCTTGGACAAACAGGCGAAGAAGACGCCATTAACGCGCTTGTGCGCGAGTTGGCTTCCGTCAACTGGCACCGCGTCGAACTTGCGTGCATGGCATTAGGCCTTGTGGAACACCCGCGCATCTTGGATGTCTTAGACCAAATCATCAAGTTGCGGAACACAACCCGCTGGGGGGAAGTTCACTATGCCGCTGGCGTGGCCATCGCCTCGATACAGCGCCGGTTTCACAAGGAACCGGAACATAAGGACCTGAAGGCCGTCCCGATCAAGGAGATGTTCGCGCGCGGCGTGACTGCACCCGTCACGCTTCAGAGCGCCGTTTCCGGAGGGGGCCGTTTCTAAAGCCGCCACTTTTATGAAAGCTCTTCTTCTTTTTGCGGTTCTGACGGCCTCCGCAGCGCTGGCCGAACCGCTCACGCTCTTCAACGGCAAAGACCTTTCTGGATGGCGGCTTGCGCCGATTTCAGGCAGCGGCGCGGTGAACGTGATCTCCAACGGCTGGGTGGAGTGCGGTGTCGGCAACCCCATGACCGGCATCGCGTACACGAACACGCCTCCCACGATGAACTACGAACTCTCGCTGGAGGCCCAGCGTGCGGAGGGCTCGGATTTTTTCATCGCCCTCACGATCCCGGTTGAGAATAGTTTCTGCACCGTGATCATCGGCGGCTGGGGCGGAGAACTCTGCGGCCTTTCGTCGGTCGATCACGCCGACGCCTCAGAAAACCAGTGGACCGAAGGTGTCCACTTTGAAAACGGCAGATGGTATACGCTGCGCGTACGGGTCACGCCCGGCGTCTTGCAGGTCTTCCTGAACGACAAACTCTACACCGCACGCGTCGAGTTCGGCGACGCCAGCCGCCTCAGCCTGCGCGCCGGCGATATCGACAAGACCAAACCGCTCGGACTCGCCACCTACCACACCCGCGCCCTCTGGCGCAATTTCACGCTCACCCCCATCACCGCGCTCCTGCCGTCCGACAAACCGCGCGAGGAGTAGCGCCTCCTAAACCGCTAGACGCCTTGTCTAGGCTCAATAGGTGCGGAACCCGTAGTTCTCGCGCGTCAACCCGCGCGGCAGCTCTTTGATGAAACGGGATGGCTTGCAGAAGAACACGCCACCATCACGCGTGCGCCGCATCTCGGGCACGCACAGCACCAGCTCGTCTTTGGCGCGCGTCACGGCCACATAAAAAAGCCGGCGCTCCTCGGCGTCGTTCTCCGACTCGCCGATCGAACGGCTGGACGGGAACATCCCCTCCGCCGCCCAGATCACAAAGACCACCGGCCATTCCAGCCCCTTGGCCTGATGCACGGTGCTCAGGTGCAGCATGTCCGCGTGCTCGCGGCTCATCTTGTCGTATTCGTGATCCACGTTGGTGAGCAGCGCCACTTCTTGCAGGAAAGAAGAGACGCCCTCGCTCTTGCTGATCTGCAGCGCCAACTCGCGGATATCCTCTTCGCGCTTGTCACCATTCTCATAGGCGCGCGCCAGGTACGTGTGAAAGAACACATCGCAGAACCGCTGCACGATCTCGCCGCCCGCCGCCGCCAGATTCTCGCGGTGATACTCCTCGAAGAGCCGGTCGATCTCCTGCCACTGCCCGCGGGCCGCGGGCTTGAGCGCCGCGGTCAGCCGCGCGCGCTGCTCCGCGTCGCGCGTGTCGAACAGGCCGCCCAACTTCACCCAGAGCGAATCAACGGTCTTCTCGCCCACGCCGCCCAACATCCCCAGCAGCCGGCCGAAGGCCATGCGGTCCGCACGGTTTTCGCACACGCGCAGGAAGGCGACCACATCTTTGACGTGCGCCTGCTCGAAAACGCTGATGCCGGAGGTGATGACATACGGCAGCCGGGCGCGTCCCAGCATCATCTGCAACTCGATCGAATGGAAGTGGGCGCGGTAGAGCACCGCCATATCGCGCAGGTTGTACCCGTCCTCCTGATAGCGCCGGATCAGCCCAAGCAAGGCCGTCGCCTGCTCGTCGCCGTCCCGCACGTAGAAGACACGCGGCTTGTTGCGGGCCTTGCGCGTCGGGCGGAGTGTCTTCTGAAACTGTTCAGGGTTGCCCTTGATGCAGGCGTTGGCAACCTCCAGCACCTCGGGCACGCTGCGATAGTTCTGCTCAAGCTTGACGATGCGGCACCCCTCCCACCGCTTGGGAAACTCCATGATGTTGCGGAAGTCCGCCCCGCGCCACGAGTAGATGCATTGGAAATCATCGCCCACCGCCATCACGTTCCGGTTCACCTCCGCCAAGATATCGACCATCCTGGCCTGCAGAAGATTGGTGTCCTGATACTCGTCCACCAGCACATGCCGGAACTTGTTCTGATAAAAGGTGCGGATCTGCTCATGCTCGGTCAGCAACCTCAGCCCGTTCACCAGCAGATCATCGAAGTCCATCGCCCCCATGGCCCGCTTGCGTTCCGCGTAAAGGTTAGCCACCTTGATAATTTCCATGGGATCGACGTCCAACTGGTCGAGCCCGTCATCCAGAACATCCTCGATGTCGCACGCGCGGTTGGCCGCCGAACTGATGAGCGAACCGATCACATCCTTCTTGGGGAACTCCTTCTTGTTGAGTACGGCGTCCTTGATGCACTGGTCGACCAGCGTGCGCGAATCGTCGCGGTCGAGGATGGTGAAATCGTTCTGATAGCCGAGCCGGTCGCCGAACCGGCGCAGGAAGCGGTTGCAGATGTGGTGGAAGGTGCCGCTCCAGAGGTTGCCCACGGCCTCGCCTGCCACGCCTCTGGCGCGTTCCAGCATCTCGCGCGCCGCACGGTTGGTGAAGGTCAGAAGCAGCAGACTGTCAGGTGTCTCGCCCTTTTCCACAAGATAGGCCACGCGGTAGACAAGCGTGCGCGTCTTGCCGGTCCCGGCGGCGGCCAGCACCAGCAGCGGTCCGGCCCCCGCCGTCGCGGCCTCGCATTGTTCGGCATTCAGAAGCTTGGAATAGTCGGTCATTAGGGGACGCATTATACGCAAACGCCGCTGAAATGGCATCCCCAATCCTGTTCGGGATATACGCCAACAAAACGCCTTCCCCTCCCCGCGTCCTTCGTGTTACAATTTTGTGTCATTTTGGAGACATCCATGACCATTGAAAAGTTCGGACTCTACCTCGTCATTACCAATCCTGCCACGTCGTATGAGCGGTGCGCTGAGGAGGCCGTGTCCGCCAGCCTACGCTACATCCAGCTGCGAATGAAGAAGGCCGACCGCGAACAGGTCGTCGCCACCGCCAAGAACCTGCGCTCCATCACCCGCGGCACGGCCACGCGCTTCATCGTCAACGACGACCCGGCCATCGCCGCCGAAGTTGAGGCCGACGGCGTACACCTCGGCCAGGACGACATGACGCTCCCCGAAGCCCGCAGCCTCTATCCTGACCTGCGCTTCTTCGGGCTCTCCACCCACAACCCCGCTCAGGCGCAACGCGCCGTCGAGGTCGCGCCCGACTACTGCGGCGTCGGACCGGTCTTCGCCACGCCGACCAAGGAGATCCCCGACCCCGCCCTCGGCCCGGAGCAGGCCGGAGCCATCATCCAAGCCTCGCCCTTCACCACCGTGGCGATCGGCGGCCTCAACGAGACTAACCTCGCCGACGTGATGCGGGCCGGAGCCATCAACTTCTCGGTCGTGCGCTACGTCTGCCTCGCTCCGGCCCCCTTTGACGCCATCCGCCGTCTCCAAGACATCTGGCACGCTTTCCAGTGAACACACCTGCCGGTCCGGTCGACAGACCGCTCAGGCGGACGCTTGAGCGTATTAGTGATTGAAATGGGCGTCTGGTTATGAAAAGCTACCTGCACTGTTGGCCGAGTGGCTAGCCCGTGTTGGTCTGAGGTTTAAAGAACGATTGGAGGGAGTCATGTCAAACGACAGCTTTACGGAAGTCACAAACGAGTCGTGGTTCGGTCGCATCGGCGGGGCCATCAAGGGGGTGATCGTCGGCGTGATCTTGTTTGCCGTCGCCTTCCCGTTACTCTTCTGGAACGAAGGACGCGCCGTCACCCGCTACAAGACGCTGAAAGAAGGAGGTGGAGCGGTTGTTTCGGTTGCCGCCGAAAGCGTGGATGCCGCCAACGCGGGCAAACTCGTTCACGTGACCGGAAAAGCCATGACTGACGCAACGCTTAAGGACTCCGACTTCGGCGTGTCCGCGCAGGCCCTCAAACTGAAGCGGGTCGTTGAAATGTACCAGTGGGACGAAACCAAGGAGAGCAAGACCCAAAAAAAACTGGGGGGCGGAACAGAGACGGTCAACACCTACAACTATGCGAAAAAATGGTCGGGCAGCGCGATCAGTTCCTCAGATTTCAAGAAGCCGTCAGGACACGAAAATCCCGGCGCGTTCCCGTATGAGCCGACACAGTTTACCGCCGACAAAGTCACACTCGGAGCCTTCACGCTGTCATCCTCTCTTGTCGGCATGATCAACAACTTCGAACCCCTGTCCATCGGAAGCGACTCGCTGCAACCCGAGCCGCTCACGAACAAAGCGAAGCTGCAAAGTAACAGTTTCTACATCGGCGCCGACTCGGCGAATCCTCAGGTGGGAGACACGCGGGTGAAGTTCGAAGTTGCAAGACCTGCAGAGGTGAGCGTGATCGCCAAGCAGACCGGTGACACGTTTGAGCCTTATGTCGCAAAGGCGGGCGGGAGCATCGAGCTGCTCCAGATGGGCATCCAGTCGAGCGCCGCCATGATACAGAAAGCCCAAGAGAGTAACGCCATGCTGACCTGGCTTCTCAGGCTCGTCGGTTTTGTCCTCATGCTGATCGGCCTGAACCTGGTTTTCAAACCGTTTTCCGTGCTCGCTGACATTGTGCCCATCTTCGGCAGCATCGTGGGTTTCGGCACGGGCCTGCTCGCGTTTCTGTTGGCAAGCATCCTGTCGCTGCTGACGATCGCGATCGCCTGGGTTGTCTATCGTCCCCTGCTCGGCATCGCTTTACTCGTTGTGGCCGTCGGCCTCACAGTCGCCGCCGCGGGCAAATTCAAGTCTGCCCGAAAGACATCGTAAGCATGCGGTCTTTGCTCAGAATCGGGCTCTTGCTGGCAGCTCCCTTTGTGTTGGCCGAAGCGACGTCGTCCATTGTACCGGCTGTGGATGTCACCCGCTTCGGGGCCAAGCCGGACGACGATGGCGACGATACGGTGGCCTTCATCGCCGCCGTGAACGAAGTCCAGACCAATGGCTTCCACCGGCTCGTCATCCCGCCGGGCCGCTACCGCCTGACCGCAGGCGGCAACGCGCAGGACCCGAACGTCCTGTTCCGCTTTCGCAACGTGGACGGCCTGCGGATCGAGGGCACAGGCGCGGAGCTGCTCGTCTCCGGTGTCACCAGCGTCTTCCACTTCGAAGCCTGCCGCAAGGTCACGGTACAGGGGCTGACCATCGATTGGCCCCGCCCCCCCTTCTCCGTGGGCACCGTGACCGCGTCCGAGGTGCGTCACTTCGATGTGGCTGTGGAACCGGAGTACCCGGTGGCGGGCGGCGAACCGGTCGGCGCGTTTATGGATTATGACCCGGCGACGCGTCTGCCTGCAGGTTCGGACCTGGACGTTTACGGCGCTGTGGAGCGAACCGAGTTGCGGGGTCCCCAATGTCTGCGGGTGTACCTGAACCGCGACCTCGCGGTGCCCGTGGGAAAATTCTTGGTCCTGCGGCACCAGGTTTACGGCTTCAACGCCTTCATGTTCAACCGCTGCGCGGAGGTGCAGGCGCTCGACACCGCCGTCTACGCCGTGCCGGGAATGGGGCTGATTGCGACGGTCTGCGAGAATGTGACACTCAAGCATTTCAACGTGCTCAAGCGGCCCGGTTCCCGGCGGCCCATGTCGGCGACCGCCGACGCCACCCACTTCGGCGGCTGCAAGGGCACTGTCACTCTCGATGACTGCACCTTCGAAGGCATGGGCGATGACGGCGCGAACATCAAGAGCGGTCTCTACCTGAGCGTGCGACAGCGTTTGGACGAACGCACTGTGATCGCGCAGCACAATCTTAAGATGGTCGATCTTCCCGATCCCGGCGACACACTCGAAATGAGCCACACCGACACGCTGCTGCCGTTCGCTTCGAACCGGGTCAGCAGCGTCGGGATTGAACCCGGCGAAGGTAATCGTCACCGGGTCACCTTCGAGGCGCCGCTGCCGCCCGAACTGCGCGAGGGCGACGTGCTGGGGAACGCCACCCGCACGCCGGCGCTGCGCATGCGGCGCTGCACGGTCCGCGCGAACCGTGCCCGGGGCGTGCTTTGCCAGACCCGCGACGCCGTGATCGAAGAGTGTGTCTTCCAAGACTGCACATCGGCCGGCGTGCTCGTACTCACGGAAGTGGTCTACTTCTTCGAAAGCATCGGCACGCGTAACGTCACAGTCCGCAACAATCTTTTCGAAAACTGCAACCGGGGGGCCGCAGCGGCCGAGGCGAGCCTGTGCGCCGTCGCCTACCTGAAGGACTTCGGTTACCCGCCCAAGCCGGGCGTACACCGCGACACGGTGTTCGAGAACAACCGCATCCTCGGCACGGACGAGAGCGCGATCTTCGCGGTCGGCGTGGACGGACTGGCGTTGCGCGGCAACACGGTCGAGGGCGCCTGCCGCCACGGCGCACGCCCCTACGGCCGCTGCGCGGTCCGAGTGCAGGACTGCGCCCGCGTGGACATTGCCGGCAACACCGTGGACCCAGCCCGCCAAGGTCCGCGCTTCACCACCTCTATTCTCGTTTCGCCCACTACGCCTGAGCGTTGAGCGTTACTCCGGGTGACTTTTCAACCCTGCGGTAAGGACGCCTCCCCGCAGGCGTCAGCAGCTTCATCGAATCCGGGACGGATAAAGGTCCGGGTTTGTGGCACAGCGCGTTCGATGCCGCGCCGCAGATGATCCAGCCGGATAAGAAAACCAAGAATCTCATCCTCATGTTTCGGCAGCACGGGAAGTAGTTGGGTCCATGCACCGATTGACCGGCCGATTTCCTCATGCACATGGAAATCAGATGGGATTGCCATGTCCCTTACCTTATCCCTTACCTTATCCTTGACGGCATCCGCATAAATATGCGAATATGCGCACATGAGGACCACCATCGACATACCGGACACGCTCGGCAAACGGGTCAAGATCCAGGCCGCGCAGGAAGGGCTCCCCTTAAAAACGCTCATTGCGCGGGCGCTCGAACGGGAATTGACCGCCCCGTCTGCGACGCGGCCTCCGAGAACGGCACCCGCATTGCCCGTGATCAGGAGCAACAGGCCCGGCTCCCTGAAATTCACGCCCGAGGAGATCAGTGAACTGCTTGTGCATGAGGAGATTGCGGCGTATGCGGCAGATGTGCGACATTAACGTGTTGCTGGCGCTCGTCACCGAGCGGCATGTCCACCACGCCCGCTGCAAAGCCTGGTGGAAAAACAGGGATCACGCCTCACCTCTCCTGATTTGCCGCGAGGTACAGATCGCCTTGCTTCGTCTGCTGTCAACCGAAGCCGTCATGCGTGAAGATGTCTTGACACTGCCACAGGCGTGGTCGCTGTATGCCTCGCTGCTGAAATGCGGTGGGTTTGCCCGCGTGTTGGAACCCCGCGGACTGGACGTCGAGTGGGAGCGTCTGTGCCGCCCCTTCAAGCGGTCACCCAAAGTCGTGATGGACGCCTATCTCGCCGCGTTCGCCATCGCGGGCCATCACACGTTGGTGACCCTGGACGAGGCCTTCACTCAGTTTGAAGGCTTGCCGCATGTCATCCCGCCGAACGGCCTCTCCAAAATCGGCTGAGTCAATGATTGCCACAAAAGATTAATGCCGGATAACCGCATGAAAGTGAATGCCAGAAAAAAACGGCATGGAACATGAAGGAGTAGACCATTATGGCTGACCAGACACTATACGAAGCGCATCCGGCGATGTTCCGGAACCATCCCTTCGGGTTTATCCTTTGCCTTCTGCTGATTGCCGCAGTCGGGCTGGGGCTGATCCTCTTTCTCATTTGGTGGTTCAGGTGCATGGGCACCACATTGACCGTTACGGATCAGAAGACCACGCTGCGGAAAGGCATCCTCGCGAAGAACCTGAACGAGGTCTACCACTCGGACGTCCGCAGCATTCAGGTCAACCAGAGTTTCTTCCAGCGGCTCTTTAACGTGGGCTCCATCGGCATCTCTTCCGCCGGCCAGGCCAGCATCGAAATTGTCGCCGACGGCATACCCGATCCCGGCCAAGTCCGGGAGATCATCGACGCCCACCGCACCCATCGCGCCGAGTGAGCAGGACACGCCATGAAAACCATGGATGCCAGACACTACCTGCTGCAGGTCGGTATCGACCGGAGCAAGGTGGCCTCGTTCGACGAGTATCCGTATTGCCTGCCGGTGTGCCACCCTCTATTCCCTCGAAAACGACGCCATCCGACAGATCGCATACACGGACACCGAACATTACGCGGTAACCCGCCAATTCCTGAACAACCACACGGCCATGCTTGCGGATCTTCTGAACGAGTGACCCAAAGGAGAAAACGATGAACGGCAAAGCTCTGCGGCGACCTTTAGCTGCGCTGTTGGTGCCGCTCTGCGCGGTCGCGCAGGCGGAAGACAAGCCGGCGTCCCAAACCGCCAGCGTTTACCGCTCTCGCCCCACCTGGGGCGATGACTCCCTGTGGGGCTACTGGGAGTTCAACAACGACTATGTTCCCAAAGACCAGTGGGAGCTTCTCTCGGTGAACGAAGAGGGCGGCCTGCCTCAATGGTCGGGCAGCAAATTCATCGACGACCGCTCGGATACGTTCTACTACGCCAAGGGCAAGGACGCCTACGACATTGTCATCGATCTGGCCAAAAGCTATGAGCTCGGCGCGTTCACGCTGCTCAACCTGCAGAGCCCCAACAACGCCATCGATACCTTGCCGGGAAAGTTCGAGCTATCCGTCGGCGACTCGCCTCAAGTCGATGGCGCGGCCGCTGTGAGCGGCGACTTCTCCGGCGCGGCCGGCAAAGAGACCGTGGTCGCATTTCCCCACCCTGCCAAGGGACGGTTCGTTAAGCTGAGGGTCTTTCCGCGTCCGGGTCCAGCCGACAAGCCCAATGCCGGCAAAGAGATCTGCCTGCGCGAACTCAGCCTGGTCACGGACGATGTCCTGAAGCGGTACGCGGCCGTGAAACCCGCGACCGCCGAAGAAGTAAAGGCGGCGTGGGACAAGCGGGATTCCGCCGAGAATCTGCAGGCCTTCAGCAAGGAGTTTCTGGAGCTGGTCTATTGCGACCACGAACGCTTCGGGGTCGCCATGTGGGGACGGGAAAAGCTCGACCAAGTCGCGAAACTGAAGGAAGGCGGAAAGTTCGTCGAGGCGATGACGGCCTTCCGCGACTACTGCTTCGACAAGCTGCGCAATCCGCAGAACTACGGACTCCATGCCAGCGACGTCAGTCCCAACGGCCGCGGCGTAGCCGGCTTGGGCTCTTTCCCGCAGGCACCCATGGGCAATCTGGACGAGAATGCCAAGAAGAAGCAACTCGAGATGGCGGATGCCCTGCTCAAGGGCCAGATGACTGTCGGCGACACGCTGGTGCCCATCGGCGAGCCGGGCACGGTCGACTGGATGGCCCCCGGCCAACCCTATGGCTGGGCGGCCAAGCCCCGTTCCGACGGGCCCTATCGCCAGCTCTATCTGGGCGAGGGGCTCAAGCCGCTGTGGGTTGCCTACATGGTGACCCGCAAGGAGGCCTACCTGCAGCGCTGGCTGGATTACCTGGACGACTGGGCGATCCACTGCACCTATCTGGGCGACCTCCAGCCCGCGGTCAACGCCGACAACAACCTCTACCCGGTGGTGGAGACGATCCGCATGTTCGGAGGCATCGCCCAATCCCTGCCCGAAGGCAGCGAAGCGGTCAAGCCGCAGGTTTTCGCCCGCATCATGAAGAAGCTGGCCCTGGAGTCGCCGCTCAACTACACGGTGTATTTCCGCTCCAACTGCAACGCCTGGACACCGGGAGGCAACCAGATGCTGCTGTCGATCCTGCTCGACGAGTTCAAGGTCTCGAAGATCTATTTCCGCGAGACGGTGCGCCGCAACATCGAGGACATCAACGCCATCCAGATGTTGCGCGACGGCACCGACCCTCACCAATGGTTCGGCTACAACGCGGTGGTTCTTGCCAACACGGCGGTCTTCCGCCTGATGAACGCCCGCGAGAACAATTTTTGGTTCGAGCAGCCGGCGTGGGAAAAGAAGATGCATGATCCGGACTGGCAGGTCGAGGAGCGGGAGCTGCTGGAGCAGCGCTGCAAGTGGATCATGCGCTGGGCCGCGCCGAACGGCGAGTATCCGAACATCACCCAATTCGGCTCCAGCCAGAAGTCAAAGACCCTGGAGCAGACCGGACGCCTGCCGACCCAGATGAACGATCCGGTCAATCGGAAGCTCTACGATTTCTTCTACGGCAA
The DNA here is from genome assembly GCA_025360845.1 of bacterium. GTDB lineage: Bacteria > Verrucomicrobiota > Kiritimatiellia > RFP12 > UBA1067 > JAHFSX01. Next base: position 19,023 of record JANYBJ010000144.1, read on the forward strand.
CGGTTTTGCGCCGGCGCCGGACCACACCGCAGACGCCTTCCCGTACGGCGGCTTCTTCATCGCCCGCACCGGCTGGGGCCAAGGTCAGGGCTACGGCGCGATGTTCTGCTCGCCCAGACCGGGATTGAACGCCGCAAGCAAGAACAACGCCTTTGGTCTGGCGGCCTATGGCATGGACCTGCTGAGCGACGACATCGCCCACAACTACGTCCGCAACACATCGCCCATCATGGTTGACGGGCGCAGGCAGGACATCGACTTCTTCGTCCCCAAGGCCGGCTGGCCTTCGTCACATCGCGGCGAAATGATTCAGTCGTGGACAGACCCGGCACCGTGGCGCTGGCACGCGTCGGACCAGTTCAACGTCATGGAAGGGCTCTACAGCGGGGCGTACGCCAACGAATTCAGCAAGCGCGCCGAAGCCGTCAAGGATGTGCGCCACCAGCGTCTGGTGCTGTTCGCACGTCGCGCGGGACTGTGGATCGTCACCGACCGCATGCTGACCACGGCCAAGCACGAGTATGAGCAACTGTGGTGGCTGGCGCTGAAGAACAGGGACCCGGACCGTGGCTATGGCGGCTTCGACACCGCCGACATCGTGCTCGACACGGCCACCCGCTCGGTGAAAACCAAGCGCACCCGGACAGACACGCGCGACGGCGATGTCCCCGGATCGAAGATCGTCGTCGGCAACGTCAACCTCTCGATGCACCAGTTCACCGACGCCGCGCTCACCTATGACACGGCAGAGGCAAAAAACAGAGAGGAGTTTTACAACTGGCAAAAGCTCGCTGTGAAATGGCAGGGAGAAGGCGACCAGCAGATCGTCACCGCCCTGTTTCCGCGCAAGCCCTCCCCGGAAATAGCCAAGCCGGACGGCAGTGAGAACGATCTGAAGAGCATCACGCCGCTCATGGCCGCCAAGGATGTGGCCGGGTTCGACGCGGTCACGCCCGAGGGCATCCGCGTCATCTACCAGGCCTCCAAAGCGCCGGGACTATCCCTGACGATCGAAGGCATCACAATCACGGGCGAAGCCCTATTGGTGACCCGCGATCCGGGCGAAAAGGCCACGCGCGGCATGGCCTTCGGATGCCAGGCGATGTCCATAAAGGGCAAAAAGATCGCGGTTGCCCAGAGCGATTTCGAGTTCTGCATCCTCGAAGCGAAAGGCTCCAAGCCGACCTTCACCGGAATCTACCGCCCCATGGCGCCGCTGAAGATTCTGCCGGAAACCGACGTTTTCGCAGATTCTCAGGAGATCACTTTTGTCAGCGGCGCGCCCGACGCGTTCATGACCTATACCCTCGACGGCAGCGAGCCGACGCCGCAGTCGGCGCTCTACAAAGGGCCGTTCACCATCAACCGCAACGCCGTGATCAAAGGGCGGGCCTATCGCAAAGGCACGACCGCCAATCCCGCGGACATGAGCGGCACCCAGGCAACGCCGGTGACCACCGCAGTCTATACACGGCAATTCTATTGCGAGCCGGAAAACGGCACCGGGCAGGCCCCCGGTCTGCGCTATGCTTACTGTGAAGGCTACTGGAAGGACCTGTGGCTTTTCGCCAGCCAGCAGAAGCCCGCGAAGAAAGGCACGGTAACCGAACTCTTCGACATGCGTCAGATCCCCGATGACAACAAGCCGCTCAGCGCCAACGTCGTGCCGCGCGAGAACGCCTACTCGTTCACGTATGAGGGGTTCATCAAGGTTCCCGAGGACGGCGTCTACACCCTGCACGCGCCGCACGAATACGTCCACCCGGATCAAATCGCGGGCTATGAGCTTCAGGTCTATCTCGGCCACGCCACCCGGCTGGACCAGAGCAAACCCGCCGGGGTCTCGCGCGACAACACGCTCAGCTATTGGTACCCGGCGACCCGCCTGCACGGACTGGGCACCTGGAGCGTGCCGTTGAAGAAAGGCTTCCATGAAATCAAAATTCTCTACATCGACTTCCGCATGGATGCCCCTAAGCGCCTGAACAACAAGGTCGATGACAAGGAGCTGCGCGAATCGGTGTGGACCGGCGAAAAGCCTGACCTGCGCATCTCCGGCCCGAAGCTCGAACCGCAGCCCATCCCGGCTAACTGGCTGTTCCACTGAGAACAGCGGCAATTACACAGATTCGGACTTAGCGTTTGCATCCGGCCTCATGCTACGTTATCCTTTTAGTGAACATGCGTTCAAGAACGGAGTAAGCGATGACAAAACTAAGCGTGACGTTTATTTGCGCATTCTGCTTGGCCGCCGCCGTGCGGGCCGAGACCATGCGCGTTCAGGTTCAAAACGGACAGGTGCGCAGCACCCCGTCGTTCCTCGGCCAAGTGGTGACCTCGGTCCCCTATGGGCAAGCCGTGGAAACCACCGGCGCCCAAGGTCCGTGGCAACAGGTGCGTACAGCCGACGGCAAGACGGGCTGGATGCATTCCTCGGCTTTGACGACCAAGCGCATCACCGCGCAGTCAAACGGCGCAGCCGTATCCACAGGCGCGTCAGGCAATGAACTCGCGCTGGCCGGAAAGGGCTTCAACGCGGATGTCGAGGCCAAGTTCAAAGCCGATCACGCCGAGATCGATTTCACCTGGGTCGACAAGATGGCCAAGATGAACGCGACCCCCGAGCAGATCAAAGGGTTTGTCAAGGCCGGCGGCCTGACTCAGAACGGAGGCGCACAATGAACAACCTTAACCACATCGCCCTGTTCGGCTGCGCAGTGACGCTGTCCCTGTTGCCGACGGGTTGCTCAACCGTGGCTCAGTACAGCACCATGGCCGGTGAAGCGGCCGGCGTGATCACCTCGGATCAGGCCGCGTCGATCAACCGTACCGCCGTGGCTGCTGAAAAAACGGTCCAGGACATCACTCCTGAACAGGAGCACTACATCGGACGCTCGGTGGCAGCCACCGTACTGGCGACCTACAAGCCGTATGACCAAGCGGCGCTGAACCAGTACCTCACGGTGCTCGGCCAAACGCTGGCGCAGTATTCGGACAAGCCTGAGACCTTCGGCGGCTATCACTTCCTGGTGATTGAGACCGACGAGATCAACGCCTTTGCCGCACCGGGCGGCCTGATCCTTGTCTCGCGAGGCCTGCTCCGCTGCTGCCGCAGCGAAGACGCTCTGGCCGCCGTCCTGGCGCATGAGATCGGCCATGTGGAAAAACAGCACGGGCTGAACGCGATCAAGCGGGGCCGACTGACCTCGGCGCTGACCATTTTCGCGGTCGAGGCCGGCAAGAATCTTGTCGGAGAGAATCTGGCGGAAGTCACCAAGGCTTTCGAGGGCAGCATCACGGATATCAGTTCCACGCTGATGAACAGCGGCTACTCCCGTTCGCTCGAAAACGACGCGGATGCCGCAGCCGTGCAAATTCTGACGCGTTCAGGCTACAATCCGCAGGCGCTGGTTGACATGCTGACGGAAATGAAGACGCGTCTCGCGTCGGACACGCGCGGGTTCGGCAAGACCCACCCGTCTCCGGATGTCCGCATCCAACACGTCAACGGCCTGATCGGCTCGCAGCCTGCCGCCGTCGCGCCTGCCGGTCGCCAACAGCGTTTCGACGCCATGCTCGCCGTGATCCGTTAGGTGGCGCGAGGCCTATGAACAAGCGCGCGCTCCAAAGTCTCGGCGTCGGCTGCGGTGCCTTTGTCATCGCCGTGCTCCTGTGGCTTGGAGGTGCGCTTGACCGTTTCGAATATTCGACGTGGGCGTGGCGTGTCGCCTTTTTCGCGCCACGCCGCACGCCTTCCGCCGACATCAAAGTCATCCTGCTTGATCAGGCGAGCCTTGACTGGGGTTCGAAAGAGATGGGCTGGTCCTGGCCCTGGCCACGCGAAGTCTATGCGACACTGCTCGATTTCTGCCGCCGCGGCGGCGCAAAAGCCGTGGCGTTCGACATCCTCTTCACCGAGCCCTCGGTCTACGGCGTAGCCGACGACGAGGCGCTGGGATCGGCCATCCGCAAGACCCGCGCGTTCGTCGGCGCCGCGTTCTACGGACGAGACCGCGTGACGCAGCCGATCCCCAGCGTAGCGACCAACGCGACCGTGCTGGCGAATGTCAGCGATGAACCTGATCCTGACGGCGTTTTCCGGCGAGCCTCCCTGCTTCGCGCCCATGACGGGAAAAAGGTCCCTTCACTCGGCCTGGCCGTTTGGCAACTCGCGGGGCAGCGAGACCTTGCGTTGCCCTTGGACGAACGTAACCGCCTCATTCTCGACTTCGCCGGCACCAACGGCATGCACACGAGTTTCAGCGCCGCCGCCGTGATCCAATCCGAGATGCAGCTCCAAGCGGGCGAGACTCCCGCGCTTTCGCCCTCGGTGTTCAGCAACGCCTGCGTGCTGGTAGGCTTCAGCGCTCCGGGACTGATGGATCTGCGCCCCACTCCCATCAGCCGCGTCGCGCCGGGCGTCGAAATTCATGCCACGGTGCTGGACAACCTGCTGACCTTAAGTCTCTTGCACGACGCGTCAACGTCAGGGGCTATCCTGGCCACCCTGATCATGTCCTGCCTGGCCGCGTGGTTTGTGCTGAGCGCGCGGCGGGCGGTCCACACCCTGCTCGGCTTTGTCCTTTGTCTGCCGATCCCTCTCGGTGCAGGGTATCTCGCCTATGCGCTCGGCTATTGGTGGCCCGCGATCTTCGGTCTGCTGGCTGTCGCGCTTGCGCTCGTTGGGGCCGTCATCCTGAGCTACGCAACTGAAGGCCGCCAGAAAGCGTTCATCAAAAACGCGTTCCGGTACTATCTCGGCGAAGAGGTGATCGACCAGATTCTGGCCGACCCGAGCCGCTTGACGCTCGGGGGGGAAAAACGCGAACTGACCGTTTTCTTCTCCGATATCGAAAAGTTCTCCTCGTTCTCCGAGCGGCTGGACCCCACCGTGTTGATCACGTTGCTGAACGACTACCTCAGCGACATGAGCGCGATCATCAAAGAGGAGGGCGGGTACCTCGACAAGTACATCGGCGACGCGATCGTCGCTTTCTGGAATGCGCCCGTGGCGCAGCCCGACCATGCCGCACGCGCCTGCCGCGCCGCAGTGCGTTGCCAGCGTAAGCTTGAAGAGAGACGGGCGGAGTTCGAGCGGCGAACCGGCGTCGTGCTGCGGGCGAGGATCGGTCTCAACACCGGCGAGGCCATCGTCGGCAACATGGGTTCCCGCGAGCGCTTCAACTACACCATCCTCGGCGACGCGGCCAACCTCGCCTCGCGTCTGGAAGGCGCCAACAAGGCCTTCGGCACCTATCTGATGGTTTCTTTAAGCACCTGGCAGCGCGCGGGCGGCAACTGGGTCGGCCGCGAACTGGCCCGTCTGCGGGTGGTGGGCCGGAAGACGCCCGTACGCGTGTATGAGCTGACAGGTCTGCCGGGCGAACCGCGTCCTGATCATTGGGGTGTTTTCGAGCAGGCGCGGATACTTTTCGAGCAGGGCCGTTTCGCAGAGGCGCAAGCGCTGTTTGAGCGTTGGCCCGAAGATCCGGCTGCCTGCGCCTATGCGGAGAAGTGCAGGAGTCTGGCGGTCTGCCCGCCCGCAGCCTGGACAGGCATTTGGGAACTGAACGAGAAGTGAGGAGGCGAACATGATGCGTATCGTATTGGGAGGTGTGCGCGGGACCAGTCCCGTGTCGCACTCCGACTTTATGCGGTATGGCGGAGCGACCACGAGCGTACTCGTCGAGGACGGCACGGGGGCCCGGCTCGTGATCGACGGGGGCACCGGTCTGAGGACGCTGCAACCGCGCCTCGCTGCGGCTGGCGAAAATTCTCCGATCCTGATGCTCTTCACCCATTACCACCTCGACCATCTCATCGGCCTGCCCTCCTTTGCTCCGCTTTTCAAAGCCGACTGGCATGTCACGTTTGCGGCCCCGGAACGCGAAAACTTCACGGTTGAAGACGCGTTGACGCGCCTGATGGATAAACCGTTCTGGCCTGCCGCTTTTCGCGCGCGGCAGCGCTTTCACGTTCTGCCCGAAACGCCGGGAAAAATGCCCTTGCGCCACGGTTCGCTTATGATACGCTGGTGTCCCGTGCATCACCGCAACGGCTGCCACGCCTACCGGATTGACGAGCCCGGCACCGGCGCGTCGGCGGTTTTCGCGACAGACCTTGAATGGAGGGCCTCGGATGACGCGGAGCGCGGCCTGTTGCTGAGTCTCTGCCGCGACCCCAACCCGGCCGACGTGCTGATCATGGACGGGCAATACGATGCCCGTGACGCAGCTCGTTTCACAGGCTGGGGCCACAGCATGTGGCAAGACGCCGTGCAGGTGGCGACGTCTGCGGGCGTAGGCCGGCTGATCGTGACTCACCACGCGCCGGAAAGTGACGATGGGATTCTGGAGCGTCGCGAACAGGAGTTGAGGCGGGTTATGGCACAGGCGTGTCTGGCCTATGGCGGTATGGAAATCGAAATCGGGAAAAAGGCATGAATGATTTTACTGGCTATTGCGTCTCGGCTTGCGCCGGACTGGCGATGATGGGCGTGGCTTACGGGCTGCGCGCGGGATTCCGCCGGCAAGCGGGAGACCCGGCACGGGGTCCGGTTAAGCTGACCGCTCTGTTGAGTCTGCTTGTCCCCCCCGCCGCAGTGCTGCTGCTCACATTGCCCGTTCTCATGGCCAGCAGACTGAATGGCGATTTCAGCGCTTGGCTTCAGGCGCATGCCTCGTATGTCCGGGCGTGGACCGCGTTCTGGTGGCTGGTTCTGCTGATTGACGGCTTCGAATTCGTTCTCCGGTTCTTCTATGCGCTGCGGGACCGCCCGTTCCCGATACCGACTCTGATCCGCAACATCTTACGTTTCCTGCTGGTTGTCGGGGCGCTCATGCTGGTCGCCAAAACCGTGCTCGACCATGACATCTCCACGGCCTTGGCCTCTACGGCGTTGCTGACCGCAGTGGTGGGCTTTGCGCTGCAAGGCGTGCTGGGCAACCTGCTGGCGGGCATGTCCATGCACATCGTCCGGTCCACCGTGCCCGGCGACTGGGTGGCCGTCGGCGATGTCGAGGGCGAGGTGCTGGAGACCAACTGGCGCGAGACACGCCTGCGAACGGTCGGCGGCCACATGCTGGTCGTGCCCAACAGCAAGGTCGCCGAATCGGTGCTCCACAACATGACCCATCCGACGCCCTTGCGCCGCATCCGCGTCAGCGTGGGAGCCAGCTACTCGGACGCTCCTGCCGAGGTGATCGCCGCTCTTGAAGCGGCCGCGCTCAGTGTTCCGGAGGTGGTGCGCGATCCCAAGCCCAACGCCGTACTCACCGAGTATAAGGACTTCGGCATCAACTACGACTTGCGCTTTTGGACCACCCGTTATTTCGACCGCGCGAAAATCATCAGCGATGTGCAGAGCCGTGTCTGGTACCAATTCAAGCGCCAGGGCATTGAGATCCCCTTTCCGATGAGCGACAAACTGCTGAACGACTTCATGGAGGTGGTCCATCACCAGCGCACGTTACCTCCCGAGGAAAAACACATCGACCAGCATATCGCCCAGTTGCATCAGAGCGACTTCTGCCGCAAACTGCTGATCGATGCCGAAGGACAGCCGCTGGTCACCGACGAAGAGCTGCGGCCGGTCGCCCGGGCCATGCGCAGCGTACAGTTTACATGCGGCGAAACGCTTTTCACGCAAGGCGAGACAGGCGAGACGGCCTACGTGCTGGTGCGCGGCACCGTCAACGGGCGCGTTGAATTTCAATCCAATGTGGCGCCTCACACGTTCGCGCTGCAAGCCGGAGCGCTGTTGGGCGAGATGAGCTTGATGACCGGCCTGCCGCGTACCGCCTCCCTCCAGGCGGCGGAAGAGGTGGAATTGTTGGAGATCCCGAAAACCGCCTTCGTCCAGTTGCTCGGACTGCGTCCCGACATTCCGGCCAAACTCGCCGAGCTGACGGCACAACGCGCGGCGCAAAACGCCGCGATGTACGAGAAACTCAGGGCTATTCCCGCTGCCGGGCTGAACGCGTCACTGCAACGCGACAGCATCCTTCAACGGTTTAAACGCCTGATGCAAAGGTAGCGCGTCTCAGCAACCGCATGTTGTACGGGCTTCAGACAGCAGCGCGAGCGGGCAAAGCGGACTTCGATTTTTTCGGATTTGTTTTCGGCCGTTTCTGTTTTCAATCTTCGTTCATCACTAACGTGGGCAAGCCCACAACCCTCACCCCGGCCCTCTCCCAGAGGGCGAGGGTGCAAACAATTTGGTTTAATAGAGGCCAATTTCTACAAAGGGAGCCTGCCATGGGGATCATCAGTTCACGCAGAAGTTTTTTGAAG